>CAIODU010000139.1 GCA_903857165.1 uncultured Methylococcaceae bacterium | reverse complement strand
ATAAAACATCGACCCCGGAGGGGTCGCAGTCTTTTCGGCGCGGCCTTAGGATACCACCAGTCTGAACCTAGCATTTGTAGCGTTTTTGGAAGAGCACCTAGGTTCATGGGCCGATTGCTGCGACCCCTCCGGGGTCGTGGGTCTTTTTTCCGAATTATCCGGGGGTGTCGCTTCGCTCAACCCTTAGGTGATTCCTGAGAAAGAACATCCCATCAAGAATCTGATCCATTGGCAAAAAATACAGTCCACGAAATGCACGAAAAACACGAACAAAGGCATGTCTTGTTCGTGCCTTTCGTGTTTTTCGTGGACAATGCTTTTGGTATATTCATTATTCGAAGTCACCTTAGGCTTTTGGCTAGCAACCCTCCGGGTTGCAATAGCTCGACATTTTTATCTCGGCGGGACTTGTGTATAACGATGAAAACTGGAGCTTGGGAACGGGTAAAGGACACCCGTAGGGGCGTCCAAACCCGCCCGATAACCTAGAATGTAACAAGGGCGGGTTTGGAACCCGCCCCTACGACATTTCACGATTGATTTGAAAATCGAATTAAGCCTTTTGGCGTTTGCCAAATTTACGCAGGGCCGCCAAACCCGGCAGCATCAGCCACAAGGTGCCGGGGGCGGGGACGTTGTTTTGCTGCACCAGCGTCCAAGAGGAGGGTGTTTGCATTGATGCCACGTTGTTGACATATATGCTGTTGCCGGAGGTATCATAATAAACACCATTAAAGCTATTAAAGAGCCATAGAGTAGGATTTGTTGTGCCATTGGTGGTGTAATCAGTGCCAATAGAGTTGTCATACCAGAAAGTCATCACCGAGGTCAACACCCCGCTGGCATTGGTGGCGAAATTTCCAGCCGAAGCAGTAAGACCTCCCCCCCAAGGTGTGAAGAAGGTGGTCAACAGCCCGCCGTTGTTGAAATCGAAAATCACCGACTTCAAATCGGTCGCCGTGGTCCAGGTTTGCGAAATCAGGCCGCTGCCGCCGTTGTCCAAGGTCACGGTTATCTTTGCTGCATTGCCAACTGACACGCCGGAAATGCTTGAACCGGTAATAACGGTGGTATTGAAGGCGTATTGGATGGGGCTTGCCTGGGTAGGCAGGGCGGTTAAGGAAAAAGCCAGCGAGCCGGCCAGGAAAAGCCAAGGTTTTTGTAGTTTTTTGGACATGGTGTCATCTCTAAATGAATTGAAAAGCCCGACAGCCTGGCCCAGGTCGGAAATGCATCAGATATGTATGGCCTTATGCGTCGCTGATCGGGTTGAGTAAGCCCGCAGCGGTGTGGTTTTAGCTTCATCGCCATAGGCGTGGATAATTTACCCCCCCCCCCGCAATCTGTCAACTTATTTGCCCTATTATGGTTCCCAGCCAAGTAGGTCGGGTGCGTATCTTTGCGTTGCGCCCGACATTCCGGCTCTCGGGCAACAACGTTGCCCGACAGCTACTGGAGCTTGGGAACGGGTAGTGGTCACTCGTAGGGGCGGGTTCCAAACCCGCCCGATAACCTAGAACGTAACAAGGGCGGGTTTGGAACCCGCCCCTACAATATTTACCGGAATGACGGGCTTCTAACACTTGTGTACAACGGCGAGCGCCGGAGCGTGGGAACGATGAAATAACGACATTTTTTCGGCTGGCGGGATAATTTCAATACCCTTGCCGTTTAGATTTTTTTTTCGTTGCGCCGTTGCGTCGTTGCGTGAGACCTTCTTTTTGCTTTCCCGCCATACTGCCCGGCCATACATTTTTTGTCTCACGCAACGGCGCAACGACGCAACGTCAAGGGCAAAGCTTTGCGTGAGGTTTATCCCGGCCTACTCCACCTTGGAAACCAACAGCTTATCCACCCGGTTCTTGTCCATGTCCACCACTTCGATGCGCAAGCCCTGCCATTCAAACCAATCGGCGGCGGC
This sequence comes from uncultured Methylococcaceae bacterium, assembly GCA_903857165.1. GTDB lineage: Bacteria > Pseudomonadota > Gammaproteobacteria > Methylococcales > Methylococcaceae > Methylumidiphilus. The sequence goes on along the minus strand of CAIODU010000139.1, from coordinate 18,104 downwards.
GGGCACGCGCCCGATTTGCATCATGACGAAGCCGCCCACGGTATGGAAATTGCCTTTGGCCTCGTTGAGCAAGCCATCGACCTCAAACAAGTCGATAAACTTGTCAATGGGCAACATGCCGTCAATCAGCCATGAGCCATCCTCACGCTGCACCATCAGCGGTTCTTCGACCAAATCCGCCGAGGCAATATCGCCGACAATGGCTTCCATGACATCGTTAAGCGTCACCAAACCCTCGACCTCGCCGTACTCGTCCACGACCAGCGCAAAATGCATCCGGGTTTTCTTGCATTCCTCCAGGCAGTGCATCAAGGAAATATTGGACAACACATACAACGGTGGCTTGGCCAGGCTGGGCAAGTCGATGGGTTCGCCGCGAAATTGGCTGTTGAGGATGTCCTTGGCCCTGACCACGCCTAAGATTTGCTCGAAGCCCCCCCGGCACAGCGGAAACCGGGAATAATGGCTACGCATCAGCTTATCCCGGTTCAGCTCGAAGGGATCGTCCAAATCCAACATGAAAATATCTTTGCGCGGTGTCATGATGGAGGCGATTACCTTGTCATCCAGACTGAATATATTGGAAACCAGCTCGTGTTCGGAGCGCTCGAAAATGCCCTCCTCGGTGCCTTGTTCCATGAGGACTTGGATTTCCTCCTCGGTGATTGAAGGCTCCTTACCCTTTTTGCGGCCAAATAGCTTCAGCACGATTTCGGTGGAGACACTCAGCAGCTTGACCAGCGGAAAGGCAATGATGGACAAAACCCGCATCGGCCCGGCGAAGAACGATGCGATGGGTTCCGGGTTGCGCATGGCCAGGCGCTTGGGCACCAATTCGCCGACAATCAGGGAAAAATAGGTGACGATCAATACCATCAGCGCGACGGACAGACTCCTGCTGTAGGGTGCCAGCTCGGGTATCCGGGCAAAATAAGCCTCCAATTTGCCGGCAATCGCCGATTCGCCTATCGCCCCGTTCAACACACCGATGAGGGTGATGCCGACTTGCACCGTGGACAGGAAATGGGACGGGTCATTCGCCATTTTCAAAGCCCGCGCCGCGCCCGTCCGGCCTTCATCGGCCCAGTGCTGCAAACGCGTCTTGCGTGAAGAAATCAGCGCGATTTCCGACATGGCGAAAATGCCATTCATGATGATTAACGCAACAATCAGTACTATATCCATGGAACGGACAAGATCAAGATAATGGTCAAGAAGTCGATCATTTTAAGTTTCGATTGGATAATCATTGTGACGGGATCAGTTCGGAAATGGCGTTGCATCAAAAGAAACGGGAATTCACCAAGATATGGGTGCCGATGGAAGCAAAATAGCCCAACAATATCACCGGGAACCATTTCAGATGGGCCATGAAAGAATAACGGCCATTGGTAATCCCAAGTAAACCGATGCCGGGTGCCGAGCCGATGGCAAGCAGGCTTCCACCCACCCCCAATGTCAACGTCAACAACAGCCATTGACCCTGCGGAATATCAGGGTGCATGTTTAAAACGGCAAACATCAGGGTGCCATTATCCACAAAAGCGGAGGACAGGCCAATCAACACATTCGCCACGGAAGGGTCGTGCTGGCCATACAACCACTGGGAGACTGCATCCAAATATCCGATGAAACCAAGCCCGCCTATACCCATCATCGCGCCATAAAAGAACAACAAGGTATCCCAATCCAAGCGTCCAATTTTTTCAAAAATATCGTAGGAATAGTTCTCCACCGCAGCAGGCCCCATCTCCGGATCATCAACATCAATCAAAATTTGGGGAGTGATTGGGTTATTCTGCGGTTCCGTCTTTTGCAAGTAAAAACTTTGGAATTGCAACAAGGTCAGCCCGACCATCATCCCGGCGGCGGGTGGCAGGCCGAGAAACATATTGAAAGCCACGGCCAGGGAGATGGTCACGCCAAACAGCGCTATGACACCGACAGCACCCCGTTGCAGAGTCACCTGCCCGGCCTTGACCAGCGGGCAAGCATTGGGGACGGCGAAGCTCATGATGCATGCGGGTACGAGGAAATTAACCAAGCAGGGTATGAACAAATTAAAGAACTGGCCGAAACCCACCATTCCCGCTTGCCAGACAAACAGCGTCGAGATGCCTCCCAGCGGGCAAAAAGTGCCACCCGCATTCGCGGCCACGACGATGTTGATGCAGGCCAGTGAAACGAAACGGGAATTGTCTTTGCCGACCGCCATTACGACCGCACCCATCAACAAACCTGTCGTTAGTCCATTGACCAAGCTGGACAGCGCGAACACCAAAAAACCAGTGATCCAAAACAGCTTGCGATAGCCAAAGCGGGCGGCCACCAACCGGTTCTTGAGCAATTCGAAGACACGCATGTCTTCCATCGCGTTTAGGTAAGTCATCGACACCATGATGAACAGCATCAGTTCGATGAACGCCAACAGGTTCTCATCGAATGCCTTGACGGCCAAATGGAAATCGCTGTGTTGCCGGTAAAAGAGGGTAATGAAGAACCAGACCAAAGATGCGCCAAGGAGCATCGGCTTGGATTTCCTCAAAAAAGTCTCCTCCTCCAACATCGCGGCTATGTAGGCTACTACCATCGCCACCAGCGAGACATAACCGGCCCAGTGATGGGTAAGATCCAAGTGTTGGGGTTGTGTTGCCGTTTCTGCGCAGCCCAAAGTGGGCAAGCCCAACATCAGGCATCCAGCGAAAATTGTAAATATACGCATCTGATCCTCTTGATTCCAGTAGTCAGACCTTTGACGGCACATAGCCTTCCGGCGCTGACGCGCCAGCGCCAAAAAGGAATTTCTCCCGCTCGGCAGCGAGGTATTGCCTGTCTTTGGCCTGAAACGGGGCCAGCTTATATTCGTTGATCAACATGGTTTGCAATTTGAGCCACTCTTCCCAAGCCTGGGCCGAAATGTTCTCGAAAATGCGCCGCCCCTGTTCCCCCGGAAAGGGCGGTTTGTCCAGTCCTTCCGCTGGCATGCCCAGTTTTACGCAGTTTACCGTTATGCCCATGGCTGTTTGTTCCTCGTCGATGGTTGGTGGAATGGTTTTATAAAATCGTTAGGGAATCGGGGATGCCAAGTTCGGCCACCAACTTACGGCTTAACCTGTCCCCCTTAAGCTGGTAGCGTCAAATTCCAACATCAAGCGCCGCACTGGGGTCGGAAAGGGGCTGGCATCCTTAGGTTTGATCCAGCCAACAGTTGACTCCGCGATGCCGGAAGGCGGGTCAACCCGCCCTACCAAGGGTGTATAGTACAGGTGATAATGGCTGAAAGTATGCCGCCGTTCGGGCAATGACTCAAGCCCGGCGGTGATATTACGCAATTGACACCAACCAAGCAATTCATCGCGGCTGTCAAATTGGGGAAAACTCCATAGACCGCCCCAGATTCCGGCAGGCGGACGCTTTTCCACATAAAAGCGCCCTTCCCCATCGTGCAGGACCAACATCAGACAATGTCTCACTGGCATGTCTTTTTTGGGCCGGGGCGAGGGGAGTGCCGCAGTAAGGTCCAGCCTATACGCAAGGCAACCCGCTTGCAACGGGCAGCGGTCGCAACCCGGATTGCTGCGGGTGCAGAGGGTTGCGCCCAAGTCCATCATCGCCTGGGTGTAGTCGGCAACCCGTTCGAAGGGGGTTAGGCTTTCGCTGATGCGCCAGAGTTCGCGAACCGTCTCGGCCTCCCCCGGCCAGCCTTTGATGGCGGCATGGCGGCTTAGGACCCGCTTGACGTTGCCATCCAAGATGGGGCCGCGCAAGCCAAAGGACAAACTCACAATCGCCCCGGCGGTGGAATCGCCTATGCCGGGAAGCCCGGCCAGCGCATCGACATCGGCGGGCAGTTCGCCTTGGAAATCCTTTAGCACGATCTGCGCGGCCTTGCGCAAATTGCGGGCACGCGCATAATAGCCCAACCCCGCCCAATGGCCCAACACTTCGTCCTCCTCTGCCTCGGCAAGGGATTGCAGATCGGGAAAGCGATTCATGAATCGAAGAAAATAAGGGATGACCGTGGCAACTTGGGTTTGCTGGAGCATGATCTCCGACACCCAGACCCGGTAAGGCGTTGGCTCGGTCTGCCACGGCAAGTTTTTTCGCCCTTCCCGGTCAAACCAGGCAAGGACGGTGGATTGGAATTCTTTGGCGTGCAAGCGGTCTTTGTGCATCTAGTTTGGATGGGATTGTCACCGTAAGAAGCAGAAGCCCTATAAATTAGACCCTACTTTGCTTTAGAATAAACATTATTCTACATTAAAGGCGGAACCGTTCCGATTTCCCGACACTCCACTGAAAAATGAGCATCAGCAACAACCCCATGAATTTTACCCTCCGTTTCTTTGCTTGGTTTACCGCCTTGCTTCTCCTCGCCGGCTGTGGTCTGAAAGGCCCTTTGTACCTTCCCCCCCCCGAACCTGAAGAAGGCCAGAAACCCACACCCGAAGCCACGAACAAACCGAAATCAGTTTCGATGAAAAATCTACAGCAAACTAACCAAGCAGGTTCCCAAAATGCTGCCGCGCCATCGCCCAAACCGGCAGGTCAAAGCCCGTCCAACCAAGCTCAACCTCCCGCCCAATAAGACCTAAGGCCCAATGGATTATTTCAATTATCACGAAGGCGAACTGTGCGCCGAATCCGTACCCTTGGAGCATGTCGCCGAGCGTTTCGGAACGCCTTGTTATGTTTATTCGCGTGCCACATTGGAGCGGCACTGGCACGCCTTTGACCGTTCCTTGTCGGGCCGGCCTCATTTGGTTTGCTATGCGGTCAAGGCCAATTCCAACCTCGCCGTGCTGAATGTGCTGGCCCGCCTGGGTTCAGGCTTTGACATTGTGTCAATAGGCGAGTTGGAGCGCGTGTTGGCGGCGGGCGGGGCAGCGGGGAAGATTGTGTTTTCCGGCGTGGGCAAGCGTGAAGACGAAATGCGGCGGGCGCTGGAAATCGGCATTCGCTGCTTTAATGTTGAAGTGCCGGGGGAATTGGATCGGCTGAACCGGATTGCCGGCGAAATGGCGTTGAAGGCCCCAGTCTCCCTGCGTGTCAACCCGGATGTGGATGCCAAGACCCATCCTTACATCTCCACCGGGCTGAAGGAAAACAAATTCGGCATCGACATCGGGCTGGCCTTGTCTGAATACGAACGTGCCTCCGCCCTGCCCCATCTGGAGGTGGTTGGCGTCGATTGCCACATCGGGTCGCAACTCACCAGCACCGGGCCGTTCTTGGATGCCTTGGATCGGGTGTTGGAACTGGCGGAGGCATTGCATCAACGCGGCATCCATCTGCATCATCTGGATTTGGGCGGCGGGCTGGGAATTCGTTACCGCGACGAGCAGCCGCCGGAACCCGACGAATTGGCTTCAGCCGTCAATGCGAGGCTCAAAGATGCGCCCTATGAGATATTGATCGAACCGGGGCGGGCCATTGTCGGCAACGCCGGCATCCTTCTGACGCGGGTGGAATATCTTAAATCCAACAATGTGAAAAATTTCGCCATCGTCGATGCGGCGATGAACGATTTGCTGCGCCCCGCGCTTTATAATGCCTGGCAAACGATTCTGCCAGTGCATGAGGGCGGCAATGGCGAGGCTAACATCTGGGATATTGTCGGCCCAATCTGCGAGACCGGGGATTTCCTCGGCAAAGACCGCGAATTGGCAATCCGTCAAGGTGATTTGCTGGCGGTGCGTTCCGCAGGCGCATACGGCTTCTGCATGAGTTCCAATTACAATTCCCGCCCACGTCCGGCCGAGGTAATGGTGGACGGCGACAAGGCGCACCTGGTGCGTGCGCGGGAGTCAGTGGCGGATTTGTTTATGGGTGAGAACACGATATAAAAAACAACAATCCAATGCCTGAAATTTCTAGATTCTATGGAATTATCATCAAGCTGTTTTTTGGCGGCCATCCACCGCCCCACTTTCATGCGGTATATGGAGAAAGCAATGCTGTGTTTAACATTGCCACACTTGATATGATCGAGGGCGATCTACCAGAAAGAGCCAAGAAGCTAGTGATCGAGTGGGCATCGCTGCACCAAGACGAGTTGCTGGAAATTTGGGGCACGCAAGAATTTCACAAGCTTCCCCCGCTGAAATGACATCCTATGAGTTACCCTAAGATAAAGTCAGCCAGGGCGATTGACAGCCATACCTTGTTAGTCGAATTCGATAACTTGGAGAGCAAGCGGTATGACGTAACCCCGCTTTTGGGCAAAGAAATGTTCGCGCCTTTGCAAAATCCGGCTTTCTTCAAGAACGTCCAAGTGGACAACAGCGGACATGCCGTGTATTGGAATGAAGATATTGATCTGAGCGAATATGAACTTTGGAGCAAGGGCGCATCCTTACGACTTGGACAACCGGCAAAGCCCATCCTTGCAATCCCCGTAAAAAAAAACCAAACCATGCTGAAATTCACCAAAATGCACGGCTTGGGCAACGACTTCGTGGTCATTGATGCCGTCAGGCAAGCGGTCGATTTGACACCTGGACAGATCCGCCATATCGCCGACCGCCATGTCGGCGTGGGCTGCGACCAGTTGCTGTTGGTGGAGCCGCCCGTCAGCCCGGATGCCGATTTCCGTTACCGGATTTTCAATGCCGACGGCAGCGAGGTGGGACAGTGTGGCAATGGCGCACGCTGTTTTGCACGTTTTGTCCATGAGCAAGGGTTGAGCGACAAACGGGAGGTGCGGGTGGACACTAAAAATGGACGCTTGCTACTGCGACGCGATGAAGATGGTAATATAACCGTTGACATGGGCGCACCACGGCACGATCCGGCGCAAATTCCACTGCAAGCCGATCAAGAGGCAAGTTCATACACCGTCAGTGTGAAAGGTGAATCATGGAGTTTCGGGGCGGTGTCCATGGGCAATCCCCATGCGGTGCTGTTGGTGGACAATGTCGATGACGCGCCCGTCTTGTCATTGGGCGCTGTTCTAGAACGCCATGCCTTGTTCCCCGAGCGGGTGAATGTCGGCTTTATGCAAATCCTTGACCCCCACCACATCCGGCTCCGGGTTTACGAACGCGGCAGCGGCGAAACCTTGGCATGCGGCAGCGGTGCCTGCGGTGCGGTGGTCGTGGGGATGGAGCAGGGCTTGCTGAAAAGTCCGGTGCAAGTGAATTTGCCCGGCGGTTCATTATCCATTAGTTGGCTTGGCCGGGGCGAAGCGGTTTTCATGACCGGACCGGCCGTCACTGTATTTGTAGGTATGATCGAATTATGAAGTTGAACAACGCCCAAGCATCCTGCCCCGAGGAAATACCGGCATCCGACATTGAGGACTGGTTATTACGACACCCTGATTTTTTCCAGCACCATGCCGCTTGTCTGGAAACCCTGAAATTGCCACACCCCTGTGGCGACGCGGTGTCCTTGGTCACCCGGCAAATAGAGCTTTTGCGCGAAAAAAACCGCAAATTGCAGGCTCAATTGGACGATATTCTGCAAATCGCACGGGACAACGATACCCTGCTGCGTCGTTTCCACCAACTCACCCTTGCCATGCTGGATGCGGCTTCATTGGAAGAAGCACTGGCAGCCTTGCGCTGGCTACTGCAGGATTGTTTTCAAGCCGATTTCGTCGCCGTGCGGCTGATCCACCCGATCATCGATTGCCCTGTCGGCAATCTCTGCGTCAGCGAGGATTGCCCGCAACTCTCCCACTTCCAGCGAGTTTTGGATGCGGGCAAACCAGAGTGTGGAAGACCTACCCACGAACAAGCGACGTTTCTATTCGGCGCCGATGCCACCGAGGCCGAATCTTACGCGCTGGTGCCCCTGCAACACGCGGGGCTCAAAGGCATACTCGCAATCGGAAGCCGCGAGCCTGATCGCTTCGAACCTGGCATGGGTAGTCTGTTCCTGTCCCAGATGAGCGACATAGTGGCGGCCCGCTTCGTTTCACTGCTGGATGCAAGCGAACAGGACCCAGCATGAACCCAAGCGCGCAAGGACAACTGAAATGCTATTTGGAAATGCTGCAAGTGCGGCAACGGGTGTCCGTGCATACTCTGGATGCCTACAGCCGTGACCTGCAAAGGCTGACCGACCATTGTGACCAGCTAAAACTGAATGTTTGGGAAGATGTGCGCGAGCATCATATCCGTGCGCATATCGCTGCCCGCCACCGCGACGATATGGTAAGCCGCAGCCTGCAACGGGAATTGTCCGCGATTCGCGGATTTTTCGCCTTTCTGATTGGCGAGCGACACTTGGATCTGAATCCTGCCCGCGGGATCCGCGCTCCGAAGACTCCGCAAAAACTGCCCAAGCCTTTGGATGTGGACCGTATGGCCGCAATGCTGGATGCCCAACAGGACGACGCGCTTGAAGTTCGCGATGTCGCGATGTGGGAATTATTTTATTCGTCGGGACTTCGGCTTGGCGAACTGACCGGGCTGGATTGCCACGATGTCGATCTGGATGCCGGTTCGGTCTTTGTCCGCTCCGGCAAAGGCAATCGTTCCCGGTATGTCCCGGTAGGCTCCAATGCCTGCAAAGCGATCATACTTTGGTTACAAAACCGGAAGGTTTATGCAGGGGGCGCGGAGTCTGCCTTGTTTGTCAGCCGCCTTGGGAAACGCATTGCCCCGCGCACCATCCAGCAGCGTTTGGAACGCTGGCGGGTCAAGTTGGGGCTGGACGCCCATGTTCATCCGCACATGCTGCGACACTCCTTCGCCAGCCATATGCTGGAGGGGAGCGGAGACTTGCGTGCGGTGCAAGAAATGCTCGGCCATGCCAACATCGCCACCACGCAAATTTACACGCACCTTGACTTCCAGCGTCTGGTGGCGGTTTACGACCAAACCCACCCGCGTGCGAGAAAACGTGAAGATTGAATTTGCTTCCGTCTGCACGCGGAACACGAATAAGATATAATTGCCCCATTTGGGCAATCGCCACAGGAACCAACTCATGTCAGCGCCAAAGAAAACAACAAGCCCAGTAAAACCACCGAATGCCGGTGTATTGGATATTCTGAATCCAAAAAAGCTCAGGGAGAAAGGCCCGCTGTGGACGGTGGGAGGTTCGATTGTCCTCATCGGCCTCCTATTATTTGGCATCGCCGAATATTGGGGCGACGAGGAGCCCCGATTCGACGTGCTAGAGGTCGCGATGAAAGACGCCGGTTTGGATAAGCCTAAGGATATGCCCTTGGGTTATGCCTATGCTTCCGCGATCATCCACATTGCCACGACTCTATTGGAGAAGCCGGGCGGCTTCCTGTCGAATGATATGTTCCCCCCGGGCGTGCTCGAAGACAACATGCCGCAATGGGAGTACGGAGTATTGACTTCCCTGCGCGACGGCACTTCGGCCCTGCGCAACCACATTGCCCGCGCCCAGTCGCAGTCCAAGGAGGACGGCGACTTGGCCAAGGCGGAGCCAATGTTTTACTTTGACCACAAATCCTGGCAGTTGCCTTCTTCCGAATCCGAATATTGGAAGGGCATCGAAGCCATGGAGCGCTACCGTGATCGGCTGAGAAAAAAGGGGCCGGCTGGCAACACGACCGGTAGCGAAGCAGGCAACGAATCGCAATTCTATTCCCGCGCCGACAATCTGCGTCAATATCTTGAAATCCTTGAAAAGCGATTGGGCAGCCTATCCAATCGCCTGAGTGCCAGCGCAGGCGATGCCCGGCAGATCAACCAGGAAGACGGGCGCGTGGCAGTGACCAAGACCTCTTGGTGGAACATCGACGACATTTTCTTCGAAGCCCGAGGCTATTGCTGGTCGACGATTCATATTCTGCGGGCAGCGGAGTTCGACTTTCGCGATATTCTTAGCAATAAGACTGCACTGGTGACCCTACAAGCCATAATCCATGAGCTGGAAGATGGTCAGGGACCTTTTTTGAGTCCGGTCATCCTCAACGGCGGCGGTTTCGGCTTGTTCGCCAACTACTCGTTGACTTTGGCGAATTATATAGCCCGCGCCAATGCGGCGACCATTGATTTGCGCAACCTGTTACAACAAGGTTGATTCCTAGTTGATTCCCATGCGGCGTAAGTTTCTGTGACTTTGGAGTTTTATCGACATGAACAACAATAACCAGATACCCTCAAACGCCATTGTGCGGATGTTTTTCGTGGTCATGCTAAACGTCATCAACATGGTGGTAAGCAAGTTGATCCTAGTGCTGGCCGTGTACCAGTTTGTTTGCCATCTTTTCACCGGGAGGGTGTCGGAGCGAAGCGTCCGCTGGGGCGAAGCAATGTCCAACTGGACTTGGCAGATGCTCTTGTTCATGTCTTACAAAACCGAACATATGCCTTTTCCGTTTCACCTGTTTGGCCCAGAACCCGACCGGGACTGAATATCCGACAGGGTGTTTTGATAATCTTCCCTATGCCGGTCAGTTCTGTCATTCATTCTCATAACCCGTTCCAAAAATGACAGGCTAACCCGGAAGATTCGCTTTATTGCAGTGATATGATAGTTTTTGCGTCGGGAAACGGTGATTACCGCTTCCCAACCCATTTTTTGACTCAACGCCCTAGTTAAAAAGCTTGTCGGACGATTGGTTGGCCCAAGTTGGCTTTTTTGGCCCAGGGGTATTGCCGAACAAGCCACCGTCGCCGCAGGCGGTCAAGAAAATGCCGATCAGGCAAAGCACGATGAAATTTTTTACGAGAGACATGAGAACCCCTTAGTAGTAGTGACAGTGGGTTAGTGCGGGCATCATTGGAAATACCGCTTCACCTTCAGCCCAATCCGGCCTAAGAAAGATGACATCAACATTGCCGTTTAGTCCCTAAGTAACCCTGTGTGAGTTGAAATTGCCAAATGGCCCGACTCCCGGCATTCGCCGTGGATCAAGAAAAGACAGGTGGTGGTGATCCGACTGTTTCGAACAGGAGTTGCACTAGCATGAGCCATAAACGGCTCTTTAGCAATCTTTTAAATCGTGAAAACAACCCCCTACCGGTATTCTGACTGTTTCCCCAGGAAACTACTTGACTGATGTCACGCACCGGCACAAAACAGGGCAGTGATTTCCAGGCTTCGCCATGAATCAGCAGGCTCGCCGCGTCACATCGCCGAATCGAGTTCGTCATCCTACGGACTGTCGGTTCGCCTCCAGTTGCTCCCCACCCCGCCTCGCGGCGACGCAGAAACCTTCGGCTTCGGGGGTTATGGCTTCCTCCGGTGCGGACGGGATTACAAACCCCGTCCGGCCTTGTAGATGATCGCTCCGTGATATCAGTCAATGACATGTAGGTAATGCATCTTCTCAGCCAGCCAATTCAGCCCCCTGCCTTTTAAGCCTGGCTGCAATTCCAATGCATCGACTGCCGAGAGCGTCCCTATCGAATACACATGGCCAAACAGTTCGTTAATCCGCTGATCGCTGACCGAAAATGGCGGCCCTTCCATTTCCTCTTCGACATACTCAAAGGTGATGATTAAAATGGGCGGACGATGAGGCAGCAAATGCAATAAATGTTCGGCATAACGGATTTGTAGCTGCGGAGGCATGGCGATCAAGGCAGCCCGGTCGTAGACCACTGCGACCTTTTCCAAATGCCTGGGTTCGAGATGGAAAAAGTCGCCGCACAGCAGTTGAAACCCGTCATTTTCGTACCAGTCGAAACCCTCCGCCGAACGGGTGGAAACATCCAAGGCTTGTTCCTTGAAAAAATCGGCGACGGCAAGGGGGCTTAATTCAACGCCCAAAATGGTATGCCCTTGGCTACGCAACCATGCCATGTCCAAGCTCTTGCCGCACAAGGGGACGAATACCTGGCCTGCCGCCAAGCCAAGAACCGGCCAATGTTCGCTTAACATGGGATGGACTTTGGCTTGGTGGAAACCGATATGATTAAGTTGCCACTGTTCGTGCCAGAATTGCGGGCCCATAATGGTTATGCCTTCTTGTTTATGTGGAATCAGACCAAGAGCGGCCTGAAGGCCGCCCTACTTGGCAGGTACGGGCGAGATTTCAAAAATCACGAATTCCGCATCCGCCCCGCCCACATTCTCCACAGTTTTGAAGATTGGTTTCATGGTTTATATCCCAATAGTGTTGGCATCGGAAATGTGGGTTGTCGGCGGCGAAAAGCACGCAGACAAAGTGCTTGCCGTGATAGGACAGATTTCGGCGTTGTGCGTTCGTTTTTCTCCAAACCTGGCCAATCGGCAAAGACAATTGCCTTAATTGCTGTTTTAAGCGCTTTGTTGTGCTATTTTAAACATTCACGCCGGGCTGGCCCGCACCGGGTTTTGGGTCATTCAATCTGCCCGACCGACGCATTGGCTTGAGCTCCGTTCCTGTCATCGTTTACGATTGTACAATTTTGCAGAGAGAGATTATGGAATTACGCACTCAATATTGGTTATCGATTGGCCTCGCCGGCGTTCTTCTGCTTCTGGTGATTGCCAATGTATTTTTTTATCAGGGCAATGTCGGACGGCAGGCCGAGGTCAACAACCGCCAGGCGCTGATCCAGCAAGCCTCGCAATTGGAGGGTCTGAACCGGGAGATACTTCAGGCTTTAGCCGGCTTTTCGGTTGGCCAGGGTGACAAACAAGGGGACAAGCAGATCGGACAAATGCTAGAAACTCTGGGGATCAAGGTGACGCCTACGCCTGCCAACCCCGCCCAACCGACGCCACCCGCTGGCGCAAAACCAAAATAAGCCTGAGATAGCACATTATGCAAGCGAATATTCGATTCGAAAAACCGACTAACCGGCCCGCATCCGATGGCACGAGCCATCTCCCTGTGTTGCTGGTGGCTTTGGCACTGGTCATCTGGTTTGGCTTCCAACTGTTCCAAACGCTGAAAACGCGCGAAGGCTTGATCAGTGCCTACGACAACCAAGAGCCGCAAGTCCAAACGGCCAATAAAATTAGGGCATCGTTATCGGCGTTGGCGAGCGGCACCAAACAATTGGCCAACCAAGGCAATCCCAATGCCGCCCAAATAGTCAAAGCGTTGGCACAGCGAGGGATCAATATTTCCGATCCGAAGCTTCCGCCCGAGCAGCCCGCCAAAGCCAAAGACGGGCAAGCAGAGGTGCAACCGCCAAAATAGAATCTTCGTTCCGAACAATTTTAATGAAACCTGCCGGGCTTGTCGGCTAAACTAGCGGCCCGGAGGTGTCCTATGCTTAGAATGTTTGTGCGCTTTATCCTGGCGCTTTGTTACCGTGTCAAACTTGTTGGCGCGGAGAATTTGGAACGGGCGGGAGGGCGCGCATTGATCGTCGCCAACCATGCTTCTTTTCTCGACACGGTGCTGTTGTGGGCTTTTTTGCCGGATGACGTGTCATTCGCCATCAACACCCGCATCGCCAAGGAATTTTGGGCCAAGCCAGCCTTGCGTTTCAGCCGGGTTCTGCCGGTCGACACGGGCAGCCCGATGTCAGTGAAAACGCTAACCCATCATCTAAGGGAAAACCGGCGCGTGGCGCTGTTCCCCGAGGGCCGTATCACGGTCACCGGGGCGCTGATGAAAATCTACGACAGTGCCTGTCTGATTGCCGACAAGGCCGAAGCGCCCGTGTTGCCAGTGCGTATCGACGGTGCGCAGTACACCCCTTTTTCAAGGCTGCGGGGCATCCTTCGCCTGCGTTGGTTTCCTGCCATCACATTGAACATTCTACCGCCCGTGCGACTGGAATTGCCACCCGCGGTAGAGGGAGACGAGCGTCGCATGAGGCTTGGGGCCATGCTGGAAGATTTGATGACCGACATGGTATTTTCCACTGGCGACCGCAACCGCACCTTGTTCCAAGCCTTGTTGGATGCCCGCAAGATTCATGGTGGACGGAGGGTGATGCTGGAAGACATGCAGCGCAAGCCAGTCACCTACAACGGCTTGATTACCCGCAGCCTCGCCTTAGGGGGTAAACTTGCGGAATTGACATCCCCCGGCGAGGCCGTCGGCGTGTTACTGCCGGGTGCCATTGCCGCAGTGGCGGTGCTTTTCGGATTGAATGGCAGGGGGCGCATTCCGGCCATGCTGAATTACACGGCTGGGGCCAACAACTTGCTGTCCGCCTGCGCGTCCGCCGAGGTCAAGACCGTGGTCACGGCAAGGCGCTTCATCGAAATGGCAAAATTGGAAACCGAATTGGCCCAATTGCAGGCCAATGTCCAAGTGGTTTTCCTCGAAGACTTGGCGGCTTCTGTAAACCCTCTTGACAAAGCCTTGGCACTGCTCGGAAGCTTCGGGCTAGGGGGACACGGCATAAGCGCCGGGGAATCTGCGGAGCCTGCGGTCATCTTGTTTACCTCCGGCTCGGAAGGCAGGCCGAAGGGCGTGGTGTTGAGCCATGCCAATTTATTGGCAAATTGCGACCAGCTTACCGCCAAGATTGACCTTAACGCCCATGACCGGCTACTCAATGTGCTGCCGCTGTTCCATTCCTTTGGCTTGACTGCCGGCACACTGACCCCGCTTTTCTCGGGCATGTTCAGTTTTCTCTATCCCTCGCCGCTGCACTACCGTGTCATCCCCGAGGTGGCCTACGACATCAACGCGACCATTCTATTTGCCACCAACACCTTTTTGTCCGGCTATGCCAAACATGCCCACCCTTATGATTTTTATAGTTTGCGCTTGGTGTTCGCCGGGGCGGAAAAACTGATGCCGGAAACCCGCCGGGTGTGGTCGGACAAGTTTGGCATCCGTATATTGGAGGGTTATGGGGTAACCGAAACCAGCCCGGCACTCTCGGTCAACACGTCCATGCATTGCCGGACTGGATCGGTGGGGCGGCTGCTGCCCGGCATACGCCATCAGTTGGAACGGGTCGAAGGCATCGCCGAAGGGGGCAGGCTCCATGTGGCAGGGCCGAATGTCATGCTCGGCTACCTTCTTCCGGAGGAACCCGGCAAGTTGGCCCCCCCCTGCTCGATCTTTGGCCCGGGCTGGCACGACACCGGTGATTTGGTGACAGTGGACGCCGACGGGTATGTGTTCATCCGGGGGCGGGTGAAGCGGTTCGCCAAGATCGGCGGGGAAATGGTGTCACTGACCGCCGTGGAGGAGATGGCGGCACGGCTGTGGCCTGAGAACTTGCACGTTGCGGCCAGCCTTCCCGATCCGCAAAAAGGCGAGCGCATTTTGCTAATCACCGACCGGGCCGGGGCCGGGCGCGCACAATTGATCGAACATGTCCGTAAGGAAGGTTACAGTGAGATACATCTGCCCCGCGCCGTTCATGTGCTGGACCCCATGCCACTCTTGGTCACCGGGAAGATTGACCATCAGGCTGTATTGGCTTGGCTAAAGGAAATGGAGTTGTCCTGAAGAGGCAAGCCATCATCCAAATAGCCAAAAGCCTTTCTCTCAAAACCATTGCCGAAGATGTCGAAAGCCAATACCCTAATTCAATACGAGGAGAAGCACTATGCGATTACAAAAATTGATTACTGCCGCACGACAAGCGCTGGTAAGTGCCTTGTTGGCAAGTCCCGCTGTGGCATTGGGGCAATCCGTCGAGGGGGTTCATGGCTGTCCGCCATCGCCCAATTGTGTGTCGAGCAGCCCACAGGCTGACGACGACCACCACATCCTTCCTTTCCACATTGAAGGCCCGCCCAGTGTGGCATGGGACACTTTGAAGAAGACTTTACTTGCCCAAGAAGGAGTGGCCATTGCGGAGGATACCGATGTTTATATTCACGCCACAGCCACTAGCAAGGTGTTCCGCTTTGTGGACGACATTACCTTTAAACTTGACCCGGAAAAGCGATTGATCCACGCCCGTTCCGCCTCCCGTGTGGGTTATTGGGATTTCGGGGTCAACCGGAAAAGGATTGAGGCACTGCGCAAAAAGCTGGTCCAATTGGGGGTGATCGGGTAATCCGGTGTGATTTTTAAGATTGCCTTATTTCCCAAAACCTTGATTTCATAATAATAGAGAGCATAGATGTCCCTACAAGAGTCACTGGCGCTGGTCCGGCGCGGCGCGGAAGAAATCCTGCGCGAGGAAGAACTGGAAAAAAAACTGGCCGCGGGCCGGCCACTGCGCATCAAGGCCGGTTTCGACCCCACCGCGCCCGATCTGCATTTAGGCCACACGGTGTTGTTGAACAAGCTGAAGCAATTTCAGGACTTGGGCCATGAAGCGATATTCCTCATCGGCGACTTCACCGGCATGATCGGCGACCCCACCGGCAAGAACGCGACGCGCAAGCCGTTGTCGCGGGAGGAAGTGATCGAAAACGGCAAGACCTACGAACAACAGATCTATAAAATCCTCGACCCGGGAAAAACCCAAATCAGGTTCAATTCCACTTGGATGAATGCCATGAGCCCCGCTGATCTCATCCAGTTGGCCGCCAAACACACGGTGGCCCGGATGTTGGAACGGGAAGATTTCAACACCCGTTATAAAAGCGGACAACCCATCGCCATCCACGAATTCCTTTACCCGTTGATCCAAGGCTACGACTCGGTTGCCCTCAAAGCCGATGTCGAACTGGGAGGCACGGATCAGAAATTCAATTTGCTGGTCGGAAGGCAGTTGCAGGAGGTCTATGGGCAAAAGCCACAGGTGGTGTTGACCATGCCACTGCTGGAGGGACTGGACGGAGTACAGAAGATGTCGAAATCCTTGGGCAACTACATCGGCATTGCCGAACCCATGGACGGGATGTTTGGCAAGATCATGTCCGTCTCCGACGAATTGATGTGGCGCTATCTGGAACTATTGAGCTTTACCCCGATGAGCGAAATAGCGCAATGGAAAAAGGCTTGCGACGAAGGTTCCAATCCCCGCGACGTAAAAGTGCGCCTAGCCCAAGAAATCGTCCAGCGCTTCCATGGCGCAGCGGCGGCCAAGCTGGCATTGGAAAATTTCGAGGCCCGTTTCAAGCAAGGGCTCATCCCGGAAGACTTGGAAGAAAAAGTGTTGACCGCCCCGCCGGGTGGCTATCCCATTGCGGCGTTGCTGAAAGACTTGGGCTTGACTTCCAGCACATCAGACTCCAACCGGATGATCCAACAAGGCGGCGTGAAACTCGACGGGGAAAAAATCTCCGATCAGAAATTGCTAATCCCGGCGGGTGCGACGCATATCGCCCAAGTCGGCAAGCGCAAAATCGCCAAGGTTCGATTGGACTTGATAACCGATTCAAAGTCATGAAGAATGACCCCACCCCCATCCGGTTCCGGCAAAAGCTGGATTTCCGGTTTAGTTCACCTTTCAAAACCACGCTTTATCCAACTGGAGATAACAAATGATACAAATCGGCAATATTTTCCCCATCGAAAAACTGACCAACGCCAAGGGCAATGTCAGCCTGGACGGCAGCGCATTCACCGTGCTGTATTTTTACCCCAAGGACGACACCCCCGGTTGCACCATCGAAGCCAATGAGTTTCAAAAACTAAAGCCCGCTTACGATGAACGCAAGATACGCATTCTGGGCGTAAGCGTTGACGATGCCGATTCCCACACGGCCTTCTGCGAAAAGTTATCCCTTGCCTTTGAGCTGGCCACCGACAAGGATGCCGCCTTGGGGACGGAATTAGGCATCCTGCGCCCCTCCGGCCCGCGTCATCTGCGCGTCACCTGGGTGCTAGACGCGGCAGGCAAGGCAGTGCTGTACTACCCGGATGTCGTACCCGAGAACCACGCAAAGCAAATTCTCGACGATATTGCAGCCTTGTAATCCGAATTCCATTGCAAAGGCCACACATAGGGGCGGGTTCCAAACCCGCCCAACAACCTACGTCCCGGCTAGGGTGGGTTTGGTGGAACCCTCCCCTACTATTTTGGGCTGGTTCCCAAGCCCCCGCTCTCGCCGTTATACACAAATGTAAGAGGCCCGTCATTCCGGCATGGACTGCCGGAATCCAGTCACAAGGATGTGAACCTAGGGGCTGGCAACTTAGCTGAATCAAGCACTTGTGCAAGCGGCAAGTTACCGTCCATGGCTCTGGATTCCGGCATCCATGCCGGAACGACGATGTTTTGTTAACTTACAGCGTTTTTAATTCCAATTGATTACGTTGTTTAAGTTTTGAAATCGTTGGCGGCAAAGGGTTGCCGCCCTACAGTCCTTGTTACGCAGTAGGTCGGCAACCCTTTGCCGACATTGGCGTAAATAAATAAGTAACT
>CAIODU010000138.1 GCA_903857165.1 uncultured Methylococcaceae bacterium | reverse complement strand
TGGCTGATGTAATACAGGACGGTGTGGCTGGTGACGAACACCCACAGCCACAGCGCCGACGCGCCTTGTTCCGGCCAGGGGGTTTCGTCGGCATGCAGCAGGTCGCTTTGCCGGATGGCCTCCACCAGTTCCCGTTCCAACCGACTTTCCCATGAAAACTGACAGCCTTTTCTACCGTTTGCTGCAAGCCGAGCCGACTCTGGCCTTTGAACTGGCGGGGGTGGACGTGCCACGGCATGAGGGTTACTGCTTCATCTCGCAGGAAATCAAACAGACGGCGTTCCGCTTGGACGGCATTGCCGAGCCGCCATCCGACCGGCCCGACGCTCCGAGGGGCTATGTCGAAGTGCAGTTCCAACCCGACGAGGATTTTTACCCGCGCTTTTTCAGCGAAATCCTGCTCCACCTCAGCCAATACCCAAGCCTGCATCCTTGGCAAGCCGTAGTCATCTACCCCAGCCCAGCCATTGAGCGACTATCCCCGGCGACCGCACCGTTCCTTAACCTGCCCAACCTGCACCGGGTTTATCTGAACCAACTGCCGTTGCTCGACAGTGCCAACCCCAAGCTCTGGCTAATCGCCCTGATCGTCACCGATGCCGCGAAGATCGCCCCCATCGTGCGGAAAGTCCAAGCCCATCGGGAAACCCAACCCGCCGACGGCATAGACTGGCTGGAATTGCTGGAAACCGTGCTGGTCTATAAACTACCCACATTCACCCGCGAGGAGATACAAAAGATGTTTGGCCTAAACGATGTTGATTTGAAGACAACCCGGTTTTATCAAGATGTGTTCGGAGAAGGTCGGCTAGAAGGCCGCGTGGAAGGCGAAGCTGCCCTGTTGCTGCGCCAGTTGGAGCGCAAGTTCAACCCGCTGCCGGAGTCCGCCCGCCAGCGCGTCGCCGCCGCCGATGCCGAAACCCTGCTGGTGTGGGGCGAGCGCGTCCTTGACGCTAAAAGTCTGGACGAGGTTTGGGGGCATTGAGGGGTTCGCCGGCTGTTGCGAAGCCTTCAAAGCCCGACGGGGCTTCTCTGGTTCCCACGCTCCAGCGTGGTAACCCGTCTTGACCGCTCCAGCGGTAAGTCACCCGACGCAGGAGTGCCGCCGCCCTGCATTCCCATGCTGGAGCGTGAGAAGGAGAAATAGTCGAGGACGAACTTCGCGGGCTGGAGGCGACACGGCGAGGGGATGCTCACCCGCCGCCATACAGCCGTTAACCCACGCCAGTCTTCATCGGTTAACGCCTGTAATGTTTCATGCTATCATGGCGCATGATATTTCCATAAAAGCTTGGGAGACGGCAATGCTCAAAATGGTGGGTTCCAGCGGCCAGATTTCGCTAGGCAAGAAATACGCAGGAAAGTATTACGAAGTGGACGAACGGGAAGACGGCAGCATCTTCATGGTTCCCATGCGGGTTGTCCCCGAATCGGAAGCTTGGCTGCATAGCCCGGATATGCAGGCTCAACTCCGGCGGGCGGATGACTGGTATCAGGAATATCCACCCGCCGAAACCAATCTCGATGCCCTGGCGCAACAGCTTGGGGCCGATGCGTGAGCGGAAGGGTTAGGCTCGACTTAAACTTTCCGGATTTTCAGGCGCAACTCTTCGCGCTTGAAGTGAACGAACTCAAGCCACTATTCAAGACCTTGAAGAAGTTATCGGGCATGGTTTGGGCGGATGTCCACCGCGACACCGGCATGAACTGGGAAAAGGTCAAATCCATGGAAAACATCTATACGATCCGCCTCTCATTGCAATACCGTGCCGTCGTTTGCCGGAATGGGGATTTTCTTTGCTTCAAAAGTCTGCATCCGGATCATGACAGTGCGTATGGCAGGAAATGAATGTGCTGTTATCGGTAATGCCTACCCGCAACCCTAAGACTGGCTGGATTTGCTGGAAACCGTGCTGGTCTATAAACTACCCGGATTGTAAACAATCACCCCGCTATCGCCAATTTCGATTAATTGGTTCACAATGATCCCAACATTCTGAACATTTTCGCCCCCATGCAACTGAGCGACCACAGCCTGCGACAGATCGACGAAGCCTACCTGAAACGGTTGGGAGACGAGGCGTTGCGCTCGTTGTCATC
>CAIODU010000137.1 GCA_903857165.1 uncultured Methylococcaceae bacterium | reverse complement strand
TCCTAAATTCGGCAGTTGGAATAGCTGTAGGGGCGAATTCATTCGCCAAATCAATGTATTACAGGCGAATGAATTCGCCCCTACAAAAACTCGCATGTTCATAATTGTTTTGACGTTTTATGTTCAACTGCCGGATTTAGGGTTATCTGTTGTCACCCGCTCATCCAACTGGAAAATTCAAAGCCGCATTTTACCGTTCCCAAGGATATAGCCAAGTTCATTGGAAGCGACTTGAAAATGACATACGCTCGATACTTGAGAATGATGCAATATATGGAGAACGAACAGAATACGGACAAAAATTTGAGGTCAAAGGAAAAATCACTGGTCCGGTTGGAAAACCGTTCTTACTTGTGACGGTATGGATTATATTGAATGGGGAAGACGTACCCCGATTTATCACAGCTTTTCCGGGAGAGAAGAAATGAACGTTAATTTATCTTTGCTCGATACCGTTGTTCTTGAAAAGGATATTCCTAACGTAGGGTTAAAACGGGGAGACATTGGTGCAGTTGTCGAAGTTTATGAACCTGATGGCGTTGAGGTTGAGTTTGTTAACGGTTCGGGGCAAACACAGGCTTTGGTGACGTTGAAACGTATAGATGTAAGATCGGTTGCAGATAGTGAAATTTTTGCAGTTAGATCGCTACATGCTGCGTGATTGATATTTCCTTAAGACCAAGCAATAAGGCTCGAAAGAAGAAAGACTCACGCAACGACTCAAAGAAAGAAAGGGACGAACCCGACCCACAAGACTGCCAAAAGGAAAAGCAGCGAGAATTTGATTAGAATGGCGTTGCAGGGGAAGAGGAAGAAATGACAGGTTTTCCATACAATAAAGTAAGCATCGAAAGGAAAAACTGAACGTTGTTCAATCATAAACTATTTAACAACTACGACTTCGAAGACATTCCTATAAATCAAGACCTTTACATGGTCGATGATATCTATCTGGAAGAATACGAACGCGCCATGTTAATGTTCTTTGATGGTGCAGATTATGAAGTAGTCGGTTATGTAAGTTATGTTTCCGCAAGAAAAATTAATACCTTAACTTTAGAGCTATCATGGTATCCAAACACTTATGACCGGTTCCATGAAGTCTCTGTTAGCCTATCGCGTGATCAATTCACTACATGTGTTGGGTGTTGGCAATACGATGAAAAACCGCGTATCTTTGTTAAAAGTGGTTGGTTAGAGCAGATTCACTTAAGGCTAAATTCAATTTTTGCCATGGTTGATGCTATTGGTGTCAAGAAGGCATTGGAAGAGGGGCAACTAACAAGAGAACGGCTAATAAAACTAAGAGAGCGGATAGACGAATTAGCACAAAGGTATCCCGATATATCATTTATCTCGTTTGCAGACAGCTTGTTATTGAAAAGCAATTGGACTGTAGGTTATCACAAGAGCGAAATCGACTATAATTACAACCCAGAGATTTTTGTACATCTTGTGTGTAAATTGAATGAAATATATAAATCAACTTTAGGATTGGAGGTCTATGCAGTTATCGCTCAAGGCAGCAATGAATATTACGAAGACAACCTGTTGCATATATCTGAATCAAGAAATCACATATCACTAAATAGCTTAGGAATACCCTTTGCGCAAATAATGGAGATCGAGGCTGCGGCGAGAACTTCGATTAAAAGAGGAATTCATCCACCATCCGATTTGTACATGGATGAGAAATACTTTCATTCGCTGAAGTTCAAGTTTAGGTTTGAAAAAAAATCCCAGCCTAAAAACGCGTACCAGTCAAAAATGATTGGTACGCCCAGTCACTATTATTATTCTGGATTCAATACAATCCTTGAAAACCTGAAAGAAGAAGAATAAATGCTAAGGGCCTTAAGATGCTCTGATGCACCGAGCACATCAATCACGAATGATGCGCCTTCTCCGTCGGCATATCATTCTGCCCTCGATTCCCTAGCAGCGAGTGGAAATTCAGAACAACCAAAATATTAACAAATAATTACGGAAGCAAGCAGAACCCCGAATGGGTTCACAAGCCATTAGCCGGGGGTTGAGCGTAGCGACACCCCCGGATGATGTAGAAAAAAAAACCACGACCCCGGAGGGGTCGCAGAAACGTATCCTGAAACGAAATGCAAGCCATGGAATTCACCGACCCAAGCGATTTTTATGCACAACAGCTACGACCCCTCCGGGGTCGATTGCCTGTTGTTACCACCATCCGGGGGTGTCGCTACGCCCATCCCCCGGATGATGTAGAAAAAAACCACGACCCCGGAGGGTCGCAGAAACGTATCTTGAAATAAAACATTAGCCATGGCATCCACCTACCTAAGCTTGCATTATCACATCGTATTTGGAACCAAAAACCGCGCACTGGTCATTGATGGACACTGGCGTCCACGGCTACATGAATATCTAGGTGGGACTATTCGCGGGTTGGGTGGGTTTCCAGAATGCATTGGTGGAACCGAGGATCATGTACATCTGCTGGTTTCATTGAAAGCCACGCACTGTCTGGCGGATGTCATGCGGGAATTAAAGAAGGCTTCCTCCGTGTGGGTTCATGATAGCTTGGCGGAAAAAAATTTCGCATGGCAGGAAGGATATGCGGCCTTCACCGTCAGCGCGTCAGCACTGAGCGCGGTCACGAGATATATTGACAATCAGGAAGAGCATCATCGTGTGAAATCTTTTCACGAAGAATTAATTGAAATGCTGAATAAAGCCGGTGTTGACTATAACCCTGCCTATTTGTAGCCTGAATTGCTGCGACCCCTCCGGGGTCGAGTCACTGTTTACCCTTTATCCGGGGGTGTCGCTGGCGCTCAACCCCCGGCTAATAGCTGGCAACCCTTCGGGTTGTAAAGAAAAGATTTTCACGCAATTGGGCAAGGACTGGCGTAACACACAAAAACAAGCGGAATCCAGCGAACCAATCAAATCATGACTGACGAACGCCTCATCACCCCCCTCGAAGGCAACGAAGACGAAGCCGTGGATCGCGCCATCCGGCCCAAACGGCTGAAGGATTACATCGGCCAAAAAGCCATGCGTGAGCAAATGGGCATCTTCATAAAAGCCGCCCGTGGCCGCAGCGAACCGCTGGACCATGTTCTGATCTTCGGCCCGCCAGGGCTGGGCAAAACTACTCTGGCCCACATCATCGCCAACGAAATGGGCGTGAACATTCGCCAAACTTCCGGGCCGGTGATAGAAAAAGCCGGCGACTTGGCTGCCATCCTCACCAATCTGGATAAGGGCGATGTATTGTTCATCGATGAAATCCACCGCCTCAGCCCGGTGGTGGAGGAGATACTCTATCCGGCGATGGAGGATTACCAGATCGACATCATGATCGGCGAAGGCCCGGCGGCACGTTCCATCAAGCTCGACCTGTCCGCTTTTACCTTGGTAGGTGCCACAACCAGGGCAGGATTGCTCACGTCACCGTTGCGAGATCGGTTCGGTATCGTCCACCGCTTGGAGTTTTACACCGTCGATGAACTCTGCCAAATCGTCAACCGCTCCGCCCGGTTGTTGAGCATGAGCATGAGCGCGGAAGGGGCCAGGGAAATCGCCCGTCGCTCACGCGGCACCCCCCGCATCGCCAACCGCTTGTTGCGCCGGGTCCGCGACTTTGCCCAAGTCATGGGCGACGGCTCGGTGAACGAGGACACTGCCAACCAAGCACTGGAAATGCTCAATATCGACCGCCACGGTTTCGACCAACTGGATCGGAAGCTATTATTGACGATGATCGAGAAATTCGGCGGCGGGCCGGTGGGCCTGGACAACCTCGCCGCCGCCATCGGCGAAGACCGGGGGGCCATCGAAGACGTGCTGGAGCCTTATCTGATCCAGCAAGGTTTCATCATGCGTACTCCAAGGGGCCGGGTGGCGACCAAATCCGCCTATTTGCATTTAGGGCTGGATCCGCCTAGGATTACCGGGGTGAATGAGGAATTGTTTTAAAATATGAAAATCTATACTGATACCCAAGCAAGCCAGAAATTTTCTGATGTACTCAATGATGCGCAAACGGATGAGATATTAATCCAACGTAATGATGGCGTTATTTTTTCCATTGTCTGCAAAGAGCCACCATCATCCCCTTTTGCGATAAAAGGAATAAAGACAGATGGTTCGACACAAGAAATATTGGATGCTATAAAAAAATCGAGGAGATAATATGAGGACTATATCGTGACTACTAAAATTATTATAAGTTATAGCCATAAGGATGAAGTATGGAAAAACCGTATAATGACACACTTAAGAGTGCTTACCAAAGATATATTAGCCTTGGAAGATCACAAGCAATTCAGTAAAGGAGAAGATAACCAAGACTTGACCAAAAATTTTCTAAGTGAATCAAATTTGGTGCTTCTTCTAATTTCGCCAGCATTCTTAATTTCTTCATTTATTCAAGATAAATTTCCAAGCTT
Source organism: uncultured Methylococcaceae bacterium (assembly GCA_903857165.1). Taxonomy (GTDB): domain Bacteria; phylum Pseudomonadota; class Gammaproteobacteria; order Methylococcales; family Methylococcaceae; genus Methylumidiphilus. The sequence goes on along the minus strand of CAIODU010000137.1, from coordinate 19,285 downwards.
GTTACAGAAAGTAAACAAAGAAGAAGTTAATATTATTCCCGTAATATTAGAACCATGTACTTGGAAGCATGTTCCATGGATAAGGGATTTACAAGTTTATCCTAAAAACGACAAAGCACTGTCCAGTTTGAGCGTGAATGATGCTAATGTAGCTATAGTGAGTTTGATGGACGAAATTGCTGCATTTCTTCAAAGACAAAAATCTACATTGCCCCCAGAACCATTTTTATCTGATGATTTGGTTTTGAACCTTGAACATATTGAAGTTGATAACTTTAGATTATTCAAATCATTTAATTGTTTGTTTCACCCTCGATTTAACCTTATTGTTGGTGTTAATGGTAGTGGTAAAAGCAGCTTATTAAATTTGCTTTCTATCTGTATATGTGCATGGTTAGAGGAAATTGGATTTAATGATCCAATAGATAAAGTTCAATTTTCTCCTTATGATCTAAGAACTTGGGTTGTTGAGTCATCAGGTGAATTACGCTTTGAATTTTCAACTTTTGCTAAAATTATAGCTTCACGAAGAGAAATTTCTACTATTACCAAAGAAATTAAGATATCAGACTGGATAAGAGATTATTGGCGTGACTGGAATGGTGATATCCGTTACGATTTTTCATATTTATCGCCAATATTTCAGCATAATACAAGCATCACTTTACCCCTTTATGCATATTACCGCACAGATAGATTATGGAATCCTATAAGTATAGACCCAGTTATTATTACAGACCTGACTCAAGCGGCAATGGAAGCTCGCTACCAACGATTAGATGGATATACGGGTTGGAGCAATGCCCATACAGATGAAAAAGAATTGACGCTATGGTTATTAAAAATTGATATCATCGCCTACCAAAAACAGAAAGAGTCAATGCCTCTAGGGTGGCAATTATTGCAAACAGCACTTAATACTTGTTATGAAAATTTTGATCGCTTACGATTTATGGCGGATAAGGCGCAAGTTGTCTTGTATACCCTAGATGGTAAATCTACACCATTCAACCAACTCAGCGACGGTCAGCGAACATTATTTGCGATGATAGGCGACATGGTTCGCCGTGCCGTATTGCTTAACCCACATCTAGGCGAGAAAGTGCTGGAAGAAACCCCCGGCATCGTTTTAATCGACGAGTTGGACTTGCACCTACACCCCAAATGGCAACGCCGAATTATAGAAGATCTGCGCCGCACATTTCCGAAAATCCAGTTCATTGCCACCACGCATTCGCCCTTTTTGATTCAATCCCTGCGCGATGGAGGACTTATCCAACTGGACGGGGAGACTGGCGAGGAATATTCAAATGCCAGTATTGAGGATATTGCCGAGAACATCCAAGGCGTTGAAATGCCCCAAAAAAGCTTGCGTTTCACACAAATGATGGAAGCCGCCGAGGCTTATTACAAACGGCTGCATGAGTGCGCAGACGCAACCGACCCGCAGACTCAATCGCTCAAGCAACGCTTGGACGAGCTTTCAATTCCCTTTAGCGACGACCCGGCATTTGCTGCTTTTCTGAAATTTGAACGGGATACCTTGGTCGCAAAGGAGGATAAGGAAGCATGAGACCGGTTGACAAAGGCCAAGACCGGGGCGCTATCGATCCGTATAAAGATGCCCAACAGCCATTAGTAGCGCAAATTGGGGAATATTGCTCATACTGTGAGCGATGGATAGCCAGTGCGATTCATGTCGAACACAAGCGGCCTAAAAATGATTACCCCAATGAGAAAAACCTTTGGGCCAATTTTCTGCTCTCTTGCTCGAATTGCAATTCAGGCAAGGGTTCTGGAAATTTGGATTTGATGGATTTTTTATGGCCGGACACTGACAATACCTTTCTGGCTTTTTGCTATGACTCAGAAGGGCGAGTTTTCGTATCTTCGGAACTGCCTATGGATATATCGGAAAAGGCTTGCCGTACATGGAAAATGCTAGGCATGAATCGCCACCCTGATTCGTTTTCCGTTGGATTCGAGAAACCTACAAGCAAAGACAAACGCTGGCTGCATCGGCGGGAAGCATGGCAAAAGGCTTTGCGTCAACGGCAAGGACTCACCGCATTGGATACGCCTGAACGAAGAGAGAGCATCGTCGAAATAGCCGCCGAACGGGGTATGTTTTCGGTCTGGATGGCGGTATTCAAAGAATATCCCGATATCCGCAAGCACCTGATTCAGAAGTTTACAGGCACATCCGTTGATTGTTTTGACTCTGAAACTAGCTCAGTTAATCGCCCAAGTGGACAAATTTGATTTTATCAAATACACATCTAGTTTACTATATAAGCGTAGCTTGCATGAGTTTAAGCTCAAGTCCAATATGAAAATATTAGCCATTGCTATATTAATTCTAGTCGGAATAGGATTGCATTATGTCCGACAAGTACTCTCCATCGCCGCCGCCTACAAGGCTAAGCTATTATGCTCGGGTGTATTCATTTCACACCGCAGCCCGGAATCCATAATACAAGAAGATTTGTCAGTTGAGGATTTAAAATATTTTAAACCCATCACTGCCCGAGTGGATTTTGCCAATAAATCCGCATCGGCTAGTTTGTTCGGGTTGGGGCGACGAACAGCCGTTTATCACCCTGAACTGGGCTGTGCTTTGGTTTATGGGGATAAGCACAATACCATTCCGGCACACCAAAACACTCCTGGCGAGAATGGAAATGATGTTGAACTGACAATGGATGGCCGGAATAAGCCCGCATCAATGGGCGTTTCTGGCAAACAGACAGGCCAAATGCCGGAAACGGTCGTTGCACGACCTTATTCCGGCCTACGTCTAAGTCTTAATTCAATGGCATTGCCCAACTTTTATCCTGTTGGTGAGTCGAAACTATGCCGCTTAGATACCGTCTTGGACTGGGCCTTCGCCGAACCCGACCCCAAACATAAACGCCGCACCCGTGCCGTGGTCATTCTACAGGATGGAAAAATTATCGCGGAACGGTATGCGCCGGGTTTCGACCAAGACATGCCTTTGCCCGGCTGGTCCATGGCAAAAGGCGTTGTCAATGCGCTCGTTGGGATTCTGGTGGGGCAGGGCAAGCTGGAATTGGATGCGCCCGCCCCCGTGCCTGAATGGCAAGGCATCGACGACCCCAGACGTGAAATCACACTGGACCAACTCATGCGCATGACCAGCGGGCTTGAGTTTACAGAAAAATCCAACAATCCTCTGTACGATTTGACCAAAATGTTGCTAACCACGCCAGATTCGGCGGCCTATGCAGCCAACAAACCGTTGCAGGCCAAACCTGGCACACATTGGTGCTACGCCAGCGGCACGACTAATATTATCAGCAGGATCATCCTGTCGGCTTTGGGCGAGGCCGACTATCGCCAGTTTCCACGTCAGGCATTGTTCGGGCCGCTGGGCATGGGCAGTGCGATGTTCGAATGCGACGCTTCCGGCACATTTGTCGGTTCGTCTTTCTTGTATGCAACGGCGCGGGACTGGGCAAAAGTCGGTCAATTGTATTGTCAGGATGGCGTTTGGGAGGGTAAAAGAATCCTTCCTGATGGCTGGGTCGGCTATTCCACCACTCCGTCGGCATCGGATCGGCAGTACGGGGCGCACTTTTGGCTGGACATTCAGCAGAAAAAAAATTGCCCTGGCATGGAAGAGCCCTTGCCTGCCGATGCTTTCCATGCCATGGGCTACGAGGGGCAATGTGTTAGCATTATGCCTTCGCACCAATTGGTCGTGGTCCGGCTGGGCCTAACCCGCAAATCATCGGCTTGGCAGCAAGACTGTTTCTTGAACCTGATAATCGATGCCCTCGCCGGTACGGCTGAGTTTCGCTAAAATGCTTGCCAACTTTCTTCTTTAAGGATTGTCTTGATGTCAAAAAAAATGCTAGTTTTGTTTTTAGCCGCCGGTCTAGTCTCCTTGTATCCCTTTTCCACGCAGGCCGAAGATAGTGGAATCAGCTATCCCGCCCGGATTGGAGGCAAATTCGGCATAGGGCTAATCAATACCGTCACTGGAATTATTGAAATACCGAAGTCCATGATGGTTGTGTCCGAACAGGAAGGGATTGGCTTGGGAATGTCCTTAGGCTTTGTAAAAGGCATGACAAATATGCTGGGAAGGACGCTGACGGGAATGGTCGATGTGGTATCGTTTCCGATTCCGACTAAACCGATGATTAATCCAGCCGTGGTGTTTCAGGACTTTGACAAGGAAACCACCTATGCCTCTGGCTGGGAAACTTACTGACGAATCAGTCAGCCGATGAAAACGCCGTTTTTCTGGCTGGTGCGGGTATATTACGAGGACACTGACGCGGGTGGCGTGGTCTATCATGCCAACTATTTGAAATTTTTCGAACGCGCCCGCACTGAACGCTTGCGCTTGATCGGCTTTGAACAGGACGAATTAAGACGGTCATCCGGTGTGTTGTTCGCGGTCAAGTCGGTACAGGTGAATTACCTTAAACCGGCCCGATTCAACGACTTCTTGCTGGTATCGGCGGAGGTTGCCGAGATTAAACGGGCGAGCCTGACTTTTACCCAAGAAATCCGGCGGGAGAGTCCGCAGGGGGAAAAGTTGTGTGAGTCCAGCATACGCATTGCCTGCCTGACCGACGGTGACTTGCGACCCGCCGCGATACCCCGCTTTTTATTGGAACGTATCAAAGATGCCAACTGACCTATCTCTTTTCATCCTCATCCGGGATGCCAGCACGATCGTGCAAATCGTGATGTTCATCCTGATTTTAGCCTCGGTCGTTTCGTGGGCCTATATTTTTTCCAAGTATAGGGAAATCCGCCGGGCCGTGGAAACCTCGGCAGCATTCGAGGAGCGCTTCTGGTCCGGCATTGACCTTGCTGACCTATACCGGCAACTGGTCCACGAGGATTATGCAACCGAAGGCATGGAAAACATCTTCCTGTCTGGCTTCAAAGAGTTTGCCAGGCTCAAGCAACAAACCGGCATCGCCCCCGAGGCAGTGGTCGAAGCCGCTCAACGCGGCATGAGGGTGGCGCTATCACGGGAGTTGGAGTTGCTGGACGAACACCTGCCTTTCTTGGCAACGGTAGGTTCCACCAGCCCTTACATCGGGCTGTTCGGCACGGTATGGGGCATCATGAACTCCTTTCGCGCTCTGGGTGCGGCCAAACAGGCCACCTTGGCAATGGTCGCCCCCGGCATTTCGGAGGCTTTGGTGGCAACGGCCATGGGGTTGTTTGCGGCGATTCCGGCGGTGATGGCGTACAACCGTTACTCCACCGACATAGGGCGGCTGGCCAATCGTTACGAAGCCTTCACCGAAGAGTTCCTCAGCGTATTGCACCGGCAGGCACACGCCAAATGAATCCGTCCTCCCGAGGCTCGCGGGGCAACCGCCGCAAACCGATGGCCGAAATCAATGTTGTCCCCTACATTGACGTCTCTTTGGTCTTGCTCGTCATTTTTATGATCACCTCCCCGTTGCTGTTGACTGGCGTGAATGTCGATCTTCCCAGGGCAGAATCCAAAGCCATCGAACCCGGCAAAGATCCGCCAGTCGTGGTCACCATCAAGGCCGGGGGCGAGTTGTTGCTTGACACGGGGAACCATGTGGATGTACCGGTCAATGCCGAAGCTTTGCGCGATGGCGTACTCGCTGCCATCAACGAAAAACCTGGTCGCCCAGTGTTGATTCGGGGCGACAAAGCCGTCGAATACGGCAAAGTCATCGCCGTGATGGCCTCGCTCAAGCAGGCGGGTGTACCCAGCGTGGGCTTGATGACACAGCCGGAATAATAATGCCGTCACGCACACTAGGCATGGGCTGGCCGCTGACGCTCTCGCTTTTGTTGCATGCGTTTTTGTTTCTGCTGCTTGCCCTTCATTTCGACGTTAAAAAAACATCCCCGCCACCCATCGAAGCCGAGGTCATGGAGGCGGTGGTTATCGACGAAGCGCAAATTCGAGCCGAACAGCAAAGACTCAAGGAACTGCAACGCATCGCAGAAGAACAGCGCCGAGCCGAATTGGCCGCAATCCAGAAGGTGCAAGCTGAGTTGGCGGCTCAACGGGCTGTAGAGACGGAAGCCGCACGCAAGGCCGAGGAAGAGGCCGGACGCGCAGCAGCCGAGGCCCGGCAAAAAGCCGAAGACGAAGCAAAAATGCAGGCCGAGTTGGAAGCCTGGCGCAAAGAAGAGGCAGAAGCGGCCCGCAAGGCCGAGGAAGCGACCAAGCGTGCCGCAACCGAAGCCCGGCAAAAAGCCGAAGACGAAGCAAAAATGCAGGCCGAGTTGGAAGCCCAACGCGAAGCAGAGGCAGAAGCGGCCCGCAAGGCCGGGGAAGCGACCAGGCGTGCCACGGCCGAAGCCCAACAAAAAGCCGAAGACGCGGCAAAACTGCAAGCGGAGTTGGAGGCCAAGCAAGAAGCAGCCCTCAAGGTCGAGGAGACGGCCAGACGCCGCGCCACCGAAGCCAGACAAAAGGCCGAGTTGGAAGCAAAACGTCGGGCCGGGTTGGAAGCCGCCCGCAAGGCAGAGGCGGAAGCCGCACGCAGGGCCGAAGCAAAAAGCTTGGCGGCATTGGAATTAAAGCGCGAGGCGCAATCCGAAGAAAGAAGAATGGCCGGACAGGAAACCAAAAAACAAGCCGTTGCCAAGGCTGCCGCTCAAAATGGAGCCGAGGAAGTCAAGCTGCGCCAACGGCAAGTCCAGGAAAGATTGAAGGAGCAATTGAATGAGGAACAGAAGGCCGGGATGTCCAAGGCCGGTGCCGCTACCACCCTAGACGCAGCCAGAGCTTGGATAACAAGCAGAATCAGACCCAAGGTGGAGAAATATTCGGCCAACAGAAGTGGAAGGTCTTGTACTATCAGGGTAAGCGTGCGGCCAGGGGGGGAAGTTGAGAATGCCAGCATCACTGAAAGCAGTGGCGATGAAAGTTTCGACCGATCCGTGCAAGCGGCCGTTTTAAAAGCCTCGCCTTTGCCTTGGCCTGACGATGAAAAAGTAGCCAGGGAATTAAGATCGTTCCAATTGAGAGTCAACTCAAAATAGTCGCCAAGGTAATCCAGTCAATGATACGAAACAGTCTTGCCGCTTTGTCATGCCTATGGATCATAGTGTTTTCCATCCCTTCCCACGCAGAACTGACGGTGGATGTGACATTGGGCGTCGAAAACAGCATTCCCATCGCCATCGTCCCCTTTGGCGGGCCGCAAGGCGGAAGCGATGAAAACCTCGCTTCCATCATAGCTGCCGACCTTGCCCGCAGCGGTCGCTTCAAGGTGTTGCCTGAATCGCAGATGCTGGAGCGTCCCAGCACCCCCGAACAGGTTCAGTTTACCACTTGGAAGACACTGGGGCAGGACAACTTAGGCATAGGCCGAGTGCGGCAAACCGGGACTGACCGGTATGAGGCCCAGTTCGAACTTTTCGATGCGGTACGCGGCACCCAACTGGCAAACTCCAGCTTGCCCTACACTACTGCGGAATCGCGAAAAACCGCCCATCGCATCGCCGACATCATTTATAAGCAATTGACAGGGGAAGACGGTGCTTTTGCCTCCCGTATTGCCTATGTGACCGTTTCCCCGGGCAGCGGGCTTAATGACCGGCGCTACACGCTTCAAGTCGCCGATGCCGATGGTTTCAACCCGCAAGCCATCGTCAACTCGCCCGAACCCATCATGTCCCCGGCTTGGTCCCCGGACGGAAAGAAAATCGCCTATGTCTCATTTGAAAATAAGCGACCGGCGATCTTTATCCAGACTTTGTCTAGCAGGGAACGCGAGAAGGTTTCCGAACTACCAGGAATAAACGGTGCGCCGGCTTGGTCGCCAGATGGCACACAATTGGCGTTGACCCTGTCCAAGGACGGCAATCCCGAAATTTACGTGATGGACTTGACCCATCGCTCATTGCGTCGAGTCACCGATCATTTTGCCATCGACACTGAGCCGGCTTGGTCGCGGGACGGCAAACAGCTTGTCTTCACTTCCGACCGTGGCGGCAAACCCCAACTTTATAGTGTTGCGTCCACCGGCGGGCAACCCCAGCGCATCACCTTTGAGGGGGACTATAACGCCCGCGGCGCGTTCTCGCCAGATGGCAAGAGTTTGGCCATGGTGCATGGCAATGGCGGCGATTACCGCATAGCAGTGCTGGATATGGCAAGCAAGCAACTGCGTGTGCTAACGCCGGGAAGCCTGGACGAATCGCCTAGTTTTGCGCCCAACGGCAGCATGATTCTCTACGCATCACAGAATGGCGAGAGGGCAGGATTATCCACCCTCTCCAGCAATGGCAAAGTTCGGGAGGGCCTGCGGATAAAAGCCGGGGAAGCCGGGGAAGCCCGCGAACCGGCCTGGTCACCTTAGGCTCAGGTTGAAAAAAGCAAATCTGCCCTAACTATTTGGTTTAAGCATGCTTTAAGAAACGACGGTTACCATCTGAGCATTTTTGAGAGGGTTGAGTTAATGAAATTTCTACAAACCGGCCTAGTCTTGTTGACGTCCACCCTCTTCGCGAGCGGGTGTGGCTCCTCGGGAAGGACCAAACCCTATGCAATGGATGGCATCCGTGCGGACGGCGGCGCGGAGGTTGCGAAATACGGAGAGGGGGCTGGCGATGCGCTAGGTACAACGTCCCCGTCCCGTGGCACCTCCCCCGCCGGCCCGTTAGCCAAGCGCGTCATTTACTTTGTTTATGACAGCAGCGAGGTGCAACCCGAATACTTGCCAGTCATCAACAGCCACGCCAACTACTTGGCTTCCAACAAAGGCAAAACAGTGGTGTTGCAAGGCCATGCCGACGAGCGGGGTTCGCCCGAATACAATATTGCATTGGGCGAGCAACGCTCCCAGTCCGTCGCCAAGCTGATGAAGCTGCAAGGCGTCGGCGATAACCAAATTCAGATGGTCAGCTTCGGCGAGGAAAAAGCCGCAGTTTTTGGACACGGCGAGAATGCATGGCAGCAAAATCGACGTGTTGAAATCACCTATTCGGAACGATAAACCATGTTAAAGAGAACCACCTACGCCATCCTCCTGGCATGCCTATCCCCCTCAATTGCTTGGGCCGCACCGGGTGATTACGACCCTGCCTACGAGCAAGGTGGCGGCTATGGCGCCGTCACATTAGACGAACGAGTTGCCAAACTGGAGAAAAAATTATCCGGGGATGGCCAGATTGAATTATTAAATCGAGTGGAACAATTGCAAGGCGATGTCCTTAGGTTGCGCGGCGATATCGAAGAGCTGGCCCACCATTTGGAGGCCGCCAAAAAACAGAATAAAGAACAACTAGTTGATTTCGACCGTCGCATACAGGCCCTCACCCCCACAGCAGGGCAACCTGCCACGCCAGAGGAAGCACCGGCATCGGAACAGGACCCGAACGCGCAGCCGCCCGCCAATCCCTTGCCAACACAGCAAGCACCTGCGCCCGCGCCGACACCGACTCCTATTGTCACGCCGACACCCGCGCCAACGCAGGCGCAAGCTCCCGCAGCATTGACACAGGCCGCCCCGGCACTGGCAACGGCCCGTCCGCCTGAACCCCCCAAACAGCCAGCCCCAACCTATGCCGTGCAAACAAGGATGCCGCCTCCTGTGGCGCCTTCGCCCGATTCGGAGGCCCGGCAGGCGGCGTATCAAAAAGGTTTCAATTTGATGAAGGACGGCAAATACGCAGAGGCCATCAAGGAACTGAAGAATTTTCTCGCGGCTTACCCGAAGGGCGAATATTCCGACAACGCAGCCTATTGGCTGGCCGAAGCCCATTATGTCAACCGTGACCTTGCCGCCGCACGCGAGTCTTTCCGCAAGCTTGTGAAAGACTATCCCCAAGCCGCCAAAGTTTCCGACGCGCAACTCAAGCTGGGCTATATCGACTTCGACACTGGACAATGGGCAGCCGCACGGGAAAGCCTCGGCGAGGTGATCAAGCGGTACCCCGATTCCAGCGCAGCCAAACTGGCGCAGAAGCGCCTAGACAAAATGAAACAGGAAGGCCATTAGGCATCATTCTTGGACACACTGCGGATTACCGAAATATTCCTCTCCATCCAGGGAGAATCCCGCTCGATTGGCTACCCAACGGTTTTCGTTCGCTTAACCGGTTGTCCGCTGCGATGCGTCTATTGCGATACGGCATACGCCTTCAGCGGCGGGGAAACGCGCACCCTAGGCGAAATACTCGAACAGGTTGGCAGCTACCGAATCCGCCATGTTTGTGTCACCGGCGGTGAACCCCTGGCACAACCGGGCTGTCTGGCGTTGTTGCGGGCTTTGTCCGAAGAGGGGTACGCAGTCTCCTTGGAAACTTCGGGGGCGCTGGATGTCGCCGCAGTCGACCGGCGTGTCATCAAAGTGATGGATCTGAAAACCCCGTCTTCGGGTGAAGAGGGGCGAAACCTGTATGCCAACATTGACCACCTGCGTCACCTGGATCAAGTCAAATTTGTCATCGTGAACGACGGTGACTATCGGTGGTCGGTGGGAAAGCTCAAAGAATACCGGCTGTCCGAGCGTTGCGAAGTATTGTTTTCCCCGGCAATGAGGGCGCAAAACCCCAAAGAACTGGCAGAAATGATTCTCGCCGACCGTCTGCCGGTGCGCTTCCAGGTGCAACTGCATAAGATTCTTTGGGGCGATGAACCGGGCAGATGAGTCAAGACCGACTGGCCTGCTTGCTTTTTTCCAATTAAGTTGTATTGTTATCGGAAGTGGTTCGCCCTACCTCAACAGCATGGCCTGTCTGGCGAAGTAGGGTGTGCCATGTAACGTCGTAAGCATGTTGACAACTGGAGAATATCATGGCAAGCAAACTTATCATGGCTATTGGCCTAGATTACTCGGGTGACGAAAATACGCCAAAGAAACAACCCGGCTCTGTTAAAGCCAACTTGCAGGCTTTGTATTCATCAACACCAATAAGAGACATTGGAAAAAATAAAGACAAAGCCATAATAGAACTTGGTGATTATGACGAGACTGAGAATTTAATAATAAATATCTATAACTATTCAGAGGCAATAAATAATTCCGCCAGCAAAGAAAAGATATTGCACTTTTATATAGTGCTAATGGCTTATGATTCCGAAGAGGAGGCCGAATCCGCTGCGTCAATCATAAATCTTCTCAACAGCGTTATGGAACAAAAGCTGGAAAAAACGCAAACTTATCCTGTCCAAATTTATATAACAGAGGATGTCTATCGCGGTTTGATTCCCGACCACCAAGACTTGTACCATTCGGCGGTTGAAGTGGCAGGTAATGTAATGCATCAACGCTTCGCCCAAGATGCCCAACGCTGTTTTGTAATTTCCCCCATAGGTGAGGAAAACAGCGACATTCGCAAACATGCTGATTACATTTTTGAAAGATATATCAAGCCAGCCTGTGAAACCACACCCTTTAGGGCGGTTCGGGGAGAGATGATGAGGGGAAATCGGGTTATTCCTGAGTTAATGGAGGCACTTCAATCCGATCCTATGATAGTGGTATACCTTGGCAATCCAAAATGGGGATGGAACCCAAATGTGATGTATGAATTAGGTATTCGTGAGGCACATGCAGCCCCCTATGTGATCATCAAGGACAGCACATCCAACGGCAAGCCCTATAATTTACCTTTTGATTTAAAGGACAGTCGGATTGTTGATGTGTCGGAACAGGAAGAAGACAATCCAGAACACATTCTCTTAAAAATAAGGACAATCAGAGAACGGATTCAAGACAGGACTTCTGACAGTCAATGGGATTGTCTCCACCCAAACGCCACCATCGATATGAAGCTTGGGGATACCAACCGGGGGGCATCTAGATATGTCGAAGCCTCCAAGGATTTGGAGGCACTTTTTGAAATGAAAGAAATAGTCGGTAGGGATTTGCTGTCTGTCACCGAACATTTGATGAAAAAAATGCCCATCACCCAACGCACACCCTTTATCGATGAGCAGAATAAGCTAATTTTTCAACTGCTTTTCCCTGCCGGAGACCCTAAGGATATTCGTGCCAACGCCACGGTTCCATTCGTTTTCCAACAACATCAGACTCTTCAAGGACGAGCCTTCTTGCCGATTATTGTAAGGTATTACTTCAACAAGTTGACCAGTGTTTTAAGGCTAAAAGTACTTTACATTGATGTCACATCCGCCACAAAGCTAAATGAGAGAGGATATTATATTTGCGCACTGACCGGTGATGAAGTAATAAAATTTAATGACTCGGATAATACCAAAAATCAGCAAGCTGGATGATTATGAATACAATTTATTGTCTATCTAAATCAGAATACTACGCGCCTTTTCCCTTATTTAAAGTGTATCCTGACTTAGCTATTGGCGACATCAATCTGGCCAGCCAAGTTCTGTTTGATTCGCTTCTTGATGAAGATTTTAGAGAATCGATCAGACAAAGCCTTAACGAATTGCAACTGAAATCTGCCGGAACATTGGTCGCCACGGGTCAAGCTGCATTGAATGGCGAAGGTTTTGAAGACGCGATCACTGACACGGTGCAGGGCCGTGTCTTCTCCATGGAATATGGTATGATTACTTTCAAATTGACAGTGATTGCCATCCATAATCCAGACTTCAACGATTCGCTCGACAGGATAGCCTATATTGGGTTTGACAATATTAGGCTTGTTGAAGATTTTCTGACTATTTACCAAAAACGATTGAAGCATCAGCTTATTTGGGAAACTTATGCCGTCGGTTACGATGTGATTTTGCAGAAGATGGACTACTATGCCGAAGTGGTCAATCGCCACCACAGTGCGCTATGTGCGGAAGGAATCAACCGTGTCATCGACATAGGCGCTGGCACGGGCAACGTGACCATCCCTTTGCTTCAGTCGGGACGTTCGGTGACCGCCATCGATATGAGCCGTGCCATGCTGGATAAGATGAATTCCAAACTTCGCGATCTCGATCAGCCAAGGATCGAGATATTTCAGCAAAGTGCCGAGGATCTGTCGGACTTTGCAGATAGTTCATTCGATGGCGTGAATATTCTGCTTGCGCTTTTCGACATGGGCAAGCCGGTCGCCGCGCTCGACGAGGCGATCCGTATTCTGCGTCCTAGCGGTACTTTAATCATCACTGAACCAAAACGGACATTCAATCTCCTGTCATTACTGTCTCATGCCGAGAAATGCTTAAAAGATAAGGGGGTATATGACAAGCTGAGTTCCCATTGGGCATGTGTCAGCAGGGCTAACATAATAATTGACCCATCTGTAAGATCAACACCTTTGTATATCGAAGACATCCAAGAAAAATTAGGGAAGGCAGGATTTAATATTACCGATGTTAAAGACTCGCATTACGGTAATTGCGCGACGCTGCGGGCAAATAAACCCGTTTAAACTAAATTTATAGAGGCTTATTTGTCCATACAGCCAGTTTCACCCCGCTTGCGCAAGGCCCGTCCCGAAGATGCGCCGGACATTAGCCGCCTTTACCAAGAGGCTTATAGGCCAGCCGAGGGCGGAGACCCGAGGAAGTGCTACCCTTTCCCACAATTTCTTGAACCTGATGGGGTGGAGGAAATAATCAAGGACGGCATGATTCGCTGGTTTGTCGCTGAACTGGACAATCAAGTCATTGGGACCATGGGCGCAGTGACGAACATTGGAAATCCTGATGACAGGGTGGTCGAATGCTTCGGCTTGGTGATTGACAAGAACTGGCAATTTCATGGGATCGGCACGGTACTTTTCAAGTGCCTACTCGACTCCCTGACCTCTACGGGTGATGCAGTGTTCGTGATTGCCGAGACCCGAACTTCCCATCCCGGCGGTTGGAAAGCCGCCAAGCATTGCGACTTTATCCCCCTAGGGTTGGAGCCTTATGCCCATGTCACGCCGGCCGGTTCTGAAACCATGCTGTTGACAGGCAAAATCGCTCCCGACGCGCTGGCGAAACGCAAGCCTGACGGATTTACCTCGGCTAGGGTTTTAGATTTGTCAATTCCCATTCTGAAAGAACTGAATTGCCAGCCATTGACGCTTCAAAATAGTGAAACCACCTATCCCTTATCGGAAAATTTAGCCAACACTGAACTCAGTTTGCTGGAAGACGGCATTCTGCCTTCCATGCATCAATCGATGCCCACCCCATGCCGCATAGAGATTTATGAAGATGAAGCAGCGCAAGAACTGCCAGCAACGCTGAAAAACCTAGCCCGTCATAAGGCCGGTGTCATCAGTTTGCAGCGTCTGGAGGGCAAAGATTCACAAGGTCTCCGTTATAGGCGAAGATTTTTTTTGGCTTATCTTGACAAACAACCCATAGCCTATGCGCTCGCCGTTTGGGACGGCCTTGACCGCCGCTTGCGCATCCTTGACTTAAGGAGCCTGCTGGATGGCGTGCAAGGTTTGTTAATTCAACATATTCTACGCATTGCAGAAGATGAGATAGCGGATAGGCCGCTGACCGTGGTGCTGGATGTGAGTGCCGATAATGTTAAATTACATGCGACCTTGCAAAAGCTGGGATGTTTCCCCACTGTTTACTACCCGGCATTGATTGCCGTTGGCGAATTCAGGGCCGATGCGGTTCAGTTCACGCGCCTGTTTAATTTGAATTATCGGGAAAGCCTAGTCAATGCAAAGTTCATGGAATGGATCTCGGCCAATGCTTTGGCATCCCGTATTTCCGCAAAGTAAACAATGCGAAAATCCCCATCCAACTAGGCAATTTATGCCTATCATTAACGGCCTAGGGTAGAAAGAAGTCTTGGCGGATGTTGTCGAAGCCGCTCTACCACGGTAACATGGTTCTTTTTATTGCGGCAGAGATTAGGCGAATGATTCAAGGTAGCATCCCAGCATTGGTGACACCGATGGCAGAAGACGGCTCGCTGGATAGGGCGAGTCTAAGGAAATTGGTCGAGTACCATATCGAACAGGGTTCGAACGCGATTGTCGCGGTCGGGACCACTGGCGAGTCGGCAACACTCGACATGGCGGAACACTGCGAGGTCATCCGCGTGGTGGTCGATCAGGTGAGAGGCAGAATACCGGTCATCGCAGGCACGGGTTCAAACTCCACCACCGAAGCCATACAACTATCCTTGGATGCCAAGGCCGTTGGGGCCGATGCCTGTCTGTTGGTCACCCCCTATTACAACAAGCCGACGCAAGAAGGGCTTTACCTGCACCACAGGGCGGTGGCCGAAGCGGTGGACATACCGCAAATTTTGTACAATGTGCCTGGGCGGACTGGCTGCGACATGCTGCCGGCGACGGTCGCAAGGCTATCGAACGTCCCGAACATCATTGGCATCAAGGAAGCCACCGGCAACCTCAAGCGCTATGCAGACATAAGGTCATTGACCCCGCCGGGTTTCCTGCTTTTCTCAGGCGACGATGCCACTTCCCGCGAATTCTGCCTAAGCGGTGGCAACGGGGCCATTTCCGTCACCGCCAACGTCGCCCCCCGCTTGATGAGCGCAATGATTGCCGCAGCCATTGCCGGGGACCGCGTCAGCGCGGAGTCCATCGATGCGAAACTGGCCGGGCTGCACCGCGACTTGTTTATTGAATCCAATCCGATCCCCGTCAAATGGGCGGTTAGCGAATTGGGTCTGATCAAAAAGGGCATACGCTTGCCGCTGACCTGGCTTTCCGAAGGATGCCAAGATGCCGTGCGTACCGCCATGATCCAAGCCGAAGCCCTTTGATTGACGAGAGTATGATGCGCTTAATTTCCTGCTTTAGAACTGCCCTTTGGTGTGGGTTGGCTGTTTCAATGCTTGGCTGTAGCTATATCGCGGACTTGTTCCCTGACAAGCAAAAACAGTATCGCTACAGCAGTGAATTGCCCGACTTGGAAGTCCCGCCCGACTTGACCACCCCTGGCGGCGATCCTGATGCGACCACCCTGTCCAAGCGTAGCCAGACCAAGGGTGATTACTCGGCAGACAAGGACTCGGGTGACACCGGCAGTCAAGCCAAATCATCCAAAGCGGACACTTCCACCCAGACTAAGGGTAAAAAGCATAAGCCGGTCAAGCATAACGATGCCAATGTGACGCTTGCCGAGAACATGGAAAATGCCGCACTAATCGAAATTCAGGAACCCTATGAAGAAGCCTGGAACGACGTGGGGCGGGCCCTTGGCCGTTTGAAAATCGAGATCAGCGACCAAAACCGTTCGGATGGGGTTTACTACGTCTATTACGGTGGCGTACCGCCGAAAAAGAACGCAGACGATACTAGTTTCTGGGATGACATAGGCTCCGTGTTCGGCGGAGGCAAGGATCAAGCTAAGGAATTTCGCATCAAGCTCGAAGACAAAGACAGCACGACCAATGTGTTTATCATGGATCAAGACGGTAAAGCCATATCCGATGGAAAAGGACTGGAACTGCTGAAGAGGTTGCACAAGAAGCTGATTACGCTGGATCAGCCGGATACGCCTGATAACGGCGATTCAAAGCCAGCGGAGGAAGTGGAGAAGCCTTAGGTTGGACGGTTGGGCGTGCAGGTATTATTTGGAACATGCATGCCCACCTTAGTTGGACTTTTCGCTATTCCTTCATTGAATTCATGATGGACGCTGCATTTACCACTATGATGTCGCAAAAAAATAATCGGCTTTGGAGATTTTAGACTATGGCTACACCAATAATTGTTCGATTTATCAGGCTTGATCCTGCGGCTAAACTGCCATCCTTTGCGCATAAAAGCGATGCTGGAATGGATTTAGTTGCGTGTGAAGAAATCACCCTATTGCCTAGTGAAAGTGCTTTGGTAAGGACGGGGTTGGCCATTGAATTGCCTCCCTGCACGGAGGCACAAGTTCGCCCGAAAAGCGGTCTTGCGCTTAAGCACCAAGTGACGGTTCTGAATACGCCCGGGACTATCGACGAGGGATATAGGGGGGAGATTGGGGTTATTCTGATCAACCACGGAAGGAATGAATTCAAGGTTGAGCGCGGGATGAAGGTGGCGCAACTGGTGGTGAAGCCAGTGCTGTCTGTCCAGATTGAAGAGATGACCACTCTAACCGACACGGAGAGAGGCACCGGGGGTTTCGGCTCATCTGGAACCTGAACGGTTGGCTTTCAATGAAATGCTGAATGTAAAAAAAGAAATTGCTTTTCTAGCGTTTTTACTGTAACCTACTCCTAGGTGTAAAGAGGTCCGCGCCAAGCAAGTTCAGCGTAGTTTCTATTTTTCAAAAAATACATTCCTGCTCCAACTGCCCGCCTTTCCGTAATACCCCGCTTTTCTTTCAGTATGCCCCTTGGGAATATTGAAGTTTTTTTGCGCATAGAGCGCTTATTTTCAAAGAGATTTAACATGTCACAACAGCAAAACGGAACGGTCAAATGGTTCAACGAAGCAAAAGGATTCGGCTTCATTCAACGTGAAAATGGTGCCGACTTGTTCGTGCATTTCCGTTCAATTTCAGGTCAAGGATTCAAGTCCCTGACGGAAGGGCAACGTGTCAGCTTTACCGAGGTTAGCGGTCAGAAAGGGCCGCAAGCTGAAAACGTTGTTGCTCTGTAATTTCGCCAAGTAAACGTCTAGGCCATAAAAAGCAGGTTGTTAACAGCACCTGCTTTTTCCCTTCATTCGGGTGCGCTAAGTATTGCGCACCGTCTTGTTTCTATAATGTCGTTAATAAAAGGAGTGCCAACACATGTTGACGCTTTTCGTTCGTGGGTTACCCCCAAGCACAACCGAAACCAGTCTGACTGAGTTATTTGGCGGTTACGGTAAAGTATTTGGCTTGAAATTAAGCCGTGATTTATTCACTGGCAAGGCGCGTGGCATAGCGACCATTGATATGGAAGGGCATCAAGCCCGTTTAGCCATCGCTGGACTGGATGGTCACGATTTTGAAGGTAATACCATTTACGTCGCTTTAGATAAAGGCCCCAAAGGTGGTCGCGGGCGGCGTTAACCGTCCCGGCGAATCGTAAAATAAAGACCCTTCCCTTGGCACAAGGAAGTGCCCAGAGTGTATGAATATCGGATTTTTGCTTAAGCCGTCAAGGCTTTTGCCCCTCGACAGCCTACCGCCACACCTTATTTCGTCAAACGCCAATACCGCGCCCCGCCTAGCCGTCAAAAAATGTCTTGCGCCAGCCCATTCACCGCTGCGGAAGCCCTTGCCTCTAGCGTTGCCGTTGAAGCAGCCACAGTCCACCCGTTTGCCGCCCGGCAAGACCCTCCTTCTAACCGACATTCCGCACCCCCTTTCGCAATTATTTGATTTTTCGATACTAATTTTTTCATGACCATTTTTTTCGAAAAATTTAATCTGATATTATCAAAGCGTTATGCTGGGGGTGCGGAATGTCGGTTCTAATGCTTTGTCCTTGTACAAAACGTGAGTGACGGGGTTGCAAAACCCGCCACGCCACGTAGGTTTAAGCCGCCAAAGCCAGGCAATCGACTTCCCGTTCGCGCAACCATTGGTCGCTATGGCGGCCCTGTTTTTTTTCCAGGTAACGAAGGCGCAATTCCTCAGTCAATTCGATCACTAGGGCGGGCGGGTTGTTTTTGCCTAATTCGGCGATGGATTGTTCGACGCCAGCCCGGTTGTTGTTCGCGGCATGGATGTGCAACCAAACCACATTGCCCACTTGCCGCAGTTTTGGCTCGGTGACTTTGAATAGTTGTATTTGGGCGCTTTCCCAATCATCTTGCCAGAGATGGGCCACGGCCAGTGCAGTGCGGAAATAATCACGACTAATAAGCGGGCTTTCACCAGCGCCCAATTCCAGAACGTTTAGCGCGTCGTCAAAACGTCCCATACGCAAAAGTGTCATGCCGCGTATGTGCCAGCCAATCCAGTCTTCGACACTTTCTGGATTTAGCGATGGCAACAATTCCAAAGCCATGTCATATTTTCCCAACATCAGCAACACTGCGGCATAGCCATTTCGTGCAATCAAGTTTCCAGAATGTTGCTCCCTAATGCCAGCATAAGCCATTGCAGATTCGTTCAACTCACCCAGCGCCTTGAGCACCTCGGCCCGGCCACATTTCGCCACCACGTCTTCAGAATGATCTTTAGTGACCTTCTCGAACGCTTGCAGCGCCTCGGGGAAACGGCCCATCGCCTTCAGCACCTCGGCGCGGCCACACTTCGCCACCACGTTTTCAGAATGATCTTTAGTGATCCCATCGAACGCTTGCAGCGCTTCGGGGAAACGGCCCATCGCCTTCAGCACCTCGGCCCGGCCACATTTCGCCACCACGTCTTCAGAATGATCTTTAGTGACCTTCTCGAACGCTTGCAGCGCCTCGGGGAAACGGCCCATCGCCTTCAGCACCTCGGCGCGGCCACACT
>CAIODU010000136.1 GCA_903857165.1 uncultured Methylococcaceae bacterium | reverse complement strand
TTACTTATTTATTTATTTACGCCAATGTCGGCAAAGGGTTGCCGACCTACTGCGTAACAAGGACTGTAGGGCGGCAACCCTTTGCCGCCAACGATTTCAAAACTTAAACAACGTAATCAATTGGAATTAAAAACGCTGTAAAACCAGAAAAAAACGGTTTGACGCATCAAATCTTGCTTCGCCCTGATTTTCATAAAACCACTTTTTCAATTCAGCAGGATTGTTTTCTGATTCGTCCATTATTTCTTTTTTTGCATCGTTTAGTTCTATAACAAAGTTCTTTGCCTCTCGCCTTTGGTCTTCACGCAACTTATTAAAAAGATGTAATTTGAGTTCCTTCGGATTTAGGTCGTTTGGTATAAAAATACGAAGCACTCGGCAAACCTTCTTGAGCATAGTTAATTCATTCCCATAGCCATTATCATGGAGCTTGTCGGCTAATAATTGTTCTGGGAAATAGGTAACCTTTAGATCAAAAGGAATGTTATTTATGAAGAAATCTATTTTTTTAACAAGCCCAACCGTTGGAAGGACTGATGCATGATCTTTAAACAAGTCTTCTATTATTATAGATGTCCAGTGATTGTACCAAGAATTAAGAGTGTAACCCCTCATGCTGGAAAGTAAGCTTCCTTCGATTTCTTCATTTATTTTGTCAAATGACTGAATTTTTTTAACATAATTGTTAACAATGTTTTTTTCTAAGCTATTCCCAAACGACCCGCCCCAGTCAAAATGCTGCAATCTATTAAGTTGATCGACTAAATATTCCTGCTTGTCGGCTCTATCTGCGCGTTCTTCTTGATATTTTAAATTTATATATTCGTTGATTTGTATATCAGTAATATCTTCGTCTTCAAATACTTTTTCGAAATAATCCTTTGCTTTTATTCCCTCTATTG
This sequence comes from uncultured Methylococcaceae bacterium, assembly GCA_903857165.1. Lineage (GTDB taxonomy): Bacteria > Pseudomonadota > Gammaproteobacteria > Methylococcales > Methylococcaceae > Methylumidiphilus. The sequence continues at coordinate 12,327 of CAIODU010000136.1, read as the reverse complement.
CGATGCTGCGTCGAGTGCAAAACTCTTTCATTGTCTCTTTTCGAGACATGCTCCTCAGTTTAAGAAATAGAACTCCACGAACATCATTTTCTATTGCTGGGAAATCATCATTTCTAAAAAGCTTATCCAGTTGCTTGAAGTTTAGGTTTGTCATATAAAGTCCAATATTTTTCATCACAAAATTTGAAATTCTTCAGAAGTATTCCCAATAGGTCAACGGAACCAGCAACAATTCTTTCCTTGAATACCATTTCCATAACCTTAAGAAAAATCTGATTTGTATTCAGAGATTTATTTTGTAGCCAATCGTGAATTTTATTTTCCAAAATCGTAGATAACTCCTCACTAGTGACTTCATCAAAAACCGGAATCTTTGGAAGTTTTTTAAAAGTAACTAAAACATCACCCTTAATGCTTTGAATTCTATTAATCTGTCTTGGTGTAAATGATTTTTGTACTAGCCATTCAAATTTATGTAGTTCAAATCCGTTTTTTACACAGGTGTTAGTTATTGCGCTCCATTCATATCCAGAAAGTGAGTGATATGTCAAAGAAAAGTATTTGTTGTTTTTTAAAACCCTTCTTATCTCAGAAAATGCGGCGTTTATATCATTCTCAAAGTTTAAATTACCTTTGTCTCTTGCTTTGCTGTCACTGATAACTATTTCATTTTCATAGTCTGGCATCATTTTTAACCATGAATTCCATATAACACTTTGTTCAAAATATGGAACAGCCTCCCCATAAGGAGGGTCGGCGAACACATAGTCAATAGACTCATTTGCTAAATTGAGTTTTTTTGCATCATTTTTTGTCACTTTATATGTTGAGTTATGGGATGTTTTTGCATTAGAAAATAAATCATTATCTCGCATGAAGCACTGTAAATATTCTTTTTTACCTTTGATGGCTTTGCTTAATCTGTTTTCAAAATAATCAAGAACATTATTTTCAATATAGGTTTCACCAGTATAAAAGCCGGTCATCCAAGCCCCTGGAGCCATATCGCCCCTGCTTTTTATGGGAGGAACTAACTTTGAGCAATTTGCTAAATTTGCCGTAAATGCCAGCTTAAGCAATTCTTTCTCTTTTCCAGATGAGTGTTTTTCAATTAGATTAAGTAGTCTTGCATGGCAAGCAAGTGTTCTTTTTGTAAATAGGGAAGCGACAGTCATTCCTCTTCGTGCCGAAATTCTTGAGTTTTCAATAACACATAGATCAGGGTACCAGTCATGTATTGTTTGAGTATTTTCAAACTCTAAATATTTTTCCGCATCAGCAGTGCAAATTTCAATCTCTTTGGCCTTTCTTCCACCTTCCATTTTATATTTAGCTTTAATCGGTAGATTACTTTTGTTCCGTAAAACTGAAATTAGAACAACTTTTTCACCATCAGCATTCCATTCAAACCAATTTTCTACAAAAGGAGTATATTCCGCTTTTATTTTAATCCAATGCTTTTGAACCATTTTAAGATCAACATCTTTATCAAAAAGTTGGGTATTTATAAAATTAGCAGATGGATTTAAGTCATTCGATATTACATTTCTACCAAGAATATAGGCTTCACAACAAAAGACCCCATAACCAGAAAACGGATCGAGTAATGTGTCGCCTTCATCGCTGTATTCTCCAACAAGTGCACCAAGATTAGAGGAAGGCTTTTTCCCCCAATACTTGTGCATCTCATACATATCTCTTTTCTGTTTCAAATTTATTCCCCTAGCATGAGTAATTTTTGCTCAAGTGTAAGTTGGTACGAAAAATCACATAACTTTGGATTATACACCTACACAAGCGCATAACCTATTTGCAAATCGGTGTATATTCACGACACCCAACATCCAAATGCATTGTTTTTAAAAGGCAGCAACAATGGAAACAGTACTCATGGACGCGAAAAAAATACCTAATCCGCCGACCGCAGCACAAACGTTGGATCAGGCACGGGAACGGCTGAAAACAATAGGAACAGAATCCCCACAGAAATGCAATACGAACAGTGGATTCAGCGTTACATTGTTCTGGTCAATTAGCTTGGCTCATAAAAAAACGGGCGCAATGCGCCCGTTTTTAAGGTAAAAAATAACAACTATTACAAGTTATAAGCCGACTCGCCGTGTTCGCCGACATCCAAGCCCCCGCGCTCGACTTCCTCAGTGACACGCAGGCCCACCAGCGCATCGACGATCTTGTAGGCGATCAGCGACACCAGCCCCGACCAGAGGATGGTCATGCCCACGCCCCACGCCTGGCTAGTCACCTGGGCCACCATGTCGTAATCACCCACCTTATTGGCTACATAATCGTAAACACCGGTCCCACCCAAGGCGGGCGCGGCAAAGATGCCCGTGCCCAATGCGCCGAGAATGCCGCCCACGCCATGCACGCCGAACACGTCCAGGGAATCGTCATAACCAAATTTGTGCTTGACGTAGCTGACCGACCAGAAGCACACCACTCCGGCGGTCAAACCCAACGCGATGGAACCCATGGGACCGACAAAACCGCAAGCCGGGGTGATGGCAACCAAGCCCGCCACGGCCCCGGAGGCACCGCCCAACATGGAGGGTTTGTCATGGGTCAGCCATTCGGCAGCCACCCACGACAAGGTTGCAGCGGCAGTCGCCAGCAGGGTGTTGGCGAACACTAGAGCGGAAACCCCGTTGGCCTCCAAGTTGGAACCCACATTGAAGCCAAACCAACCTACCCACAGCAAGGAAGAACCGATCATGGTCATGGGAACGTTATGCGGTTTCAAGGATTCCTTGCCATAGCCAATGCGCTTGCCGACCAGTATGCAACCAATCAAACCCGCAATGCCAGCGTTGATATGCACCACGGTGCCACCGGCAAAGTCCAAAGCGCCTTTTTGGAACAGGAAGCCCGCTGTCGCCCAAGCCGCCTCGCCGGCTTCTTTGCCCGTGTAGGCATCCGGGCCTGCCCAATACCACACCATGTGGGCGATAGGCAGATAGGAGAAGGTCCACCAGATCAGGATGAACAATATCACGGCGGAAAACTTCATCCGCTCGGCGAAGGCACCCACAATCAGCGTCGGGGTGATTGACGCGAAGGTCAACTGGAACACAATGTAAATATACTCCGGTATCACCACGCCTTTGCTAAAGGTGGCGACGTTGGAGTCGGGCGTCACTCCCTTCAAAAACAACTTGCTGAACCCGCCGATGAAATTATTGCCTTCAGTGAAGGCCAAGCTGTACCCATAGACCGCCCACAATACTGCGGTAAGGGCGAAAATGACAAACACTTGCATTAACATCGACAGCATATTCTTGGACCGCACCATGCCGCCGTAAAACAAAGCCACGCCGGGGACAATCATCAGAATGACCAGTACGGTGGCGACGATCATCCAGGCCACATCGCCTTTATTCGGCACAGGGGCCGCCGTTTCCGCCGCCAACATCCCACTAAAGCCCATCAATAAAAGAAAACCGATTAGCGATTTCATGGATTTCTCCTGCTTATAACGCTTCCGCGCCGGTTTCACCGGTGCGTATGCGGACGACTTGCTCAAGGTTGGTCACAAAAATCTTGCCATCCCCGATTTTCCCTGTGTTCGCCTTTTTGACGATGGCATCAATAACCCCGTCCAACTGCTCGTCGGATACGGCAACCTCCAGTTTCACTTTGGGCAAAAAGTCCACGACATATTCGGCCCCCCGGTAAAGCTCAGTGTGGCCCTTCTGTCGGCCAAAACCCTTGACCTCGGTGACGGTGATGCCGGACACCCCTAATTCGGACAATGCCTCGCGGACATCGTCTAGTTTAAATGGCTTCAAAATTGCGGTGACAAATTTCATTGCGCTGTCCTCTAATAGCGTTGACGGTGTGTACTGCTCGGGGAGACTATCGCAGAAGCCGTGCCAACGCTTCATCCCATTGAATATATTGGGAATAGGTACGATTTATAAGAATAAATTGCTCGTTTCGGGTGCGAGGGAAGGGCGTCGGGCTATTTTGGTGCAGATTAACATGGGCTAACGCGAGTGGATGATTCTTATAGGTCGCACATCCTATGATTTGCCCAAATCGGGTTCTCCCACATGGCGCAGGATGTGTTTGCGGGTCAAATCGCGTAAGTTGATGGTTGCTTTCCAACTATCGCCGCCATTTTCCCCGAGTATAAGGGAAGGGGAAAGCGGCTTGCCGATGGTCACATTGATGATTCCCCGGCGGGGGAACCAACTTCCATCGCGGAGCATGGAGCGGGTTCCGTGCAAGGCAACGGGAATCACCGGCACGCCGGCCTCAATCGCGGCTGCAAAAGCGCCTAAATGGAATGGCATCAGGCCGGGGCGGCGGGTGAACGTGCCTTCGGGAAAGAAGGCCAATGGATTGCCTTGTTTCAAGGTGCCGGCCAGATGCCTTGCGTCAGTCACGCCTTTTTCCGCATCGAACCGTTCGACGAATTCCGTGCCTATGCCGCGCAAAGCCGGGCCTAGCAGCCTGTTCCGCGCCAGTTCTGCTTTGGCGACAAAAGACAGGCGGCGGGGCAGGGCGGCGGTGAGTGCATACACATCGAGATAACTGGAATGGTTGGCGACCAAGACGAAAGCTTGGCCTTCTGGCGGTAGCTCATCCAGCCCTCTCACCAAAATAGGCGTCCCGGTTGCCATTTGCAGCCAACGAATGCCGGTGCGCATGGCATTCCAGCGCTGGTTAGGCGTTGGCAGGGCCATCGCCGAGGTCCAGACCACGGGCGCGAGCAGTGCGAACAGGCTCCAGGCATAGGCGGCGAACAGCCACTCCCCGGCCTTCATCAGACTGCGCCTAAAGTTTGTCTGCAAGCCTTCCATGAACCAGCCGACCAAGGGCGGCCAAGACGAATGGCGGGATTTGCCTACTGCACCCCGCTCGTAAAGCTCGCGGATTGCGGCCCTGCGGACTTTGCCGCTGGAGGTCTTCAGCACGGCGCCGGGCGGGGCGAGGACGATGTCGTCGGGCGGTTCGCCGATCAGGCCGGTGACCACCGCGTTGACTTGCGCACGCAAAGCTTCCGCTTGCACTTCATCCGAGCGCCGGGTTTCCGCCAGTACGATGAGCCGCTCGGTGCCTGTGGCCGCATTCACGCCGCCAAAAACCGCCACACAATCGTTGCGTATGCCTTCAATGTCGCTGACCGCCTGTTCCACTTCTTGGGGATGGATGTTGCGCCCGGCGCGGATGATGATGTCTTTCTTGCGCCCAGTGACGAATATCTCGCCACCGCTGATGTAGCCGAGATCGCCCGTCACCAGCCAATCGCCGTGGAACAAGGCGCGGGTGTGTTCGCTGTTGCGGAAATAGCCGCTGGTGGAGGAGGGGCCGCGAAACTCGATGCGGCCCTGGCGGCGTTCGGGCACTTCGCGCCCTGCATCATCGACCACCCGAATCTGATGTCCGGGCAACGGCATGCCGCATGCGACGAAGCGCAATGCAGACGGGGCATCTGCTTCGGCAGGCATTGCAGTTCCCCGCCGACTGAAGGATTCGCGCTGGATGCGGTCGATCAACGGCCCGCGCCCCAATGGAGGGAAGCCCAAACCGACTGACGATTCGGCCAGCCCGTACACCGGCATCATCGCATCAGGACGGAATCCATTAGGCTTGAAACGCTCAATGAAGCGTTCGATGGTCTCCGGCATCACCGCCTCGGCGCCATTAAAGGCAGCCCGCCAGCAGGACAAGTCCAAGCCGGCGGTATCTTGTTCTTCCAGTCGGCGCAGGCAGATTTCATAGCCGAAATTGGGCGAGGCCGACAAGGTGCCACGGTAGCGGTGGATGGCATTCAGCCAGCGTTGCGGTTTGGAGATAAAACTCAAAGGCGGCATCACGACCAAGGGCATGGCGTGGTAAAGGCTACCCAGCCATGCGCCGATCAGCCCCATGTCATGATACAGCGGCAGCCAACTGACGAACACATCGTCAGGCCGCACTCCGACCGCCATGCCCATGGCACGGACATTGGCCAACAGGTTGGCGTGGGTCAACACCACACCCTTGGGGGTGCCGGTGCTGCCCGAGGTGTATTGCAAAAAGGCAGTGTCTCCGCTGCCTATCCCCGGCGTGGCACACCCACCGCCCACATTGGACAACTCCTCGACGGAAACCACCTGCGCCAGGCTCCCCACCAGCGAACAGAGCAGTTTTGCATGTTGTTTGCCTTCGGGCATGGCAATCATCAAAGGAGATGCGCAATTGGAGAGAATGGCCACATAACGGCGTAGTTGCTCTTCCAGTTGCGACATTCGCGGGGGGGGGTACATCGGCACCGGCACACCGCCGGCCAGCAACACGCCGATGAAGCTGAAAAAATAGTCGGGGCCGGTAGGCAGCATGATGGCGACGGCTTGCCCCTGCCTCAAGCCCGCCGCTTGCAAGCCGGAAGCCACTTTGGCGGATTCTGTTTGCAGTTGGCGATAGGTCAGGGTCATGCCTTCGTCGTCATCACTATAAAAACGAATGTGCGGCCGGTCGGGATGTTGGCTGACGTGCCAATCCAGCACACCGACCAGCGTTTCGGCCTCGTGGGGGGCGGGTTGGCCTCCACCCACTGCAAGATTGGCAAACTCCATGGAACCGGGTCGGCTGGTTGCGGTGCTGGCTTGAAGCATGGCACGCAGCAGATCGCGCGGGGTTTCTGCTTCGGCAAACAATCTTTCCGGCGGGGCCACGTCGAAGCGGCGTTCGATGCGGTGCATCAATTCCACCCGGCCCAGGCTGTCCAGACCCAAGTCCTTGTCTAGGGAACTGTCCAAGGAAATGGCTGCCATTGGCCTACCCGGATGAAGCTCTTGAACCAAGTTTTGCAACACCGATAACAAGGCTTCGACGGTTTCGCGGGTGTTTTCAATGGGCATGGGTTCACTCATTAGGGTTTCCTGATGATGGGAATACTCTTAAATGTTACGCATCACGCCAAAGCTTCGCCTTAAACGTTGCGGCGTTGCATGAGGAAAAAATCTTCGCCCGTCGTACAGCCCAGCCGATTGTTACGCTGACCGATTATTGACCACCTTGAAAGGGTTGGCTTAGGAGCCGATTGACGGGTCAGTCAGCTTGCGGATGGCGGCTTTGCGCACAAAAGCGGCCGGGTCGGTCTTGGCGATTTCCGCAAGGGCCGCGCTGTCGCTCAACTTCAGGACTGCGGCCTCGCGCACCCAGCCGTTGTCGTCATTCTTGGCGATTTCGGCAAGGGCAACGGGGTCGGTCAATTCCCAGACCGCATATTTGCGCACACACCAATCCGCGTCGGTTTTGGCCACTTCGGCGAATACCGTCGAGTCTCCCAGCTTATGAATGGCGGCTTTGCGCACACAGGCATCATTTGCATGTTTGGCAACATCGGCAAGGATCGAGGGATCGGTCAGGCTCTCTACTGCGGCATCGCGCACATAGGAGTTTTCGTCACATTTTGCGACGTTGGCGATCAGCACCTGGTCAGTCAATTCCTGTACTGCCAGCTTGCGCACCGACCAATTGCTGTTGTCACTGGCGACGGCGCTTAACAGCGCTTGATCCGTCAGATTATGCACGGCAGTCTCGCGCACATAAGTTTCGGCGTCTTTATCGGCGATGATGGCGAGTACCCGTTGATTTTGCAGGCGCTGGGTGGCCGTTTTGCGCACGGCCCAACTGGAATTGTGCAGGGCGATATCGGCGATGAGGGCCTGGTCGGTCAACCTGAGTGCCGCCGCATCGCGCACGAAGGTGTTGCTGTCATGGCAAGCGATTTCGGCAATCACGGCTTGGTCGGTCAATCTCTGCACGGCGAATTGGCGCACGAAGGCATCGGGGTCGGTTCGCGCCACCTCGGCCAGGGTGGCTTGGTCAGCCAGCTTTTGCACTGCACAGGAGCGAGTGTCTTCAAAACTGCCATGTTTGGCGACATCAATGAGGCTGGCTTGGTCAAGCAGTTTTTCCAATGCGGACTTACGGGCTTCCGCATCGCTTGAGTGTTTGGCAATTTCAGCAAGAATGGCCTCGTCGGTCACCCGTTGCAATGCATTTTTGCGCGAATCCGCGTGGCCGGCCTGGCTTGCCACTTCGGCGAAGCTGGTTTGATCGGTCAATTTGCCCAATGCGGAGGAGCGTAAGTCAGCATCGTTGGCTTTCTTGGCAACCTCGGCGATAACCCCTTGATCCTGCAACTTGTGTAAAGCGGCCTCACGAACACCGGCATTGATTGCATGCTTCGCGATGTTGCCAAGCAGCTTTTGGTCGTCCAATTTCTCCACTGCCATTTCGCCCACGCCCCCATCGTCAGTGAACTTGGCGACATGGGCGAGTGCCAGGGGACTGTCCAGTTTCAGCACGGCGGCCAGTTGGATTTCCGCATCCCTGGCGTTCCAGGCCAGGTCGGCGATAACTTCCTGTTCCGTAATGTTTGCAACGGCTGCCCCGCGCACTGCCGGGTCAGAGTCGTTCTTGGCCACTGCGGCCAGAACGGCTTGGTCACTCAATTTGTTGACGGCCGATTCCCTTATTGAAGCGTCCGTGTCAATTTTGGCAATCTCCGCGAGGATCACCTGATCGTCCAATTTCTGGACTGCGGACAAACGGACGGAAATATCGGAATGCTGCCATTTTGGGCGCAATAGATTCGGGAACTTCATATTATTGTCCGGGCATGGGGAGGCAGTGGGAAAAGCTTATGAAAAATAATGAGTATGATACTGCATGGGCATTGGCTAGTCTGTCTGACAATCGCTTTGATCTCGTTGACCATCCGTGACAGTTTGTTCATGTTCAAGCTCCTCCGTTTTATCCAAACACTGGTTAATAAAGTACCACTGAAAACCGATGCCGGCAATGACAGCGATATGGAATAACTCATGGGGTCCGATGACACCGGGAATTATAACAGGCCAGCGGAAATATTCGGTTATTCCGCCCAAAGAATAAGCCAAGCCGCTCAGTACCAGCGGATTGATGAAGGAAATTCCAAACCTCCGCGCCAGCAATAAACCGGAAAGCAGGCCGAGCCAGCCCAACCCCAAATAGACGCTGAGGCTCAACCATTCGGGTATGCTGTCAAAGAAAATCACTTTAAGGGCAATGCCGGCAATGGTTATCGCCCAGATCAGGGCCAAAATTCCCCAGCGCCAAAATCCAGTGAACATGATGAAGTGCAAGGGGGTGAAGCTACCCGCGATGAGGAGGAATATTGCCGCATGATCCAGCCGTTGCAGAACCAAGCGGCCTGTCCCGCCCATGGACAGCAGATGGTATACGCCACTCATGGACAATAAAAAGACTGCGCTGAAGGCGAAAACGGCGAGGGAAAACATCCGCCCCGTGCTTCCCCGCCCGCGAGCCACCAGAAAAAAAGCCAGGACGGAAAAGAAAACGGCTGCGAGCAAGTGCAGGATGGAATTGAAGGGTTCTGCAAAACCCGGTATCGAATAGACTGTCATGGAACATCAGGGAAGCTGGGAAAGACCCCCGATTTTTTTCAATTCCACAGAGATATTGTCGTCCTTGGCTGCGTTGACGAAGTCTTGGATGGTTTCCAAAATGTCTTGGTCGATGAATTGGGCCTTACTTCCGTCGATAATCAGATGGCCGTTTTCCCCCACACGGTCAAGATAGCTGCGCAGTAGCGCCTTGTTCAAAAATGAAACATCTTTTTGCAACCTGAGCAGATAGTGATTGCCATCCTGGGTCAGGGTGATGGCGGAGTGGAAATTCGCCTTGATCACGAAAAACAGGCCGCAAACCATGCCTATGGCCATGCCTTTCAATAGATCGCTAATCAAAATGGCGACTATGGTGATGACAAAAGGCGCGAGTTGGTTGATTCCCTTGGCGTACATTTCCATGAACAGTTTCGGTTTTGCCAACTTATAGCCGGTCAAAAGTAGAATGCAAGCCAAGCAAGCTAGGGGGATGTAATTGAGATACTTGGACAGGAACATCACGCTTAACAGTAACAAGACCCCATGGAAAAAACCGGCCATTTTGGTCCTGCCGCCCGCGTTGACATTAGCGGCACTGCGCACGATGACGGCAGTCATCGGCAGTCCGCCGAGCATTCCGCTGATGATATTGCCGACTCCTTGCGCTTTCAATTCTTGGTTGGTGGATGCCACCCGTCGCAATGGATCGAGCTTGTCAGTGGCCTCCAGGCTTAGCAGCGATTCCAAACTGGCGACTATCGCTATGGTGATGGCGATTGTATATATCTCGGGGTTGGCGTATTGGGAAAAATCGGGAAATCTGAGTTGCTGGAAAAACCCGTCAATGCCTTGGATGGCGGGCAAACTGACCAGATGTTCGGGATGGATTGCCAATAAGGGAATGTCCAAAGTGAAAAGATTGAATCCCAAGCCCCACAGCACGGCAATGAGCGGTCCCGGAATCAGCGACAAAATCCGGTTGCGTTTTACCATTGCGGTCTCCCAAGCCAACAGGACGATGATGGCCACCGCGCTGACGATCATAGGCCCTACTGAAAAGGCCCCAAAGGACGTGAAAATCTCGGAAACGGTGGACTCCGCATCGGCGGGCATATAGGCTTCGTCCCCTTCAAATTCCACGTCGAAGCCCACGACGTGAGGTATTTGCTTCATGATCAAAATCAAACCAATCGCCGCCAACATGCCTTTAATCACCGCCGATGGAAAGTACGCCCCGATAATGCCGGCCCGCATATAGCCCAACACCAATTGAAGCCCTCCCGCGATCACCACGGCGAGCAGAAAACTTTCAAAATTGCCCAATTTTTGGATGGCGAGCAAAACGATGACCGTCAAACCCGCTGCCGGCCCGCTGACACTGAGTTGGGAGCCGCTGAGCCAGGCGACGACGATGCCGCCGACAATGCCAGAGATGACACCGGCAAACAATGGGGCGCCGGAGGCCATCGCTATGCCTAGGCAGAGTGGCAGGGCGACCAGAAAAACCACGACCCCTGCCGGGATGTCATTGCCCAAATGCTGGGAGTAATACTGTATATGCTTATGAATCATCGAACCTACCTAAAAAAACCTACCCTTGAACGATGGCGTCAGCCTTGAGGTCACCTTGATTTTGTCGGAAATATCCCGGGCGACATCGGCAACATGAGAATTGCCGTTATTCGGAAGGCGGATCGGCGAACTGATAGATCGAATTGATCTGTGTGCCGGGGGGCAGGGTGATGAGCTGGTTGATCACCCCGTCATTGAGACCGTAAACCCAGCCGTACAGGATGGGTCGCTGTTCGCGCTTCCAAGCGTTCTGGATGATTGCGGTATGGGACAGCCGCTGGACTTGCTCAATGATGTTGAGTTCGACCAGCCGGTTGACCCGTTCCGACTGTGTTTCGAGATGCTCGATCTCGGCTTGGTGCAACCTATAAATATCCTTGATGTGGATCAGCCATTTATTGACGAGGGTCAAATCGGAACGTTGTCTGGCGAGTGCCGCTTTGATGCCACCGCAGTCGTAGTGTCCGCAAACGATCACATGCCTGACCTTGAGCACGTCAACGGCGTACTGTAAAACGCTCTGGCTGTTGAAGTCGGTCGCAATCATCTGATTGGCGATATTGCGATGCACGAAAATCTCGCCCGGTTGCGCATTTACGATGATCTCTGCCGGCACCCGGCTATCCGAGCAGCCGATCCAGAGGAATTCCGGGGTCTGATCCTCGGCTAACTCTTTAAAGAAATCAGGTTCTTGGATGATTTTTTCGGCGGCCCAAGCTTTGTTTTCAATTAGCAGCTTTTCACATGGTTTCATGGCGATTTCTTGTCGGTTGGTCGAATTATCCTAGAGTTCAGCGAAAATAAGTTCGCATCGGCAGATTTGTAAGGAACCACCATATGACATCCGACTTGAATTTTAAATCAGAGGCTGCATCAGGGTGTTAGAGCATTTCCCTTGACCATTTTAACATCGGAAGCATAAGGGTTTGCGTTATCCGAAACGCCACAAGCTGTGTGCGATGATTCGAATGATGTGGTGCCGAGGAGAGGACTTGAACCTCCACGAGTTTCCTCACATGTACCTGAAACATGCGTGTCTACCAATTTCACCACCTCGGCTAAGGGGATGGGGCATTGCTGCTTGACCAGACGGATATTATGAATAGGGAGACCCAATATGTCAACAGCCTAAAGTGTTTCCCATCCTTTACCCGCGTTAAATCTTTCGGCTACCAGCTTAAGTCGGGGCAGGCTAGGCGATTTTCGATAAATAACTGATGTTACGCATGGACGCGAAAGAGGGATGACGGGAGCGTCAAAGCTTGCTTTGACAAGAGAGCGGGAAATGCGAAGCTTGCTTCGCCTGTCAAAGCAAGCTTTGACGCTCCAATCCTAGGCCGTTGCGTAACAT
>CAIODU010000135.1 GCA_903857165.1 uncultured Methylococcaceae bacterium | reverse complement strand
GCGGTGGAGGCATTTGAACGCATCGCCCGAAATGAGTGTCCGGCTGGTTTCCAATGCCCGCTCTTTTTATCCATTGTTGACTCCAAATCATATAATCATCGCAAATTTCGCGGTTTTTTGCTTAACTTAATGGCAGTGACGCTCAGACGTAGGCAGGCAGACGGTTTGGGAGCCCCAAACACCCGCTTGGGTATGTGGTTTGGGGGTTCCGTCGGCCCCATGCCCAAGCTGGTGCTTGGGGTTCCCAGTCTGCGGTAATGACTAAGCTTGGGCTTGAAGTTCACCCGATGTCGTCGGTCGGCAACTTTTTGCCGACGTGGGCACTGCGCCGAACGTGAACGGCTCGGTGCATCATATCAGTTTCGTAGGGCAACAGCCCCTTGCCGACACTGCAAGCTTATTGCGCCGTCCACTTTACCAAGCCTGAATAGGCTGTGACCAACACGGCAACGCCAAATACTATACGGTAATAGGCAAACAGGGTGAAATCGTGGTTGACAATAAAGCGCAACAACCCATGCACAGCGACAAAGGCGCTGATGAAGGCGGCCACGAAACCCACCGCGATCATGTCAAAATCGGCGGCGGAAAGCACATCCCGATGCTTGTATAGGTCGTAGGCGGTGGCGGAAAACAGGGTGGGGATGGCTAGGAAGAAAGAAAACTCCGTCGCAGCCTTGCGGGACAGGCCAATAAACAAGCCGCCGATGATGGTGGCCCCCGAGCGTGAGGTTCCGGGGATGAGTGCGAAGGCTTGGGCAAGCCCTAGTTTCAGCGCATCCCGCCAAGTCAAATCGTCCACATCGTAGATGCGAATGGTATGTTCGCGGCGTTCTGCCCACAGGATGACGAAGGCACCAATGATGAAGGCCAGCGCCACCGACACAGGATTGAACAAATGAGCCTTCAAGGCTTTGCCAAACAATAGCCCCAGGACCGCCAAAGGAATGAAGGCAATCACCAAGTTAATGGCGAAGCGTTGCGCCTTTTCTTCGCGCGGCAGTCCACGCAGCACGCTGAAGATTTTCGCGCGATATTCCCAGCATACGGCCAAGATTGCCCCTGACTGGATGACGATCTCGAAAAGCTTGCCTTTCTCGCTGTTGAAGCCTAGCAAATCGCCGACCAGAATCAAATGGCCGGTGCTTGAGACGGGCAAGAATTCGGTCAAGCCCTCGACGATGCCGAGGATGAGGGCGCTGATCAAAGTGTAATCCATGTAATTTTCCGGATGGGGTATGATGATTAAAGGACGTTTATTCTAGCAGGGTCAGGGCCCAATGCTGTTGACACGCAACGGAGGTAGGCCGGAATAAGCCCGTACCAGCGGGCGTTTCCGGCAAAATCGCGGGCCTAATGCCGGAAACGGTCATTGCACGACCTTATTCCGGCCTACGCCCAACCCTTAACTCAACAGCATTGGGGTCAGTACCCAGCCAATGCGTCATTGAGGTGCCATGGCTTGAATGGTTGATTTCACCCACAGCCTTATGGTTGCTATCAACCCTGACCACCCCCTTAGTCTACGGGTGCATAGGGGGCAAACCGACCGGATGTGAATGATTCTGCAAAAATTTCAGGGTGTTGCGCCATTCAAGGAAAACATGCGTCCTTGCTTAAAGCTATGGCATTGTTATTGCTATTATATAGAAAGTCACTGCTTTATGATAGATGCTAAAATCCAGACGATAGTCTGAATCGTAACGTGTCAAGACAGTTTTCCATCGGGTTGATTGACGGACAATCTTGTAATCATGCGTTATTTGTTAGCTTTTCTGCTGTTTACCGCAGCAGCGTCTTTTAAAGTGCAAGCCAGTGTAGCCGAACCTGATCCGCGAGCGGAGGATCAATTCGATGTCATGAACTGGCTCACCGAACAGGGCCTTCATAATATCAAAGAAGAAACTTGGAATGCCTATGGGCAATTCACCTATATCTCCAGTTGGAAAAGCGCATTCCCCGCTTTATACACCAACTTGAATGGCAGTAACCATTCCCTATTGACATCGGCTGAGCGGAGCTATACCGGCACGGCCACGCTGTTTTTGGCGGTGAAGCCATGGCAGGGCGCAGGGATTTATGTAGTGCCTGAACTCATCGCCGCCGAGCCTCTGACAGGGCTATTGGGCTTGGGCGGGGTGATTCAAAATTTCGAATTGCAAAAAAATGGCTCGAAGGACCCCCGTGTCTATTTATCAAGAGCCTATATTAGGCAAACCTTTGGTTTCGGCGGTAATCAATTGCAGTTGGCATCTGACCCGATGCAATTGGGCGGGATGGTGGATAGTCGGCGACTGGTCATCACGGCGGGCAATTTTAGTATTCTCGATTTTTTCGACAAAAATACATTTTCGGGTGATTTGCGCCGACAATTCAACAATATGGCCTTTTTGACCTACGCCGCTTATGACTTCGCTGCGGATGCGAGAGGCTATACCATTGGGATGGTGGCTGAATATTATCATGATGACTGGGCATTGCGGTTCGGTCACATACTGCCACCCGCAGATCCAAACCAACTGCCATTGTCCTTCAAGCCATTTACTTATTATGGCGATCAGGTTGAGTTGGAGCATAAACATACCCTATTTGGGCAGCCCGGCGCGGTTCGGGTGCTGGGGTATCGAAACCGTGAGAACATGGGTCAATGGAGTGATGCCATCAATGCCTATCAATTGAATAATAATCTGAATGCCACGACCTGTATTGGCTTTAATTATGGCTCCGATAATTCCACCGCCCCCGATCTCTGCTGGGCGCGAAAACCAAATATAAAAATGGGCATAGGCATCAATTTTGAACAACAAATCACTGAAGATATCGGCTTATTCTTTAGGGGCATGTATTCGGACGGAAAAACGGAGGTTTATTCCTATACATCAAATGACCGGTCGATATCGTTGGGTTCATTGATGAAAGGCTCCCGTTGGGGTCGGGAAAGAGACATGGTTGGAATAGGCTATGCGCTAGGCTGGATATCGAAGGAACATGCCAACTATCTCAATCTTGGGGGCATTGATGGTTTCATCGGTGATGGCAGGATAAATCAAGCCGTTGAGTCGGTCATAGATATTTTCTATAGTCTCAATGTGGCTTCTTCCCTTTGGTTCACCGCCGATTATCAGCATATTGAAAATCCAGCCTACAATGCCGACCGTGGCCCGGTAAATATTTATGCCATCAAGGGACACTTTCAGTTTTGATAGTTTCGGCTAAAAACCATCTCTGCCTTATGCTAAAATGTTAGCCCTAAATTTCCGCAATTTAACTTTAAGCCAGTTCCAAAGCAACCCAGAAAAGAATGACGACCATCCGATTTATTGGCTTATGCCTGGCATTTCTGTGCTTTGCCGCAAGGGCGGAAGCTCCCGATACTAGCCAAGCGACCCTTACCGAAGAGCAAGCCATTGCACTGTTTTACCAGCGTAACCTTGGCCTGATTGCGGCGGAATTCAACCTCGACCAAGCGCGAGCGGAGGAGATCATTGCCTCGGCGATTCCCAACCCGGTATTCAGTTTCTGGGTGAATGAACTTAGCAATCAGATGAACAAGAATGGCAATACCCGATTCCTACCCGGGTTCACGCCTATGATCCAGCAACTGATTGAAACCGCCGGCAAACGCGGCTTGCGCATGGAAGGGGCCGAGCTGGGCACGGAAGCCTCGGAATTCGATTTGCAGGATGTCACACGCGTGTTGACCAATGCTGTCCGCCATTTTTTTTATGGGCTACTATTGGCACAAAAAAATCTTAACGTGGCAAGGGACAATCTTGATCGTTACCGCCAGATTACGGATGCCAACGCCATACGACTACGCGTGGGCGATATTTCGGAAACCGATTTTACCCGCATTGAGGTGGAAAGCTTGAAGGCCCAAGGCGATTTGGACCGGGCACAATCAGCATTGAAGCAGGCTCGGACCGACTTGTTGCTATTGCTCGGCTGGCCGGAAAACAGTTTAAGCCTGACCGCCGCCGATGCCTGGCCCCAAGCGAATCTTAAGGATAACGACTCAAAGGAAGATTTGCTGACCAGAAAGGCACTGGAGAATCGCCCCGACCTTCGAGCCGCCAAGATCCGCATTGATCAGGCAGGCAAAAACTTGGAACTGGCCCGTCGCCTCGCCTTTCCTGATGTCACCGTCAGTGCCGCTTTTGCCCGCGATCCCGGAAACTATTTCACCAATACCGGACAGGTTGGCATCAGCGTCCCCCTGCCGATCTTTTACCGCCAGGAGGGCGAAATCGCCAAGGCGGGCGTCGCAATGAACGGTGCCGAACTTAACCTGCGCCAAACCGAACAGAATATTAGGGCCGATGTCATCAAAGCCCTGTCGGCATGGAGAAGTGCGGATGCCATCGTCAGGCGTTTTGAACAATCCGTATTGGAACGCATCGAAAAATTGCGCAGCGCACAAGAATTCGCTTACCAGAAAGGGGCTGCCGGGCTTCTCGACTTGATCGATGCCGAGCGCAACTACAAGGCAATGATGCTCGATTATTACACAGCCTTGTCCAACCGCAGCAATGCCTGGGCGGATCTTGTGATGGCCATAGGAGAAGAAAACAAATGATGCCCACTCACCGGCAATTCACGCACCTCGCTTTGGGGCTGGTTTGTTTTTTCCTGTTGGCCTGCCAACCCAAGACGGAAGAAAAAAAACCGCACCTCCCCGTGGTCCCAAAGGATGAGGTGATGCTCAGTCCCAACTCGCCCAAACGGGGATACATCAAGGATGCAATAGTCCAATTGAGCAAACGGCCCTTGCTGGACCCGGTGACGGGAACCGTCACTTACGATGAAACCCGGACGGTCAGGGTCTCCTCGCCGATCAGTGGTCGCGTGACGGGCAACATCGCCCTGTTGGGCGCGAAGCTCAAAGCAGGCGAAACCTTGGCGATGCTGGACAGCCCCGATCTGGGCCAGGCCCAATCGGACTACATCAAGGCACTAGCCGATCAAAACCTCGCCGAACGCACCTTCAACCGCCTAAAGGAGCTTTTCGATCACGGTGTGGCCCCGCGCAAGGATTTCGACCAAGCCCAGGACGATTTGGATCGTACCCGTGGCGAGGCCGAGCGTGCCCGCTTGAAGCTTGCCAATCTGGGGGTGAAAGGAAACAGCACAAACAACCGTTTCTCGCTGCTTGCACCGATCACGGGCGAAGTGACCGAGCGGAACATCAACCCCGGCATGGAGGTGCGGCCCGACCTGCCAAACCCGCTTTTTGTGCTTTCCGATCTTAGCCATTTGTGGGTGTTGATGGATGTGTTCGAGAAAGACATTGGCCTGATCCGCTTGGGCCAGCAGGTCTTGGTCAGGGTCCAGGCTTACCCGGCCCAGACGTTCACGGGTACTGTCGATTACATTAGCCGGGTGGTGGACGAAAACACGCGCACGGTGAAAGTGCGTTGCGTCTTGCCTAACCCGGAAAAAAAACTATTGCCTTCCATGTATGCCTCTGTTGAGGTGCTGAGCGGCCCCAACGACCAGGGCATTGTCATCCCCCTAGGCTCGTTGTTCACCGAGGGCGAGTCCGATTGGGTGTTCGTTGCCATTGACAACGATCATTATATAAAACGTCCGGTCAAGGTCGGTCTGCGCCAGAAAGACGAGGCGGTCATCATCGACGGATTGAAGCCAGGGGAGCGTCTGGTGGTGCAAGGGGCTTTGCTGCTGCGCACCGAGGAAGATGCCGGGCAGGATAGCGAAGGGGAGGCCAAACCTTGATTCATCGTGTCATCGCATTCTGTCTCCAGCAACGGCTGTTGATCATAGGCGCTGCGGTTTTTTTAGCCGTGGCTGGGATAGTCTCTTTTGAGCGTCTGCCGGTACAGGCATTTCCCGATGTGCAGAACGTCTTTGTCCAAGTGGTGACCCAGCTTCCTGGCCAAGCCCCGGAGGAAGTGGAAAAATTAGTCACCCTGCCGATTGAAAGGGAGATGAATGGCTTGCCGCATCTGATCAATATGCGGTCGGTGTCTATCTTTGGCCTGTCTGTGGTCACCTTGACCTTCGATGACGATGCCGAGGATTATTTCTCCCGTCAACAGGTGCTGGAACGCTTGCGCGCCGTCAGCTTGCCTTCAGATACGCAGCCGGTGCTAGGCCCACTGTCCACGGGTGTGGGTGAAATTTTTCGCTATCGTATCGAAGCGCCAGGCATGCCCTTGGTGGAACAACGCGCCTTGCAGGATTGGGTGGTCGAGCGTCGCCTACGTTCCGTGCAGGGCGTGGCCGATGTGGTGGCCTTCGGGGGCGGGGTCAAGCAGTATCAAGTGAAGATCGACCCGAATCGGCTGAAGAATTACCAACTTAGCTTGCAGGATGTTTTCCGGGCCATCGCCGACAATAACGCCAACATCGGCGGCGGTTACATCGAACATGGTTACGAGGCGCTAGTGGTGCGCGGAGCGGGCTTGTTGAAATCTGCCGAGGAAATTGGCGACATCGTGGTGACCAGTCGCAACGGAACTCCAGTATTCGTGAAAAATATCGCCGATATTGGCGTAGGCCCGCAGCCGCGCAACGGCATCGTCGGATTCAACCAACTGGACGACGTGGTGGAAGGCGTGGTGCTGCTGGTGAAGGGGCGCGATGCCATTGAGGTCTTGGGCGGGGTGAAGGAGAAAATCAACGATTTAAACTCCCACGGCCTGCCTCCGGGCGTGAAGATCATACCCATTTACGACCGTACCGAACTAGTGCATCACACGGTGAGAACGGTTGAACACAATATGCTTGAGGGTGCAGGGCTAATCCTGCTCATCCTACTGGTTTTCCTGCGACGGGTGCTGGCCTCCCTAGTGGTGATTTTGGTCATTCCGCTATCGTTGTTGTTCGCCTTCATCCTCATCGACCTCCAACATATCTCCGCCAATCTGATTTCCTTGGGGGCCATCGACTTTGGCATCATTGTCGACAGTGCCGTGGTACTGGTCGAGGCAATCATGGTGAAGGTGACCTTGGATATGGGCCAGCAGGCCAGTGTTCCCCATATGCGGCAGTCGATGCTGATCACGGCATCGGAGATGGGACGCCCGATCTTGTTTTCCAAGGCGATCATCATCACCGCCTTTTTGCCCATCTTCACCTTTCAGCGGGTGGAGGCCAAGATATTCTCGCCGATGGCCTACACCCTGAGCTTCGCACTGCTGGGTTCGCTCATTATCAGCCTCACTTTAGTGCCGGTGTTGTTGAGCTACATGCTCGGGCCCAGGCTGACCGAAACGCACAACCCGCTAGTCCACTGGATGGAGAAATCCTACAAGGCAGTGCTTGAAGCTGTCTTGAGGAATCCTAAAAAGATGTTCGCCGGTGCCGTCACCGCCTTGGCGCTTTCTCTTGCGACGACCCATTTCATCGGCACCGAATTCATGCCCAAACTGGACGAGGGCAACATTTGGCTGACCATCACCCTGCCCACGCCAGTCTCACTGACCAAAGCGAAGGAACTGGAGCGGGATATCCGGGCCAAGCTGACCCAGTTCCCCGAAGCCAAGTCAGTGTTGACGCAATTGGGAAGGCCCGAGGATGGCACCGACCCGAAAGGCTTTAACAATTTGGAAGTGCTGATTGACCTCACCGACAAAGACACTTGGCGTTATTCAAGCAAGGACAAGCTGGTGGAGGCCATGCAGGAGAAATTGTCGGTTTTCCCCGGATTGCAGTTCAATTTCTCCCAAGTGATCCAAGACAACGTGGAGGAAGCCATTTCCGGCGTGAAAGGTGAGATCGCCATCAAGATATTCGGCGACGATCTGAAAGTCCTTCAGGAAAAAGCCAATCAAATCACCCATATCTTAAGGAATACCCGAGGGGCCACCGATGTCGCCGCCGAACAGCAGTCCGGTTTGGCCCAAGTGGTGATCGACATCGACCGTGCAAGGATAGCCCGCCATGGCATCAACGTGAAGGACGTGGAAGATGTCATCGAAATGGCAATAGGCGGCAAGCCGGCCACACACATGCTGGAAGGGGAGAGGCGGTTCGACATTACCGTGCGCCTGAAAGAAGACGCACGCGATTCATTGGGGGTGATAGAAGATTTGCTGGTGCCGGCACCCGACGGTAGCCGCATTCCCTTGGCGCAATTGGCTGAAATCAAGGTGGATCAGGGCGCGTCGCGAATCAGCCGCGAAGACAACATGCGCCGCATCGCCATCAAGTGCAACTTGATCGACCGGGACCAGGGCAGTTTCGTCGCCGAGGCACAGGAAAAGGTCGCAAGCCAAGTGATTTTGCCGCCAGGCTACCGCATTTTCTGGAGCGGCCAATTTGAAAACCAGCAGCGCGCCATGAAACGCCTTTTTGTCATCGTTCCGATTAGCTTGGCATTGATCTTCGTGCTGTTGTTCTGGGCCTTCCATTCCGTGAAGAATGCCACGCTGATTGTCATGAATGTGCCTTTTGCCCTCATTGGCGGTTTGCTGGCCCTGCTGGCAACCGGGATAAATCTTAGCATCTCCGCCGCCGTGGGTTTTATTGCGCTTTTCGGCATCGCCGTGCAAAATGGGGTCATCTTGATTTCGCAGATCAACCAGTTTCGCCGCGAAGGGCAGACGATACATGAGGCCATCGTTAACGGTTCAGTCAGCCGCTTGCGTCCGGTGGTGATGACCGCGCTGATGGCCATGCTGGGCTTGATTCCTGCCGCAGTGTCCACCAGTGTCGGCTCGGAAACCGCCAAACCCTTTGCCGTGGTCATTATCGGGGGACTGATCAGCGCGACTCTGTTAACCTTGACCATGCTGCCCGCCTTGTACAGGAATTTTGAAGACAACCCAGAAGCTTGAGGTACATCCCATGAAAGAAATCCGCGCTTATATCCAGCCCTTCATGTTGCCCAAATTGACCCAGGCGTTATCGGAAATACCCAATTTCCCCGGCATGAGCGTGTCGGACTGTGAGGGCTTTGGACGCGAAAAAGTGACGGGAAACCAAGATTACACCCCATTCTTGGCGAAGAAGCGCATTGAGATATTTGCCTCGGATGATAGGGTGGAGGAAATTTTCGCCATTATCATGCGGTACGCTAGCACCCACCAGCACGGGGCGGGCAAGGTTTATGTGATCGAAGTGTTGGAAGGCGGGCGCATCAATACCGGCGAGCGGGGTCCGCAGGTGGCTTGAGGGGCAGCCGCCATGTCAACTCGTGCGCTTCAAAAAGCTGTTCCCGCAATATCATGAATTTCGGGTCGGGGGCGCGGTGGCGGGGACAATACTGTTGAATTAAGCCCATGCAAAAGAATCCGTAGGGCGGCAACCCTTTGCCGCCGAGGGAAGAACAAGTTCATTGTCGGCATGGGGATGCCGACCTACTCCTTAATTCAACAGTATTGGGTGGCGGGGATGGTCGGGTCGGAAGACTCCGCCCGCTTCGCCTACCGGCAGGGTTTGTTTGTGCTGGTGCAAAGCGGCGACACTGTGACAATCCGCAATGATGAAGATTTCCAGCCTGGGGTTTGATGTTTCTTGATCGCAATAAGGCTAATAAACCCCAACCCAAGAAGGAACAGGCTGATGCTTGAAGGCTCCGGCACTGGGTTTGAACTGAGTGTCACCACATTATTAAGAAAATGTGCCGCTTCGCTGCCGGCACCGGGGTTGCTTGGACCGCCCAGATATTGGCTGACCCCTTGTTGGGTGTAAACAAGATAACCCGTGCCTACGGGACTGACGATGGTAATCCATTCCCCTGCCGTGCCAGTCGTAGACAAACCCGTAAACCCGCCAATGCCACTGAAATAGCCATAAGCCGATGCGCCCCAGTTGCTTAGCCCCGCATTATTCAATCCTTGGTTGACCGGGTGGTTGGCCCCGACAGGGCTGGTCGTGTCCACTATTGAAATCGATTCTTGACCCGGCGGATAGGTGAAAATGGCATTCAATTGAGCGCCTAGTGGGTATGCTGAAAACCCTTCGGAGCCAAATCCGGGATTTTGCACAAACACCTTGCCCCCACCGTTCATGAATGCCATCAGATTGGCCGACCAATTCCCCGAGCCATACTGGCTAAACCCATCCAGCCAAACCGCGTCGAAGCCAGCGAGGTTCGTCGTCGCAAAATTTGATGGCTCGACGAAAACCGCCTGTAGGCCCAAACCTGTGATGGCATTCGTCAAATTTGTAGCGGCTTGGTTCATGGCGTTGCCGGAAACCAGCATAGTGGTTGCTTGGGTCGGAACGGCAGTTAACATTAGCCATGTGAAAGCAAGCAACCCAGTCATGGATGCAGTAATCTTTTGGTTTTGCATTTCGTCCTCTCTTGAAGTAAATGTTTACAGGGTAAGGATATTTATTTATGCATGACTTAGCTGAATTGTCCAGCCGACGTTTCAGGAAAAATTCGATCACTTCGCCCCTCTATGGAGATTCAGCCCGGCATCGCCGATAATAGGCGGCTAATCCTCGGAAGTGGCATAGAAAACATCAATCCATGGCGTCATCACTCCCTGTTAATCGGCAACATCGCAACACACTCTGGATGGTCGAAGCTGCCGCATACCTGCTTGCGCTCATCTTCCACGCCGGATTGTGGCATATTTATCAACACACACCCAAACCACTTCCAGTGGAAGAACCGCCGGTGATTGAGGTTGCGCTGCTCGTCCAACCAAAACCTGCGCCCATTGTGCAACCCCAGGCACCTGCGTCACCACCCAAGCCACAGCCCATCATTAAGGCACCTGCGCCTAAACCTGTGCCAAAAGTGGAAAAAACCGAGCCTAAAAAGGTCGTCGAAAAACCCGAAAAGGTCGAGAAACCCAAGCCTAAACCCAAGCCCAAGCCCAAACCGGCACCCACGGCA
Source organism: uncultured Methylococcaceae bacterium (assembly GCA_903857165.1). GTDB lineage: Bacteria > Pseudomonadota > Gammaproteobacteria > Methylococcales > Methylococcaceae > Methylumidiphilus. The sequence goes on along the minus strand of CAIODU010000135.1, from coordinate 325 downwards.
AAGCCCATTTACCAACCCGAGAGGGAAGAAGAGGCCGAATCACCCCCGCCAGAACCGGTTCGGGAAGCACCCAGAGAGTCGCATCATGAGACCCATCATGAAGCCCCGCCGGCCCCTCGTGCCACGGAAGAAGGGGAAGGTCGACGAACCCCGAAAGCCCAGGCGGACAAGGGGGAAGACACGGGCTATCATCCCGGTGGGATGAGTGGTTTCAGGAGACGGTATCCCCATGCCGCCCAAGAAAAGGGTTGGGAGGGTACGGTGACACTGAAGGTCCACATCAGTAGCGATGGCGACATCGGGGAAGTTATCGTGACCGGCAGTT
>CAIODU010000134.1 GCA_903857165.1 uncultured Methylococcaceae bacterium | reverse complement strand
TTGGTGCATTAAATGTAACACTTGAAATTAAACCATAACCAGCACTACCATTACCAATAAAAGCTGATGTAGAGTCTACAAAACTACTGCTTGTTGATAATATTCCACCCAACACCATTGATGGTGCAAGAATAGAAGATAATCCAGCACCACCTTCTGCGTAACATCCTACAAACAATGTTCTAGCATTAGGGTTGTCTGTTTTGTATGCTGAACCAGTAGACACAACTTGACATCCCAACCAAGTATTTCCCAAAAAACTAGAATCATAAATACCACAATTAGTAGCACTGGTTACATTAATTGAACTACCATTTCCTGCATTTGCATCACCGCCAGTAATATAAACCCCGTTATAACAGTCTTGCACTGTTACATCTTTTATGCTCCAACCGTTTGCATTGCCATACCCATACCCACTACCAGCAGTATCTGCGGTAATATTTATGCCATTACCAACAAAAGACTTAATAAAAACATTTCTAACTAAAATAGTTGTTTGAGAATGAATACCATGCCCACCTATTGCATCAGCCGTTCCAGCAGTACCTTGTAATGAAAGCCCTTGGATAATAGAACCAGCGCCCGTATAGTTGCCTGCGCCTGTTGTAGTGTGTGCATATATTCCTGTTTTACCAGCAGGAAATATTAAAGTTGGGCCAAGAGTATATCCATATCCAGAGGTATCACCATACAACTGTACTTGATTAGTTAGAACAATAGTTGATGATAAATAATATTTACCAAGCGGAACATATACTTTAGGATTGGTAGCATAAAAAGGACTTCCCCAAGTTTGCAAAGCAGAAGTAATTGCAGCAACAAATGCCGGGTAACAATCATAGGTAGCAAGAGAACTTGTACCGTTAATAATAGCTGCTTGTTGTGCTGCTGGAATAAAGTCCATGACACTCACGGACTCACGCAGCTTAGTCTGCACCGTAGTTGCTACGGCTCCTGTGCCCGACTGGATAAACCCGACAAGCGAAGACCCAGTAGGCGCAGCCAGTGCAGCCTCAAAGGTGTTCAGCGCCGTCAGATCATTAGCACCAGGCACATTGTCATAGGTGCCCAGAGTAACCCCTGTAGAAGTCTTCAGGACAAACTTGTAGGCTTGGCCTTGGGTGAGCCAAATTTCGCCCTGAACACGGCCTGCTGCGTTCAGCACAACCGGGTTGCTGTTGGGCGTGACACCGCTGGCGCTGGTGTAAGTGTTGGCCGCTAATGCCGTTCCCGCTTGGTAGGTGTACAGCAGGCCACCCGACAATGGCGAACCATTGTTATCTAGGAACTGCCAGCCAGCACCGCCAAGAAGGGAAAGGTTAACGGTCATATCATTCCAACAGGATCAGACCGCCGTCCTCTTGAACGAGGTTATCGCCGATCTCGGTTAATAGGTTGCCCTGCACTGTTGCATCGGCATAGCCAGACAGGAACGAAATCACGCTCCCGAGGCCGATGGCAACACCATTGCGAATGGGTATGCCAAAGAAGCTCATTTGAATTTACTCATTGGGTGCTACTTACTGGATGTTAATCGGTTTGCAGTAGATCGTGCCACCCGTAGACACCTGAATTGCACTCACGCGCCACGGGGCGCCAGTACCGGCAGGCACTTTGAATGGAATCGGGGTGAACGGAGGGATCGGGGTGCAGGCAGTTGTAGCCGTGACGCCTTCACCAATTTGGATATAGCAAGACTGGTCAGACCAGACAACCACACCTTGGGGGCCAGCAGGCCATGTACCTGTAACACCAGCGGTGCCGGTATAGGTAATGATTCTGGCTGGAAAGTCAGTGCTAGAAAGGGGATTCAAGAGTTCCAAGGTGTTCTCCTTATGCTAAGAAACGCAATTTATAGAGGGTTCGCAAATAAATTTCAACAATGTTGTCAATCAACTGCTGCAAAGATGTATCCGTTTTATCGCACACCTCGTAACGACCAGCTTCAATTTGCTTCAAAGAATCTTCCAAAAACTCAATGACGTTGGCTGTTTTCTTTGCCGATTGTAGGGTAATTTGCCCAACTAGACCATGACGGCCTTGATACGTTTCAGCAAAGTCGTCAGCAGCACCAATAATGCGATCATAGAAAATGTTAAGCGCATCGTGCTTGGAGAAGCTGCGGGTATTCCAATGCACGGAATGGGTTACATCCCGCGCCAGAAACAACAATCCTAAGAACTCGTTTGCTTTCATTGTGGCATCCCTTGTGGTGGCATTGGTTGACCTTGCATTGGCATTCCCTGTGGCATCTCGCCCATGTCTTCCTGTGGCGACTCACGGCCAGGCATCTCGCCTACCAAGTCACCCGAGGTGATCATCCCATGCACGGTGCCCATAACAATGTCCTGAATCTGCTCAGGGCTCATGCTGGCCTGCACGGCAGTCAGGCGCTGTGTCTCAGCCTGGAACGCCTTGACCTGAGAGTCAAACTCTTTGACCTCAATCTCACGCATATCCAGCGACTTGGACACGTTCTGGAGCATCGTGTGCATCTGCTCCATCTCAGCGCCCATAGCCTGCATCTGCTGCTGTGCTGCGGCCAATGCTGGGTTGTCTTCGCCATCAGACATGAGTTTGGGGTCAATGGTTTTGGCAAAGCGCTTGGACATCTCCTGTGCACCCGGCCAGTCCATGTTCTTGACAAACAGGTCGCCAGCCACTTGCCACAGTTGCGGGTTGCCCTGCAACAGTTGAGCCATAGCCTCCAAAGCCTCTTGGCGCTTAGTCGCGTAGCCGGGGCCGGTGGTAGCCACAACGTCATACTTGCCAACGCCTGGGTTGTAAATCTTTTCGATTACGATGCCTTGGTCGTTCGTGATCTTGTTGACGGCCTGCGGCTGGTCAGGGTTGATCTTGACCATTTTTGTCTCGCCATCCTCACCAATGATCCGGGCGATACGCTGGGTATCGTAAATCTTGGGGATCATGTCGATCAGTTGGCGCGCAATGTGCCGGACGCCACGGGCCAGGTTGTCACCATAGTGGTAAGTCCCGACATCGCCCTCACGCTGGCGCGCAAGAATGGCCTTTCCTGAGCGCTCGTTGGAGCCCATGCCCAAAGAAGCGTTGTATTGGCCTGTAGTGGATTTGATGTCTTCAGCAGCACCTGCCTTGGCCTGCAAAAGCCCGCTGGAAGCCATTGGCGGCTGGGCACGCTGGGGTAGTGGAAGAACACCACCTTGACCATCTGTAACGTCAGGATTGACCTCCAAATAAGGCCAATTCTGGGTGTTAGCGGTCTTCCACTTATCCTCGTAGCCTTCAAACTGACCACCGTAGCCAATAAACGGAGCCTTGGGGGCCAGAGCCAGCATTTCTGCCTCTTGGGACACCCAATAGTTGTACATCCGCTGTGCATCCTTGGCGTTACGCACTAAGCCAGACACATAAAGACGGCCATCTACCTCGAATTCGTTGCCAACAATACGGATAACGGGAATCCACTTGCCCACCCATTCGCGCTGCTCAAGGATTTCATAGCCATTGATCTTGCAATACTTGACTTTTGGACGGTCAGACTCGCGGGATTTGACAGGTTTACCAAAATGCGCCTTGAGTGCCTTGTCTTCGGGCGTACCGGCAAACGCCGTATGGTTGCCGGGGTACAAGTTCAGTGTAGCGCGGTCATAGTCGATGTAATAGTAGTCAGCAATGCGAATCGTGTCCTCATTGAGCCAGTTACTGATCGACTGGTCGCCCACACCCAGCGACTGCAAAGTCGTAATGGGTGCCGAATCGGGGTACATGCGCTCGTACTCATCTCGGGTCAGGTCTTCCGTGACAAAACAATACTTAGCGTCAGCGCCAGTAGGATCTTGCATGGTTGGATCCATGTACACGCTAAAACTGTTGCGAATCCGGCCAATTTTGATGTCTTGGTCGAAGGTATCGTCGTCGCAATACTCGGTCAGGAGCCGAATATAGCCCTCGCCATAAGCAACCTGGTTCTCGCAGGCGGTGTCATAGGCAACATCAGCGTCCGAGATGTACTCAATGTGCCGGATCATGCCATTGTAGATGTCGGCAATCTCGATGTCGGCGTTATCGTCAACAGGGATGACCTTGGCGCCTGGGCGGTTCTGCCGTTGGTCGTTTGTGACCTGACGAACGTGCTGCGGCAGCTTGTTGATGGTCAACGTGGGGCGCGCATTGATCGTCTGACCCTGCACAGCGCCACGGGTAGCCAGCACATCAGCAGGCCACTGCCAGCAATTGTCAGGACTTCCGGCGTAGAACTTCAGGTCATCGTTCTCGTCTTCACGCGACTCAGAGAGCGCAGACATCGCCAAGTCAAGACGAGAGCGAGCTGCGGCAAGGATGCTGGCATCACTTTTGTCCTTGGCCGAGCCGCCAACAGCGACTGCGGCAGCGGCTGTGATACCAGTAATGTCCATTATTTTTTACCTTTTGGGGCGGCTGCGGCGCGTTTGACAGAGTAGGCAATTGCCACAGCCTGCTTGACAGGCGCTCCGGCCTTAACCTCGGCTTTTACGTTTTTGCGAAAAGCCTCTGGGGATTTTGATTTGACTAGCGGCATGATACGTCCTTATTAGGATTGAACATGGAGAATAGAGAAATTGATCTTGAGCGCGTCGGTGTAGGCATTGCTTGACACATTGTCTAGGTTAATTGTAAATGCACCATCAGTTACCGTCACCACCGCAATAAGATACGCAAAAGTTGCCGTTGCGCCAGATGCAATGTTCACAATAACCGTATCCAAGGCAGACACTTGGCTGTTGTTCACAACAAACGCAACTTTAGCACTAGGGGCCATTTGAGCATTTGTCGTGGTAATTGTGCCAGCAGTCTTGTTCAAGGTTACAGCTGATGCTTTGTTGCCAGTCTGTGTCACCGTGCCATACGCACCATTGGTATAGCCCAATTGAGATGTTGCGTAGACCACATTTGCACTGACCGTATCCGCGCCAATAATGTCTTGGTCAAGGTACGCAACCCCAATTGGCTTAGTGAAACTCATAGCTACTTCTTCTTAAATGGCTTGGCAACCATCACAACCATCTTAGGCATAGACTTAGGCATTTGACGCTTGTCAGCAGCTTCCTCACGCTTGCTGCCCTCTTTGCCCAAAGACTTCTTTTCTACGTCTTTCTTACCCTGCTCAAACTTTGTCGCCATATTAAGCTCCTAGCCATCCAGTTGAAACACTAGCACGATCAGATACCCGTAGTGTACGGGTTTTCTCAGTGTACTCCCTGTGCGCCACAGGAAATGCAAATGTAACGCATATCGCATCTGCCGCGTCAGGACTAGCCAGCCCGCGAGCTTTCATCTCCTTCTTGCTTTCCAAGAAGATCGTACCCCGAGAATCCGGCTTCATCATAGGCGAAATCAAGTCCGTCTTCAAGAACCGATCCGTTGGAATGCTCGCCGTCTTCAGCCAATCCCGCATATCCCCCCACATCTGGGCCCGCATATTTCCATACATTATAGGGTTCTTGGCCTTGTTACCAAAATTTATCCCCTTGATCTTATACCGTTGTTCCTTGAGCCTATCCACAATCCCCGCCCCCAACCCACCCTCATCAATCACCACCAGCGTCGGCTTGAACTCCTCAATCGCTTCAATCACATACCCCACCACCGTCATAGTGTCATCCCCCCGGTGGCGCATGATCTTCACTATGTCCCGCCCCTGCCTCACCGCAATCACCGTAGCATCCGCACCAAACCGCGCCGGGTCAACCCCAATCACAATCGGCGCCGACGCATCCTTGTACTTCGCCCGCTTCATCGCCTCATCCACAATCAGACTAGATATGAACTGATCATCCCCCGCATTGGGAAACATTCCATACACCTCCACATGCGCCTGGCTGCTATCCGGCCCGTACTCCTGAATAATCCTCTCGTACACCTGCTTGTCCGTCCCCTCCACCGTCCGGGCATCCACCACTTTAGTCTTCCAAAAGTCCCTCTTACTATTGAAGCACTCATAAAAGTACCCCGTGTTGCGCCGTGGATTAGAGAACGCCAGCCAAAAACGATTGGGCGTGTTCTCGGTAAAGAATCCACCAGTAACCGACCAAATCGGGTCTGCAATACCACTGGCCTCATCAAAGATCACCAGCACACCATCAAAGTTATGCACACCAGCATACGCATCAGGATTCTCTTCCGACCACAACCGACCCTCAACCCCCCAGTAGCGCGTACCCTTCTTCAAATCCGTTTCCACCAACTCAGTCAACCACTTGGCCGGAGCCAAGCGCGTAGCA
>CAIODU010000133.1 GCA_903857165.1 uncultured Methylococcaceae bacterium | reverse complement strand
TACTGAATGGATATTTAGAATCGGTACAACCGATCTGGTTGACCCTTGTTCCATTTGAAACAATCACTACCCCGCCGCTAGGTGAATCATCGCACCCTATGAGACATGTATTGTTAGCGGTGGCGATACAATTGAGATAAGGGCTAGTAGTCATGGGTCTGGTGGTTGCCAACAACTGCCAATTGGATAACTGCAATGCTTTTCGGGTCGCTTGTTGGCTAACGACGCTATTGGCTGTGAGCGTATAACTTGAAGTAAATGGGGGATGCAGTGTTTGTGTGCCAGTCAATGGCAATGATGCGGACTGCCATGAACCCTGAACCGAGGAAACGGCTGAATGTTGGTCTCCCGGCTGCACTTCCCAAATTATCGTGAGGGTTTCTCCCGCTATCGTGTAAGAAAATTGCTTGATTATCGGTGCGCTGAAGTAAGCTGATGTCTGCAGGGTCTGTGTGGCCGATACGTCATTGAGTACATAGGTAGTGATCGTATAGCACTGCTCAAAAGGGGCATAAATGCTTGCGCTGTGGTCAGTGGGATTAAAACTATTTAATGCTGGCGATTGTAGCCATGAACCCGCAACATAAAATGCCCCTGAGACATCCCAGTTCAGTATTATATAGTATTGACCATTCGCGTCTTGTGATAATTCGAGTGTAAAGCTGTTGATGACCGGGGGGGCTATCGCGCAGGGGCAACAGACCTCGGTATCTTGACCAATGGCAGTGAATGCATAATCGGAACATGACTTGCTATGAGCGTCTGCATAGGATAGCGCCACGGTTTGAGAACCAGACAATCCCATCGGTTCTGTACTCAAACCATAAACCTCACTTGCACCCAAACTAGTCCAATCCAACGCCAATTGGTATGGGTTATTTAGCGTCGGCTGCACCGTACCGGTAAGGCTGATCGTTGGGGTCACTTCTATCCTAATTTGCCAGGGTCTGGGCGGGGGTTGTCCAGTTTTGGTCGCCTGTAAAGTGACGTCCGTGGATAACAACAGTTGCAGGGTCTCTGAACCATTGTTACAGGTTGTGGGTGGCAGTCGGACGCTGCCATAGGTGATGGCATAAACCCAGCCACTGGGCCCTGCCCAGGTCACTACCACATTATCCCCTGCGTTGATGCTATAGGTATTTGCAGTGAATGAAATATCTTTTGGAGTGGCAGACTTCGGAATCGAAAAGTCATATTCACTATTGGCGACAAACGGCTTGGTAAACTCGTTCAGCGTGCAAGGTGCAATGCCAAAACTGTCATTAACCGTAACATTACTTAGTGTGAAGGTTAACGCAGGACCGTCCGGCTTTATCACAAAACCGGAAACGCTACTATATACAAAGCTCACTTCAAGATTTGCCCCTGATTTGTCAGGCAGGGCGGTCTGCGTCCAGTCAACTGGCGAATCGGCAATGATTGAACTGGCATCGTTCACGGGTGTTAGATCGTTGTCACCTTCACCCATGGGCAGGTAGACTTGCAAGGCATTAAGGGTGATATCGAACATACTGTTGTTTTCTACGCTGATATTGATGTAGAAATCCAGTGTCCCTGGGGTTGCCGTTGGGTAATTGACGGAGTAATCTAATTGGGTTTTCATTTTGGTATCTTCCTACAGTATATTGGTACTGGTTAGTTGTAGCTTAGGTTAGGCGCTTCTTTTTAAGACGCAAACCAACAGTGGTAAGGGCTTTTCGGATTACGCCAACCCGACGTTTATCACTCGTTCCCGGCTGAAGTTTGGGAACCAGAACAATTTTCACCCTTTAGGTCGGTAATGGCTCTCAAACTGGAGCCTGGGATACGGCATCGTCTACTTTAACACGATGACCGAAAATGGCCCGTTGTTACACTCCTTGCTTATCAGATAAAGACTGCTACTATCGGGTGAGAAGGCAGGAGGGGGAAGAACAAGGTTATTTTCGGAATATGCATGCAGGGTTTGGACAATGCTCAGGGTTTCCACGTCAATGATAGTCACAGTGGAGTTATTCGATACAGCGGTGCTATTCGCCACGACTACATAGCTGCTATCAGGGGCAATAGTGATTGACTTTAAGCCTGAACTTACGGGTATGGTTTGAAGCACGGTAAACGCATTGGCATCAATCACTGATACCGTGTCACTGCCGGCATTGGCGACAAACACATAGCGGCCATCCGGGGTGATTGCGATGGATTGTGGGTTGGCATCGACTGAGAACGTGTTGGTGACGCTTAAACTGCTTAAATCAATCACCAATACCGTGTTATCGTTATCCGATACCACCCAAGCATACTGGTTATTGGGTGAGAAGGCGATAGCGCAAGGGTTTTTATTCGGCAAGACAATGGCAGGAAGCAAGGTATTTGATTGTACCGTCAAAGGTAACACATAGCCATTGCCGGAGGCATCGGTACTCACCCCGATGAAAACAGTTTCGCCATCCGGTGTGATGGACATGCAGGTTACATTCGCGCCTAGGTAATCAGGCATTTTGAGTACATTACTCTCGCCACTGGCTAGATTAACCCTCGTAGTCAATGTTAAGTGCGCCGCATACAGATAGGCATTGCCTGGGGTGATGGCCACGATACTAGCAAGCCCAAGCGCAAAGCTTCCACTGGGTTGAGCGGTTTCAATATCATAGGATAATGCTTGCCATAATTGATCCAATTTTTGAAAAACAAATAACAAGGTTTTTCCATCGGGAGTGACCAATATGCTAGTGCATGAATCCAAACCACTATTTATAAATATCTGATTTGTTATATCTCCGTTTGATATAATAGTTGCACCTTCCCCAGATGTAAGAGTATGATTGTTGTCTTTAACCCATGCAAATGCAACTATGTAAGTATTATTGACGGGAGCAATGCAAGCACCTGTGGGAATATGAGTGTCCACCAGTGAGATGATCTCCGCCACCCACCAAGGGTTGCTAATCTCTTGTTGGGTTGACTGGCCGCTGACTAAGCCATTGGCGGTAAGGGTATAACTTGAGGCGAATGGGCTATTCAGCGTGTGTGAACCCGTTGTCGGCAATGATGCGGATGAGTTGGTTTGCCATGAGCCATGGACTGATATGACAGCCGAGTTTTGGTTGGCCGGTTGTACATTCCAACTCAACACTTGCGTAATGGCATTCACCGTGCAGGTAAATTGCTCTATAACGGGCGTAGTGAAATAGGAGGCTGTCTGAATCGAGTGGGTTGACCATACATCACTGAGTACATAGGCAGTGATCGTATATTCCTGTTCAAAAGGGGCATAAATCGGTGCGCTTTGGTCGTTGGCATTAAATTGGGTAGTCCCTGCCCATGAACCCTCAACATAAAATGCCCCGGAGACCTCCCATGTCAGTATCATATAATAGCCATTTTCATCCTGTTGTAATGAGCCGGGTGCAAAGCTATTGACCACAGGGGGGGCAACCGTGCATGTGTTGGTGTAGGCCAACGCATCGGTGGGGTCATCTGAATAGGCAGTGAGTATATATTGGGCACTTGTCCAGCCGATATCGGGTGCTATGGGTGGCGTGGGCAAATCGGCACTGTTCAAGACCAGGCTTCCAGCGATCCATGAGCCCGTCAGCTTACTGGCATACAGGGTTGACCATGCCAACAGCAATTGGTTGATGCCGCCATCGGTTTGCCCAACACCCGTAAAGATGATGCAGGGCGTAACCTTTACCGTAAATTGGATGGGGCTTGGGGAAATCTGCCCGGTCTGGGTCAATTGCAAAGTAAAAATGGTCGGGGTCAGCAGTTTAGCCGAATACGAACCCTCATTAACCGTAGTTTGCGACAATTGCTCGTCCCCACAAGTGATCGTATAAGTCCAGCCAGTCGGCCCGGACCAATACACGGTCACCTCATCCCCCGCTTGGACGACATAAGAGCTTGCATAAAATGAGAGACTCGTTGGCGTATTGGGTTTGGTGAATGAAAACTCGATTTGGTTGACGGCTGTCGGTGATTCGGTAAATTCAGTCAGCGTACAGTCGGCAGTTCCGGCAGATGAATTGACGGTAATATTGTCGATGCTAAACACTATTGCATTATCATCCGGTGCTATCAAAAAACCACCTTTTACACTATAACCAAATATCACATTAAAATAGTCGCCTGCGGCAGAAACCGAGGGTTTGTCAACCCAGCCTGTGGGTACTTTATAGGTTATTGAAGCAGTGTCGCCGGTGGGCGTAAGATCATTCTCACCGTTACCCATGGGGATGGCGATTTGAAAGTATTGCAGGGTGACCGGGTTATGACCATTGTTTTCAACACTGATGTTAAAGTAAAAATCGGCTGTGCCGGGTGTCGGGACTGCGTTACCGCTATTGATCGTATACGTTAACAAGGTAGCCATTTTTAATATCCTCTTTGAAACGAATGTTGATGTAACTGACTAGCAAAGGGGCAGGCCGCAACGCCCGCCCTTGGACTCAATGCTGTTGAATTAGCCGAATGCCGGAAACGGTCGTTGCACGACCTTATTCCGGCCTACATCCAAACCTTAATTCAACAGCATTGGCCCTTGGACTCCGCTCAGGGAATCCATAGGGGGGTGTTTCGGCTTGGATTTAGCCCCCCCATTCGACGCATTGACCGTTGTGCCGGGTTTATAGCAGTAGCTGCAACCAGCCTTCCCTTAAGGTGGGTGCTTGCGTGGGGAACCGTGCCGCATCATCAGTATCGACAATGCCGTCCTGCCCCCAAGTGTCGCCGATGGCTTGCAGCCAATTCCATGTCCCCTGATTGATGGCCGGCTGCGGGGTGCGCAATGTGTCCGGGTCGGCCAGTATCGGGCCGGTCTGGAAATTGACTGACAGGTTTTGCAGGAAATCCTGAACCGTGTTGGCATCCAAGGCGACGCTGTTGACGGGCAGGATGCCGGTGTAAGCATGGACACTGCCCTGCGGGTCGAGTATCAGGGTAAGCGTGACGCCGGTAGCCGAATTGGGCGACACGGCAACATCCCCCTGATAAAACGGGCTGACGCCACTGGTTTCCAGTATCGGCTGGATGAAGGTGTCGGACGGGTTTAATTCAAATTCGGTATGGACCGCGTAGAATGTGGCATAGTCGGGCAGGAAATAGCCAACCAAACCGTCATCGCGCAAGTCCAGGCTGCCGAGCCTGACCGGAAAGGAAGCATCAAGCACCTCGCCGCTGTCCTGCACTAGGGTATAGTCGTCGGGCGTTGAGGACGGGTCGAGCATCTCATTCCACTGTTGGTTGGTGATCGGATCGCCGTTTAGGGTTAAATTCAATTGCAGAGCCACTACGGCCAAGGGCCTGCCGATGAGCGCGGCCAAACTATTATTGCCGCCGCCATTGGCCGGGTTGACCATCCACAGCGTTTCGTCCGTTATCTGCATGAAATCGCTCAAAGTATCAATGCCTTGGCTGGCCAGCGCGCTGACCACGTTCATTAAGCTTGGGTTGGCGATTTGTGCCGGGCTGGACGGTGGCGACGGGTTGTTGCCATTCGGCCCAGGCCTTGGCCGCCAATTGTCGGGCGCTGCTTGCTGCACTAATAATTCGCCCAGCATAATCCCGCTGCTGTCATAAACGGCCATGCTATTGTCGAGATAATTCGGCAACAGCCAGCCGCACACGGGGTTGTTGTTGGCGGAAGTCAGGATGTCGCCGCCGCTATTGTCGTTAGCCAGCACGTTCATATCCAGCCGCGCACTTTGCACCAAACGCGGCCCCAGCACGAAAGGTTGGGGGATGAACGAGGGGATGCTGACACCGGCCGGCGCAGTCAGCGCAGGGCTGAGTAAGGGTTGGAACCCATATTCGGTGTTGGGTTGGGACAAATCGTAAAATTGACCGTAAGCATCCAATAGCCAAAGTTGGTTTTGTGCAAACGTGACCAGGCCCCCGCGCACGGGAAAGAAAATGTTTTCATAGGCCAAGTCGGGGTTGGTGAGTTCGGGCGTCAGATGGTATTGGTCCTGCACCAGATCGCCCACCAAGGCTGGCGTGGCGCCCGGGTTTGGCGAGCAAGGGGGCGGGAACGTCTCCTGTGACAGCAAGGTGGTCAACTGATCGGTGAAGCCCGACAAGGTCTGGCCGAGGATGTCCCAGCCCATCACGGCAGCCAGCAGTTCTTGCATTTGCACCGTGTCCATCGTGCTGGCGGTCGACAAGTAGTTGCTGAGCTTGGCTTGGAACACCGTCTGTGCATAAGGGGTCACCACGGTGCGGCCCTGGATTGGAATGGAATAGACATTATTGTAATCAAAGCCATTGCCGTTCCATTGGTAGTGGGTGCCGTCGAAAGTCCAACTGGAAAGGTCGAAATTTCTCGATGCGGTCAGGGTCGGATAGTATTTGGCTTGCCACTCCAGCAAGATGGGCGACCAGGCTTGCTGCCATAGGCTGTATCCAATCGGGCTGGGCGGCGTGCCGGACCAACTGCCCGCGCTCCCCCCCGTTAACAGCGAGGTAATGGCGCTGTTAATCGCGGCTTCCGAGGCCGACGGCGTCACTTGGTTGATGACGCCTGCATTGTTTGGGTCGCTGAAAAACACTTCGACCAGCAAACTCGCAATAGACGGCGCGGCGGGGTACTGGCTCAGATAGGCACTCGGGTCTGTAAATGCGGCGACCTGGCCAAATTCCGCCGCCGTGATGGACACATTGGACACATTGAGACCGGTGACGGTTTGGCCGGGCAAGCGGCAGCACAGCGTCCCGTCGGCGGTGAAACTCCCGTCCTCGCCGTATTTCAGCCCGCGACCGGCACCTTTGACCAGAACTACGGGATCGGCTGGACGCCAGTAGGGCTGGGCCGGGACGGCTTTGAGTTGCAGCCCCAAGGCTTGTAGCGTGATAGTGGCCCCCGAATCGGTGACATCGGGAAATGTCCAGTTGGCGTTGGCCCAGGCGTTGGCGGCGTCATTGTCGTCGGGTTCCGGCAGTGCCGCAAGCAAGTTATTCTGGATATTCAATAAATTGGCGACTTGCCCAAACCAGCTTGGGTAGATGTCTAGTTGTAGCACGGGTTGCAACACCGTGCTGAAATCAGGGTAGGTTGTCGGGAAGTCCCACGGCGGCATATTAGTTGACTGGCTTAACTTAAGCCAGAGCCGATAGAGTTCGCTTTGCTGGGTTTGCAGTTGGCATTGCCCGAGATCATAAGCGCGTTGATCACGGTTGAGCTGGCTGAGCTGCTGCAACAAGGCGGCATTTTGCGCGGGCGTCAGCGTGTCATTTGCAGTGTCAACTTGAAGGTTGTTCAGGGCAGAAACCACCTCCCAGACCGTACCGCCCGGATCGCTGCCGAACCAGGACTGCTCTATCTGTTGCTGCACCTGTGCAGAGCCTCCCGGCACCCCGTAATCCTCCAGCAAATTAAGCGACGCCGCTTGAATCAAGCTGCACAAGGTATTGCCGGCGGTGATCCACTGTGTGCTATTGCTGGGGTCTTGCACGCCCTCATTGTTGGCATAACTTTGGATTAGCGCGGAGAGCGCATCGATTGCGTTATTGCCGACGGCGATTTGGACATTGCCGGGGTTCATTCCATTGAAAAACCCATTGTTGTAATTCGGAGGCCATGCCACATCCGCGATAAAACTGTGGTACAGGGAAGCGTTAGGCGAGCTGTCGGGTAGGTCCGTGCCAGACGGGAGGCTCCATTGCATGGCATCGAGGATGGTGGAAAGGCGCTCGGGTGGGGTTTGGCTTTGCCAGTCTTCCTGGCTGTCCCAAAAGCTAGGCGTAAAACCATCGACATAAGTGCCTACCCCGGCCAAGGGATCGCCATCGGGATTTGAGAACCAGCCTACCACCGTGTAACTATAACTGTAACTGCCCGAATCTTCGGCGGGAAGGTCGGTATCGATTATGGAAAATACGTTTTCGACAAAGGGTTTGTAAGCGGCGAATGATATATTGCCAGGCCCCACTGCTTGCAGGAACAACGGAGAGGTATTATTCACATCCCCCTGCCACTCTTCTATGGGTACGGTAAGGCCCAGATTAATGCCATTGACAGCCACCGTGGAACCGTCCGCAGTGATCCCCGACGGGTTATTGGGGTCGAGGAAGGCACCCGGACCCGCCCCCGGCGTTTCCGTGGCTTGCTGACCGTCGCTTTGGATCACCCAAGCCTTGGGGCTGGTATTGCCACTCGTGTCGACGCGCAGCACTAGCCAACGATTGGGCACCCACGGGAAAGCAAACGAACCGTCGCTATTTTGGACCCCGTGGGTCAGTGCATCCGGCAATGCCCAGTGCAGGTGAATACCTTGGCCCGGGATGTCGGACGAATCCGAGAAAGGGGCAGGTATGGGGCTTTCGAAATTTTGCAAATTATTGTAGTCGGCATAGTAAAGTGCCATGCTCTGGGTGTTGGTTGACGAATTCACCCAGGCATCCATCGCCATCGGCACTAGCAGACTATTTTTATCGTTGGGCAGGGTCATGGCTTTTCCTTTAGTTTACGGGGGTAAGTAACATTTGCTCTGGCACACAGACCATCTGCACTGCCAGTGAGGCGGGCGTCAGTTTGGGTGAGCCGGGCAGGGCCGCCTGGATGAGCTGAACCAAACCGGCGTTTCCGCCTGGAATGTTAATGTTCAAGGCAGGATTTTCGCCGCTCCGTTGGATGGCAGAAAGGTTTACCCAGATAGACGAATTATTCTGTTGAATCACCGTTCCAACCTGGGCTGGCGCATACCCGGTGACACCTGGGATATAACGCATCTCCATGCCTTGGTCTTCCATGCCAAAGACCAAGCCTTCACTGGGTTCGGTAAAGGTCAGCTTGATTGGAATGTCGGGGTAAAGGGCAAACAACAGATCACTGGCCAGCAATTCCAAGCGCAAGGGTTTCATAGGCCCCTGCGTATCGTTGGCAGACCAGGCGCAGATTTCCAGGTTCGGCCAGCCGGCCACACCCTGTGAGCGCAACACGAAACCCGCCGGGTTCAAGTTGGCAGCGGACGGGCTTGGGGAGTTGTATCCGAGCAGCGCGTCACGAGCCTCTGCCATGACAGCTTGCACCGCTTCATATAACTTATTGCGCATCAGTTGTTGAAACAGGGAATCGCGGCCGGTTTGGATGCCCAAACTCAGCGCCCCGTCCAACAAGGCATCGGTCCAGTTTTGATCCAAATAGAAAAAGCGAATAGTCTCAGCGGGCAATAAACTGGGATGGGCCACTAAATTATTGAACGGCACATTATTCAACAGCGCCGTTGCCGCCAACCAATTGATGACCTGTTGGGCGTCCTGGTCACTATCGCTGACTTGTAACAGACTGTTGGCCGGCAGGCTGGCTACACCGGCATACGCCTGAATGTTGACAGTGGTTGAGTTGATGGGGGTGTCGGCGGAAACTGTCACCCAGGCGCTAGTCATGCCGTCCGGGCTGTAGATCAAGATGTCGGTGCCGTTATTGATTGCCTCACTAGTACCCGGCGAACTGACGGAAAGGCTGGTGGCATTCGGTTGCAGCGGTGAGAGCAATGTCCCTAGACTATCCAGGCCGGAAAGATGTTGCAGCAAACTGGTGATTTGCGGCTGCTGCATTAGGTTAATAATATCTTGCGGTGCCACCACCGGTTTCGCCGGTGTCGCGTCATGGAGAATCAACGAGGAATCGGAGGGGGTAAAGCCGCCCTTCGTGCCGATCTTAGCGGCAATCGTTTGATAGAGGTCAGTCGCAAAAAAATCCTGAAATGCCTGGGTGACGATGTTTCCATCCAGCAATTGGGCCAAATCGGTCACGCCGACGGAGGTAAGATTGCCCTGGGCATCCAGAAAACCGTCTTGCTGCATTTTAGAAGCATAAACCGGGCTGTTCATGTACTCCAAGATCAAGTCCACCACGCTGTTGGCGTTGGCCCTCCAGGCCAGCAGGCTTTGGGTGAAGGCTTTGCTGGCCAAGGCCAGCGAACGGCCCGTCTGAAAGGCCGTGGCGTAGGATAAATCAAACAGCCCCGTGTCGGTTTCAAAAATCTTGGCATCGCCGCTGGAATAGGGAACGGCGGGATTAACGGCCTGCCCGGGCCCTGTGGATTCCAGAAAGCGGGTCACTGGCACTGGTGACAGCGGGCCGCGATACCAGGCGAAGGTTTGGTCACCGCTGAGCATGGCGTAGCTCAATGGCACAAAGCCGTCTTGCAGGCGTTTCCGCACCATTTGGACTTGCTGCGTCGTGGAAGGCACGCTTGGCAATGGCAAGCGCAGCAGTAAGTCAGTGCCTGCATTGCTGGATGCGGAGACTAAGTTCGTCATTAGGGCGCTGAAGCTCGCCATTGAATCCAAGCTTGAGGCATACGCCCAGCTATACAGCGAAATCATGCGCACCGCAGCGTATTGGGCGCTATCCACGGTCGCCGGCCCGGTTTGGCTCATGGCGGCTTCAAAACCCTCCAGCGACACCAGATGTACGATATTGCCTATGGATGTAGCGGTGCTGGTCGGGGGCACGCCAAAGCGGTTGGCAATGACGGTGCTAAACCAGCCATTGGTCAGATTTTCGGCAGACAAGGCTTTATTTTGTAGGCTGACCTGGCGGGTATGGGCAAGGTAGCTTAGGTCATCAATACTTGGAATCAGGCGGTTAAAGCAAGCCACCGGAATGTCGATGACATTGCAGTTAATCTGCGTGGCAACTTCATCAGCTTCCAATATCAGGGAAGGCCCAAGCGTACTAGAAGGAGGGTTGATGACTTTATCCAAGGTGACGGCTGATGACCGGTCGCGATTTTGTTGGCTGCCTTGGGGCAGCGTTTGGGGTGACGGCAGTTCGTCTTCGGTGAATACCAGTAAGGCAACCCAGGGTATGGCCGTTGGATTGTTCAGGTCTAGGTCGCGCTCCCAAGGCAGGGACTGGTGGTTCAGCACAAGCTGCGGTAAGAATAAATGATAATCGCCCGTGGCATTGTCAGGAGGGAACACTTGGCTGACATAGGCTGGCGGCAATTGAAAGCGAGGGCCCCGCACGATAAACGACTGAGATACTGGTGCTTGTGGCTGTGCAGGGATATTGCCTGGATTGCTTCCAGCGACTGACAGTGTCTGCGATAATGTGAGGGTGAATTGGCCGTCTTTAAGCGCCGGGATATAATTGTCGTAAAAATTGACCGTTATATTAGCGGAAGTCGTACTTGTAGTTGTATTGTTCATGCAACACCTCGATTAGTTGGCTGGGTATGAGGATAGTATTAGCGGGTTGCCGTTTATCCATACACCTGGATTATCCGCAAAATTGGTTAAATCATCATTGGTTTGCGGGTTGTAGCCAAATTCTTGCACTAAAATATTAAAAATATCGGTTCGCACGGAGGTGTTAATATTTGGCTTTATATATTGGATACAGGCGTTTTGCGCCACTATTGGCACAGGGTCAGGTGCTTGCATACTACTGCTTAAGGGCAGATAGTTCGTCGGCTGATCAACGATATCCACCGTATACGCTGAAGCGATGTCTATTGACAAGGCATTATTGCCGCTAGGCGAAAGAGTGGTCAGTTTCGGTTGGATCGTCTGGAAGCCGAACAGCCTGCCATTAAGGACGGCGTTCTTCTCGGGATTGGCGCCATTGAGCGGCTTCCCCCATTTTGCCGCCTGCGTGTTGACGATGCTGGGGGTGAGATCGAAACTCGCCGCTAGGTCGTAAACTTCCTTTACGTCGTCATCGGTCAGCGTCAGGTTAAGCGCCGAAGCGTTCAGCGTGGCGGCCATCGGTCGTATGCATACGGAGTAGTTAGCTCCGTCTGGGCAGATATTTTCAGCCAGCCATTGCGTAGGAGCGGTTTCTCCTGATGCGGCTGTAATATCAATTTCGGTGAGCGGGATGATGCTTAGGGTTGAGAATGAAAAATCGGCAGGGCTGACGATCCATATACTATTGCCGCTGGTGTCGGTTATGGTAGAGTTAATGCCGTTGAGCGCGGTGATGGAAAGTACGGATGGGCTGCTGTTTGATGCGCTTGCTTGGTTTACGCCATTGGTATTGTTTGACTGAGGCACTAAGGTTTGTAGAAACCCCTGCCCGTTACTGGCTGTCCACGGAATGGGTTTGTTCGACGAGGAAGCCTTACTAGAACCGAAGCGGATGGTAAAGGAAATGATGTGCCAGTCGATATGGACTTTACCCCCCATGCGCGGTCCCCAAAGGTGAAGCGTGGCATCCAACTCCACTTTGAGTGTCACACTGACAAACAATACATGTATCCGGTAGGATACCCCCACGCTGACAGAAACATCCGCCATATAATAAAAGGGCGACCAGTAAACCAGCACGTCCATCTGCGCGGTAAACCAGGCTTTGAGACCCCCCGAACTGAAAACAATGTTCAGCCCCCCGCCCGCCATGATGCAACTGGAGGTGATCGCGTAGTAATATTTGCCACTGATAGTGACATCTTTTTCCACCCGCCACTTGTAACCTAGGCGCGGGACTTTCGGGAAGTGAGACGGCGGCTTGAACGAAGGGCTATAACCGCCTAGCGTTAGCACAAACTCGCCGGCATGCGGGTTGTTGCCAAACCAACTGTAAAATGCAAACCCGCCGGTTAAATGGCAACTTGGATCCAATACATAGCTATTCTTGCTTAATATTGCCGTGGCCTTAATCACGCCCCGTGAAGGGAGGATTTGAATATCTATACCCAACTCTGCATAAGAGAACAATGTACTATCGGGCGGCGCACTGGCATTGGGACTGGCGAGCGGCACACTCATCCAAGAGTCGCCGAGTACGCCTATTTCAAGTTCATTGCCAAACTCTATGTTCAATAGCGCGGAGGTATGTAAAAAATCATACGAAGTAAAGCGCACCCCCGCCGCCAGCCAGTACTCACCTCGCTGCGGTGGTATGCTAGCGTCCATATTTGCCAATATGGTGTTGGGCCCGGGGAATGTCCAAGCCCCGCTGGTTGAATCCTGGGTGGCACCTAAACTAGCCGGATTGCTTAAGGCGGCGACCAATGGAAAAGAACTGACCTTATCGGGTTTCGGCAGCACAAGGGCACGGTTATACCCAAACCCCCCCGCCAAACCCGTGACATAGAAACAGGCGGGGCCGCCTAGCGGGGCAAGCGCCGTGCCGAAAATAAACAGGGAGGCGTATCCGTCTTGGTTGCCACCCACATAGGCATAGGAACCCAGTGCCGAGATGGAGAAAGTGCCCGCTTCCACTGCCGCCGTGCCATCGTATTCCGTGTAGGTTTGGGTGGGCGAGGCCGGCACTTTGACCAAGGCAGCGTCAATGTTGATTGAACCTTCATTAAAACGGACGCCCATCCCGTCCAAGTCAACGCTATAATTGCCGAGTGTTGTCGGCGTGGTGGCTGGAATATTGATCGATAGATCGTAAAGCTCAATGCTGAGTGGCCCAACGGTGATCCCGCCGTCAAATAGCAGTGATAGCTTATTTTCACTGTCAATCCAGCCTATCCCCAAGGACGAGCAGGCTATCGGCCCCAATTTGCGGTTGACCGGAATATTGATTTGATCGGCGGAATTATTGTTTTGGTCGTACAGCTTGACATCGAAACAGCCACCGAGATACCAAGAGGTCGAGAGGCTAAAGGTGGGGTTGACCGGCGTTTGATCGCCCGTGTTTGCGCCCGAACCAGAGTTAGTGTTGCTTGACTGTAATAGGTTTTGCGCGACCGGGTTGCTGCCGTCGCCTACGTTGCCTTCCATGGCTGGGACTAGCGGAAAGCCGAATTCGTCCAGCTTGGCCGCGAAACCGTAAGCCCAGGTGGCGGGGTCGTCCAAAATCACCGGGTTGAGCGTGGCGCGCAGCTGTGCCTCTTGCAGGGTGTAGCCGTCCAAGTTCACCAACGGGTTTTGCGGATTGCCGATGACGTCAAACCCTATGCTGGAAAGCCCGAATCCTGGAGAAAGGGTATAGCTATTATCGGCTGACAGGTTTAACAGGTTCACCGTGATGCCGTCTAAGGGCAGTGCCAAACCCGTTGGCATGGTGCGAGTCATCCAGTTCGATTTGTCAGTTTCTTTTTCCAGCCAACTCCCAAGGCACAGGCTGACTACCGCTTGTGTTCCCGTCACATCATTATTTAAAGGGATTGCCATCTCCAGTTGAAGGCCCAAGCTTGCGGAATTATCGGCGGGGGTGATGCTCTTATAGAACGATATGCTGCCATTGTCTGGCAGATTGACCAGCACTTGATTATCCGTATCATTCAACACGGTAATAATCAGATTCTGGAGGAAGTTAACGGCTATCGTCGTCGGGTCGGTGTTTTGTAATTGCTCCAACGACAGCGTGTAGGTGACCGGGTTCGCCGCGCTGACCGGCTTGATGAATCCGGTTGCGTCAAGCAATTGTCCGGTCGTGAGCTTAGACATTCCGATGTCCAGGCGTAACCAGCTTGCCACCGTTGAATTCTGGAGCAAAAAATTTAGACAATCGACCGCGTCGATGCTTCCAAGCAGCGCAGCGATAGTGTCATAGCTGTCAGGCGCTGTGGTGCCGGTCAAGCCCTGAAACTGTAATGACATTGTCGGTGTCGATGCGCCGAGGTAGATGCATGATGCAATCTGTATTCCTGCAAACGTCAGCTTATTGGTTTCACCCGTCACGCTAAATGCCGTGCCATCATTCCTAGTGACGCTCAGGCCGAGTTGTATCCCTGCAACGGTCTGACTAAGCAAAAACTGGGCACCTGCATCATCGTAATAAAACAGAGGGATATACACATAAACATTAACCGTCACATTATTCATTGTATACGGCAGAATGGTGCCCATGCCAATACTGCCAGCAGCCGCTCCCTGCTTCGGTAGCACAATGTAATACGGTAGTTTATCGCTAGTATTTAAAGGATTTTCAATTTGTAGCCAATAGGTATCGATAATAGGCGGGTCTTTGATGGGTGAATCCAATACATCATAAAATGTGGCTACCAGCAGGGCAAGGCGCGTATTTATGGTTTCCAAACTATTAACAGGTGTATTGAACCATGCTATGTTCACTGTGTCGTTATTCTTCAGCAAACCAATAAACTGCCCTAAGTCGAGTACCGAGTCACTAATTTGGTTTAACGATGCCATGATAAGAGTCCTGTTTTTTTGGTTAGAATGATTGCGTAGCTTGGTAACTGATGTTATGCGCAGGCGTTGATAAAGGCATGGAATACCGCTGTTGATCTGGCTTATTGGAAACATGTCCCATGAAGAACCCTCTTTATAGATTTGTACAGTGGTTATCTGATCAGTTCGTTCGCGCAGACCACCGCGGCTGGCCTGTCGCTGCTGTTGGACAACGAGTTCAGCCCTGACCGGATCACCCGGTTCCTGTCGGGGCCGATTACACATCACGTGACCTGTGGGCACTGCCCAAGCCGTCCGTCCGCGCCGTCGAAGCGGATGACGGTGTGCAGACCGCAGAGATATCTTCCTCTATTCCCATGCCTATTCATATCAGCAAAATGCTGATTTTTGCGGATGCCTGAATTTTTTTTGCATGGGCAATGCTGTCGAATTAAGCCGTTCGTGGTGAGCCTGTCGGAGCATGAACCGCTTAATTATCAATAGGCTAATATTTTCCGTTCACTCTTCGACAGGCTCAGGGCGAACGGATAAATCCTTGACTTACTGATGTTACCCACCGTAGGCCGGAATAAGCCCGTTCACGGGCGTTTCCGGCATAAGCACCCAGACAAGTGCGGCTTACTGGTCATCGCTTGCCCGCTCAACGTGGAGGCGGTTGCCGAGGGATTCCTGCGCGGTTACATCGGTGCCGGGTTTTGCCCCGGCGGTTACGGCTATGTCATCAAGAAAATCGTGGGGTTACCCGACGACCGAGTAAGTATCGCCCGGCAGGGTGTCAGCGTGAACGGGAAGGCGGTTCCCAACAGCGCACCGAGCCAAGCCGACACAGAAGGAAAGCCCTTGCATTTCTGCGAAACCGCGTACACACTTGGCGCGGCACAAGTGCTGCTGATGTCCGACTACAGCCCCAAATCGTTCGACGAGCGTTACTTTGGGCCGGTGGAGCAAACCGGCATCAAGGGCGTGTTGCGACCAGTGTTCACGATAGGGCTTTCTGCCAAAGGTCCGGGTTAATCGCCTCTTGCCGAATTTCGGATTTATCCACAGAAGTTTAGAGATAAGTCTGTTCCTCAACTGTTTAACAGTCTCTTAAATAGATTAGTAGACAGTTTGTCTACTAATGAGGCAAAAACGATTTAGTAGACATGGTTTTTGAGTCGATTTTAAGTGTCTATAAGCTTATAATACTTGAGACACTTTTCCTTAGCGTACGTTTCTGTTCCATTGGACTTCAGACCACGGATATGAAAGATTTTTTTATCAGTTACAACAAGGCTGACCTCGCTTGGGCTGAGTGGATCGCTTGGCAACTAGAGGATGCAAATTACAGCGTCGTTCTCCAAGCGTGGGATTTCCGTCCGGGAGGCAATTTCGTGTTCGACATGCAGAAGGCAATGGCCGAATCGGAGCGAACCATCGCGGTACTCTCACCTGATTATCTGGCATCGCTTTTCACCGCGCCAGAATGGGCGGCCGCCTTTAAACAAGACCCCACCGGCGAAAAGGGCCTGCTGCTTCCAGTACGGGTTCAGAACTGCGAACCGCGGGGCGTCCTACCACAGATCGTTTATATCGATCTCCTGAATGTTGACGAACCGAAAGCGAAAGAACTTTTGCTTACTGGAATCAGGAGGAATCGCGCGAAACCTGCCCGTCCTCCCATCTTCCCCTCTACCCGAACGATCATAGAACCGCCGTCATTTCCAAGTGCATTACCCGCTTACGGGCATGTGCCTAGCACTCTAGTTTCGACTCTTTCAGATGGTTACGTTACTGCTCTACAAATACCAATAAACGCTCCGACTTTGCCCATCAGATATTTTCCACGAAATCAAGATATTGAAAAATTATGTGACGAATTGATTAAAACTAAAGAATTAATATCTGATATTCCAGAATCGTCTACTGTTATTATTGGCTCAGTCGGAATGGGAGGAGTTGGAAAAACAGTATTGGCAACGGCAATAGCTTGGAACAACAATATCCGTTGTCATTTTACCGATGGAATATTTTGGGTAAATGTTGGTAAAAACCAAGACTTATTATCATGTCAAAATACACTAGTTCAAAATGCAGTAAAGTTTTTTTGTGTTGAAGATTCTCAATTTAATATTGAAGATTCACATGATACAGCGTTTTTAATATCTATTAGTTACTTATAAATACTCTGCGGCGTGATTTACATATCCAATCACATCATCCTCAGTTACCGTTGCGATGGCACTCCTTATGGCCTCGAAAAGTGCTTCCGCCGTTCGCGGCTTGCAT
>CAIODU010000132.1 GCA_903857165.1 uncultured Methylococcaceae bacterium | reverse complement strand
CGGGCCGCGACCTCCGTTTCCTGACTTCCGATGCGTCGATGATTGGCGCGGCCAACATCTCCAACGGCAAGAGCAGGCTAGCCTATCAAAACATCGTAGGGCTTCTGCCGGATTTGGCACCGAACATGACCCGCGCACTCATCGTCGGCCAAGGCGCGGGGCATATGGCAAGCACTCTGCGTGACCGCTATGGGATCGTGACCGACACCTTGGAGATTGACCCGGCGGTCGCCGATGCCGCCGTCGATTATTTTGGATTCAAACCCACCGGACAGGCTATTGTGGGGGATGCGCGCCATGAAATCCGTCACTTGCAAGGCCCTTATGATTTAATTATCCATGATTGCTTCACTGGGGGTTCCGAACCCGCGCACTTATTGACCGTCGAAACCTTGACGCAGTTGCGGGGGCTGCTGTCGGACCGTGGCATCCTCGCCCTTAATTTTGTGTCATTTTTGCAAGGGGGCCACAATGCCGCCTTGGCATCGGTTGCGCGGACCATCGGGGAAGTCTTTCCGCATTTGTCGGTGTTCATTTCCGAGCCGGGCGAGGTTTTCAACGATTTCATCTTCGTCGCGGCGAGCCACCCCATAGACATGGCATCAAATCCACTTTCAACAGATCAAGCCGCTTGGCTGCAAGACCGGGTGATCACCGTGGACAAAAGCCAGGGCTTTATTCTTACCGACAACCTCAATCCACTGGAACACCTGCAAACCGCCAAAGCCGAAAAATACCGGCAAATTCTTGTTGGCTGGTTCGGTGCCGATCTTTTGGTGCGTTGAGCAGGTGCGCTCGGTACAATAGCGTCTGCTGTGAAACCTACTATGCTGTACTACGGAATAAATTCAAACTTATGCTAGATGAGTCATCCTATTTGCCTTTCACCCCGGCAAAGCTTCCGCCGAGCCCTTGGCTGGTCATATCGCCACATCCGGACGATGAAACATTTGGGCTTGGCGGAACGCTGCTACTGGCCACCGAACAGGGCATCGCCATAGATGTATTGTTTCTGACCAGCGGCGATAAGGGCGGTGCCGGTGATATTGCGGCAATCCGCGAACAGGAGGCACTGGAAGCTGCCCGGCTGCTTGGAGTCAGGGACGTTTCCTTCTGGCGTTTGCCGGACCGCTTGTTGTCGCCTTGCCAGTCAGTCATCGACCAGTTGGCGGAAATGATTCTTGCAACCAAACCCGCCTGCATTTTCTTCCCGTCGCCGGTCGAGCCGCACCCGGACCATCGCGCCAGCAGCGTCATCGCCTGGGAGGCATTGCGCAAAACCGGATTCACGGCCGAGCCATGGAGTTATGAAATATCGGTGCAAGGCCCGGTCAATAAGTTAGTCGATATTACCCGTGTCGCCTCACGCAAACGCGAAATAATGGCTGTCTATGCCAGCCAACTGACGCAGAACCATTATGTCGGGCGCATTATGGGTTTGAACCAGGCGCGGGCATGGTCATTGTCTTTGGAAGTCAGCCACGCAGAGGCATTCCATGCCTGGCCCAAAGAGGACAAGCCCCTGAACGCCATGCTGCTGGAGTTGCAGGCCCGCCAACTCGGAATGGATGCCATGCCGGACATAGCCGCAACGGTGTCGGTCATTATCCGCACGAAAAACCGGCCCGACCCGCTGCGGGAGGCGATTGTTTCGGTGGCGACGCAAACTCATCGGGACATCGAGCTGGTTGTCGTGAATGATGGCGGCATCGATGTCGGGAGCCTGGTCCACGCCTTTGCGACAGGAAGCATTTGCAAAACAGTTTATGAGTCGTTGCAACCTGGCAGAGGGCGTGTTGGGGCTGCCAATGCCGGACTTGATCTGGCCACTGGCGACTATCTGCTATTCCTTGACGACGACGACGCCATTTCCCCGGAACATCTCGCCAAACTTGTGAGCGCACTTGAGTTAAACCCCGCCGTTGCCTTGGCCTATACCGATAGCAGGATGGTCGATATGGACGGGCGTCCTTTGGGTAGGTTCGAAGGGAAATTTGAACCCTATCAGTTAATGTTTGGAAATAGATTTCCGATTAATGCGGCCCTGTTCAGGCGTGCCGGGGTGGAAGCCGGGGCATGTCGATTTGATGAGCAGTTTGACCTGTTTGAGGACTGGGATTTCTGGCTGCAACTGCAAACCCAAGGCTCTTTCTGCCATGTGCCCGGGGTGTCTGTCACCTACAAGATAGATCCCCATGGTTCGGGCGTGCATAATGTTTCTGGCCCGCGCAGTGTTGAATATTTAAACATTAGGAACAAGTGGCGAAGGCAGTGGCCCGACAACTGGTTGGTTGACGCTTTTGAAAACGCCGAAAAAGCCTCGGCGCTGGAAAGGAAACTAGCCGAACTCGAAATCGAGTTGAATATCGTCAGGCTCAAATCAACCCGCTTGGATCGGATGGCTGAAACGCAACGTGCCGAACTTGCCCTACATAAAAACGATCTTATTTTCGCTAGAAACGGTTATCTAGGTGTTTTGAACTCACGCGTATGGCAAATGACTGAAAGACCCCGCGCCTTGGTGACTTGGCTTCGCCGCATCAAAAATCGGGTGGTCGGCAGACCCGTTGCGGCTAAATCAAATCAGATTGACCTCCATGGGCCCTACTCGTCTTGGGTTGCCGCGCATGACACGCTTTCTGCGGCACAGCGCCAAAGCATTGTGGCCAATGTCCATGCCATGCAGCGGCCACCTATCATTTCCGTGCTGTTGCCGGTTTACAACGCGCCCGTCAAGTTTCTCCAGGAGGCCATCGAATCGGTGCGCGCACAACTCTATACCCATTGGGAGTTGTGCATTGCGGACGATGCGTCCACTGATGGTGATATGAAAACCTGTCTTGAACATTACGCAAAACTAGATCCGCGTATCCGTGTCGGGTTCCGACCTGAGAACGGCCATATTTCAAGGGCCAGCAATACCGCGTTGGGAATGGCCAAGGGCGAATTTGTGGCAATGCTCGACCAAGACGATATGTTGCCTGAACATGCCTTATACTATGTGGCGAAAGCAATCCAAGAACATCCCGATGCCGGCATCATTTATTCTGATGAAGACAAACTGGATG
>CAIODU010000131.1 GCA_903857165.1 uncultured Methylococcaceae bacterium | reverse complement strand
TTTCTTGCCAAACTCAAAACAGAGGTGGAGCGTGGATAAGGAGATGGAACAGTTTCAGAACGATTTGCTGGCATCTGTCCGACAAATGAAGGCGGGCAAAGCAGCGCGAATAACGAATGTCAATATCCCTTCCATTGTCGCAGCTCGCAATACCTTGGGGTTGTCGCAGTCCCGGTTCGCCGAACTTCTGGGTGTTTCCAAGCGCACACTTCAAGAGTGGGAACAGGGGCGGCGCACTCCAAACGGGGCAGCCAAAACGCTTTTGCGTGTTGTTGAACGGCATCCAGAGGTGCTGCGTGAGCTTTCAGCGTGACATAATTTTCCGTGTGGATTTAGGACGCAAGGATGCGTAAACCGTATTGCGCCGAATGGATAATAAAGAGCAAAATCCATGAATGACCGGTATTGTTTCCCTGCCCACCGAAAAGCACGGGGTCAGGTCTAACATTCCAGGGCCGGGCGTGTTGGCGTACTCGCTTAACCCGCCTTTTGGGTTGTGATAATCAGCGCAAAAGCTTGGGCCTGACGCGATTATTGTTGAGAAGGCCATAAATCATTTAAAAATTTAACTTATGCCCGCATCCGTCTACATTGAATCCTCCATCATAAGTTACCTCACATCACGGTCAAGCTGGGACGTGGTCAAGGCTGGGCGTCAGGCTATCACTAAGGAATCGACTATCTCCTTACTTGGAACTTCAAGCACATCAACAATGCCGAAACAAAAGCGCTCATCGCCCGTGTTATTGAAGCCGATGGCCGGGCGTGCCCTATTCTCCGCTCACCCGAAGAACTCGGAGGTAACGACTATGAAGAATGACCCTATCGTCGATGAAGTCCGAAATAATGGTCTGGCACTAGCCGCACGATACAACAATAACATTGAGGCAATCTGCAAGGCGCTCAAGGAAAGAGAGCGAACATCGGTGCGCATGGTTGTCAATCACGCACCGCGTCGATTGGTACCAAAAGCTCGCGTAGAATGCGCTGAGGAGCGAACCGCATCAGTCGCGTAATTTTTAGGGATTTCGTCACAAGTTAACGATACACGGGAAAAACATGACCGAAGACAACATTTCCAGTCTGATCCTGGAACATCCGAGTTCCATTCGTTCGACCTTGGCGAGGCATGACGAACAATTTGATACCGTGATCATGCGGCTAGGTTCAATCGAGTCTCAGATGGTGGGGGTTCATACTGACATTGCCGGGCTAAACCTTCGTATGGAACGCTTTGAAAACCGACTGGCCCGCATCGATCGGAGGCTGGAATTGCGCGATGAAACCGCTTGATGACAACACGGTAAGATGCGCTTTGAATAACTACCCATTTTGAAAAATCATGCAAACTCTCACGATTCCAGTCACCGATTTTCAACAAAACTGCACCCTATTGTGGTGCGGACAAACGATGGAGGGGGCAGTGGTCGATCCCGGCGGGGACATTGACCTTATCTTAGCTGCGGTGGAAAAAAAAGCGGTGAAACTGGTGAAGATTTTGCTGACCCACGGCCATTTGGACCATGTGGGCGCCACCGCAGAGTTGGCGGCTCAGTTTGGCATACCGGTGGAAGGCCCGCACATCGACGAAAGCTCCCTGATCGCGCAGCTGCCGCAACAGTGTGTGATGTTCGGTTCTCCACCCGTTCAACCATTTACCCCTGACCGATGGCTGGAACAAGGCGACACCGTCAGTTTTGGCAAGCAGGAAATGGAAGTTTTGCATTGCCCTGGCCATACCATGGGCCATGTGGTGTTTTTTCATCGCGGCGACAAATTGGCCTTGGTTGGCGATGTGCTGTTTAGGGGTTCCATTGGCCGCACAGACCTGCCGGGGGGAAACCATGCCCAACTGCTCTCGTCCATCCGCAATCGCCTGTGGCCCTTGGGCGATGACATTACTTTCATTTCCGGCCATGGCCCGCGCTCCACCTTCGGCATCGAACGAAAACACAATCCCTTTGTGGGCGACAAGGTCTTATAGCATGAGGCTTCCCATCAACCTGACCCTCGCCCTCAAACTCGTCCGCCGTGATTGGAGCAGCGGGGAGTTGAACATCCTCGGCTTGGCGTTGATGATCGCCGTTGCCGCTTCGACGGCGGTGAGCCTGTTCGGGCATCGGCTGACCCGCACGATGGAAACCCAGGCGGCGGAGTTCCTGGCTGCCGATCTGGTGGTCAGTTCGCATGATGCCTATGCGGAGGAATGGTTCCGCAAGGCTGCGGAGATGGGGTTGGCGAATGCGCGGACGGTGGAATTTCCCAGTGTGTTGGTGGAAAACAACGAATTGCTGTTGACCGGCGCGAAGGCGGTCAGTGACGCCTATCCGCTACGAGGGGCCATGCGGACGACACTCTCGGACTTGGCCGCCGAAACGACGGCAAAGGAAGCCCCCTTGCCAGGGGAGGCATGGGTGGATAGCCGGGTGCTGCACACGCTCAAGCTGGCCTTGAATGATTCCATCACCTTGGGCGAAAAACCCCTGAAGCTGGCCCGCATCATCACCCATGAGCCGGATCGGCGGGGCG
Organism: uncultured Methylococcaceae bacterium; assembly: GCA_903857165.1. Classification (GTDB taxonomy): domain Bacteria; phylum Pseudomonadota; class Gammaproteobacteria; order Methylococcales; family Methylococcaceae; genus Methylumidiphilus. The sequence goes on along the minus strand of CAIODU010000131.1, from coordinate 11,654 downwards.
ATTTGTACAGCCTGTCGCCACGCATCCTATTTAATTTGGCGGACTTGGCTGCGGCGGGGGTCATCCGTCCCGGCAGCAACGCCCATTATTACGCCTTGTTTGCGGGTGATCCGATCCAAATATTGGCATTCAAACGGTGGCTCAAGCCTCTCTTGCATCCTGGCCAACAGTTGGTGGACATTCACGAAGACCGCCCCGAGTTGGGCAATGCGCTGTCCCGGGCGGAACGTTACTTGGGATTGAGCAGCATCGTCATCGTGTTGATCGCCGGTGTCGCCATCGCCATGAGCGCTAGACGTTACACCGAGCGGCATTATGATCTCACTGCCCTGTTGAAATGCATGGGGGCAAAAGAACGCGACGTACTGTCCATCCATTTGTTGCAGTATCTGGTCATAGGGATTGCCTTTAGCGGGGCCGGTTGTGCCATTGGATTTTTGGCCCAAGAAGGCGTGGCTTGGTGGCTTAAAGGCATTTTGCCCCATGCATTGGTCCCACCCGCCTGGTATGCGCCGCTGTTCGGTGTGGCGGCAGGGTTGTTCGTGCTGCTCGGCTTTGCCTTGCCTCCGGTGCTGAGCCTGAAACGGCTTCCGCCCTTACGGGTGTTGCGCCGCGATCTTAGCCCCCTGCCTTCGAGTGCGTGGACGGTTTATGGCTTGGCGCTGGCCACGTTGGGGATTTTGGTCTGGCGCTACACCGGGGACGGGCGGATGACTGCCATCGTGCTGGGCATCACGCTGGCTACTTTGGCGGCTGCCGGTTTGTGCGTGTTGGCCCTGTTGAAAGCCTCGCGCCGCCTGATTCCTTTCCTCAGCCTGTCATGGCGGTTCGGCTTGCAAAACCTGACTCGCCGGCCCCGCTTGGGTATGACGCAAATTCTGGCCTTCGGCCTGACGGCCACGGCGATGTTGATCAGTCTGCTGGTGCGCACGGAATTGATCCAAGAATGGCGGCGGCAACTGCCCGCCAATGCCCCCAACTACTTCGTGCTGAATCTATTCGAGGAGGATTTATCCGCGTTCAGGGGTTTCCTAGACCAACACAGCATCATCGCCAGCGATTTTTATCCGATTATCCGGGGACGTTTCACCGAGGTGAACGGTGTGGATGTGCATACCCTTGCCCATAAGGAATCTCAAGGCGAGGGTGCCATCAACCGGGATTTGAGCCTGACTTGGAGCCAACTGCCGCCGGCGGACAACCCACTCACCGGAGGCAAGTGGTGGGGGCGGAACCCACCGTCTGGGCTGGTGTCGGTGGAGGCTAAATTGGCGGAAAGCCTGCAAATCCATCTGGGTGACACACTGGCCTTTTCCATTGACGGCCAGAAACGGCAAGCGGTGGTGAACAGCTTGCGTTCGGTCCGTTGGGACACCATGCGGCCAAATTTCTACATGATTTTCTCACCGGGGACGTTAGACGGTTTTCCCGCCCGGTGGCTGACCAGTTTTTATGTACCACCTGATAAAAAGCCGGATTTGGTGCAATTGGCGAAACGATTCCCCGCCGTGACCTTGCTGGAGGTCGATCAACTGCTCAAGCAATTCCAAACCATCCTAAAAGAAATTTCCCTAAGCATCGATTTCATTTTGGTATTTGCGCTGGCGGCGGGCTTTGCCGTCTTGTTCGCGTCGGTCAGGGCCACCTTGGACGAACGCTTGCGGGAGGATGCCCTGCTGCGGGCCATGGGGGCAAGCAGCAGCCTGTTGCGCAAGAGTCTAAGCATTGAATTCGCCACGCTGGGCATGCTGTCGGGCCTGTTGGCCGCTGCCACCACGGAGGCCATCGCTTGGGCGCTGTTCAGCCGGGTCTTCGACCTTAGTCCACGGTTTCATTGGGAGATTTGGATTTTGGCCCCTTTGCTTGGCGCCTTGGCGGTGGGTGTCGCAGGTTATGCGCATACACGGGGGATTGTCCGCTCCAGCCCCATCAAAATCCTGCGGGAACTGTAGCTGTCACGGCGATGGCCCGTCATGGAGCCATCGCCGTCGTGGGCGTCACTTTAAATTGACTTTCGGCATCCAGCCAGTTTTGCCCAAGCAATCGCCGCTTTCAAGGGTTACCTTGGCAAAGGGGATATAGTTGACAGTGGTTTCTTCATTCAGCGTCGCGGTGGTTCCTGACAGCACTTGTTTACAGACGATCATATCGTCTTGGTCACTCTCGCTATCGGCCAAACCGACCGCGCCCGGTTCCGCCAAGAGGATGGTGTTGCCCACGTTGGGGTTTTGGATGGTCACCTTCTGGCCTATGGACACCGGCACCACCTTGGCGGCGGTGACGCCTTCGTCGCCGCTCCCCTTGAATATTAAAAACAGCACTAGTGCCAACACACCGCCCGCTATTGCCAAAGCCTTGGGATTGGATTTCAAGTTGGCAATAACGCCGGCCAGGCCGCTAGTCGTATTATTTTCGCTGGACATTTTTTATTCTACCTCTGTTTGAATTTATCTCTACACCGGGGTTCTAAACTGATGTTTAGTTGAACGGGAACGTTATCACAACGGAGTTAGTTCGTGCAAAGGCACAATAGTTCCCCGATTAGGTTAGAATGCATTCCTTCAGATGATAACCTCAACTTTTCGTGAGGCCGAATTGATCCAACTTGTTCTGTTAATTTTCCTTTTGCTGATAGCCGTCTACAGCGTTCGCCAGTGGTTGCCGCCGTTGTCTCCACAAGGGGGTGCAAAAGCTCGAAAAGCCTTGGTTTTGATCGGATTGTTGGGCCTTGTGGTGTTGGTCGCCCGCGCCAATTGGGTCATCCCGCTGATCGGCGCAGCCGTGATCGCAGTGCTTAGGATTGTTCCTGCCCTGCTTCCGCTGGTGCCAGGGTTGCTGAGGCTTTTCCGTCGTTCGCCCATGGGCGGGACTGGGGATGCACCACCTCCCGCGCCTGGGGGCGGTCGCATGAGCAGGCAGGAGGCTTACGAAATCCTTGGGCTTGCGCCTGGGGCATCGCGGGGGGAAATCGTCGGTGCCCATCGCAAACTCATGCAAAAAATGCATCCTGACCGGGGAGGTTCGGATTATCTTGCTGTAAAGATCAATCAAGCTCGTGATACCTTACTTGCCAATTGATCCGTCATGACTAGACAAACAAGAAATGACCCGGGGCTGTTGAACGATCCCGGGCTTGACGCAGAAACGCCTCCTTTCATTGCCGAATTGGAAGCGGACGGGCTATTCATCGAGGGGGTTCTCAAATCCGAGGAAGCATTTGAACCCGAGGTCAATCATTCCAAACACTCCGGCGACCGGCAATTCGACGCAGCCCAAATTTATCTGAAGGATGCGCAGCGCTCAAAGTTGCTAACCGTGGAGGAGGAACAATATTATGGGCGTTTGACCCAGCAAGGCAACGAAGCCGCACGCCAGAAAATGATTCAAAGCAATCTGCGACTGGTGGTAAGCCTGTCCTGGCGCTATCTTAACCGGGGCTTGCCGCTGATGGATATGATCGAGGAAGGCAATATCGGGCTGATTCGCGCAGTGGAAAAGTTCAAACCAGAACTTGGCTTTCGGTTCTCGACTTATGCCGCTTGGTGGATTAGGCAAAGCATTGAGCGTGCAATCATGAATCAGAGCCGCACGATTCGCCTACCCATCAACGTGCTGAAAGAAATGAACGCCTATCTCAAGGTTTTTCGGCATCTGGCCAATAGTCTGGAGCACCCACCGACAGCACTTGATGTGGCAAAGCATATGGACAAGCCGGTATCCGATGTTGAAAAGATGATGAAGCTGAGCGAACGCGTCGTTCCGGGGGATTTGCCAAAGACTTGGGATAGCGAGAGGAGCATGGTCGACACTCTCGCCGACGAGGATAAACCCACCCTCCCTGACATCACGCACCGGGAAGGCATGGCCAGCCATCTTGGTTGCTGGCTTGACCAACTGACCGAGCAGCAACGGGAGGTCATCTCCCGCTGCTATGGTTTGCGTGGCTATGACCAAGCGAGTGTCCCGGAAATTGCCAAGGCAATGGGCACAACCAGCGTGCATATCCGGCAATTGCAGGTCAAGTCCATGACTCTTCTGCGAAAACTGGCCATTAAAGAAGGGCTCTCGGTCGATTCGATATTTTTTTGAATGTGTAAAGGAGAAAAACACCCCATGTCCACCGATAACATTTACGACATCAACCCCGACATTGCCGCGACCGCCCATATCGGCGAGGCAGATTACCGTGAGCTGTACGCTCTATCCATAAATGAACCTGAAAAGTTCTGGGCGCAACAGGCGGAACGGTTTTTGGACTGGATGGCGCCTTGGGAAAAAGTGCAAGAGTACGATTTTACAACGGCAACCATTCGCTGGTTCGAGGGTGCGAAACTGAATGTCAGCCAGAATTGCCTGGATCGTCATTTGGAAAAGCGTGGCGGGCAAACTGCCATTATTTGGGAAGGCGATGACCCCGGCATGGATAGGAAAATCACCTACCGCGAGCTTTACCAATGGGTATGCCGCTTTGCCAACGCATTGAAAGCCCACGGTGTCGGCAAGGGGGACCGGGTCTGTATTTATTTGCCCAATATCCCGGAGTCTGCGGTTGCCATGCTGGCCTGCGCCCGCATTGGTGCCGTCCATTCCATTGTCTTTGGCGGTTTCTCAGCCGAGGCATTGAAAGACCGCATCTTGGATTGCGGTTGCCGTCATGTCATCACCGCAGACGAGGGCCGTCGCGGAGGCAAGAAGATTCCCCTCAAAGAAAATGTTGATGAAGCCTTGGCCCATTGCCCGGGTGTGCAGACCCTCTTCGTGGTGAAAAACACCGGGGCCGCCATTGCTTGGGACGAGGGTCGCGACGTTTGGTATCACGAGGCGATTGCACTGGCGGAGGAGGAATGCCCCGCCGAACCGATGGATGCGGAAGATCCGCTGTTCATCCTGTATACCTCGGGTTCCACTGGAAAACCCAAGGGAGTTTTGCATACCACGGGGGGTTATCTCCTCTACGCGGCGATGACCCACCACTATGTCTTCGACTACCACGAAGGCGATGTGTACTGGTGTACGGCTGACGTGGGCTGGGTCACTGGCCATTCCTACGTCGTTTACGGGCCTTTATGCAACGGTGCTATTAGTTTGATGTTTGAGGGCATCCCGACCTATCCGACTGCCGACCGGTTTTGGAAGGTCATCGACAAGCATCGGGTCAACATTTTTTATACCGCCCCGACCGCCATTCGGATGCTGATGGGCATGGGCAAAGAGTTGGTGAAAAACACCAGCCGTCAAAGTTTGCGCATACTCGGCTCGGTCGGCGAACCGATCAACCCGGAAGCTTGGGAGTGGTATTACCATACCGTCGGGGACGCACGCTGCCCGGTCGTCGATACTTGGTGGCAGACCGAAACCGGGGGCATCCTGATTACCCCGCTCCCGGGGGCGACACGGCTAAAGCCTGGGTCTGCCACGCTGCCCTTCTTCGGCGTTGTCCCAGTCATTCTCGATGCGCAAGGCGAGGTGATCGACGGCGAGGGGGAAGGGGTGCTGGCCATCACCGCCTCCTGGCCTGGGCAGGCGCGTTCGATTTACGGCGACCATCAACGTTTTCTCGAAATCTATTTTTCCCTTTACCCCAATAAATATTTCACCGGCGATGGCGCGAAACGGGACCGTGACGGGTATTATTGGATTACAGGCCGTGTCGATGACGTGCTGAATGTGTCAGGACACCGCATGGGAACGGCAGAAATAGAAAGCGCCCTGGTGTTGCACGATGCCGTTGCCGAGGCTGCTGTGGTAGGGTATCCCCATGACCTAAAGGGCCAAGGAATCTATGCGTATGTCACGCTAGTTGCCGATGTGGAACCGAACGAGGCATTGAAGCAGACACTGATCCAGTGGGTTAGGCACGAAATAGGCGCCATTGCGTCACCGGATATCATTCAATGGGCACCTTCCCTACCGAAGACCCGTTCTGGCAAAATCATGCGTAGAATTTTGCGTAAAGTCGCCGCCAACGAAATTGACAACCTTGGCGATATTTCCACGCTCGCCGATCCCTCGGTGCTTGACGATATCATCGAGCATCGCGCAAACAAAAACTAAACCATAACCGGAGGAAACATTAATGAAGTTAATCACCGCCATCATCAAACCTTTCAAGCTCGACGATGTCCGCGAAGGGCTTTCCGACATCGGCATCAGCGGGGTGACCGTCACTGAAGTCAAAGGCTTCGGCAGGCAGAAGGGACATACCGAACTCTATCGCGGGGCGGAGTATGTGGTGGACTTTTTGCCGAAAGTCAAAATAGAAATTGCCGTAACCGACGCCTTGGTGGAACGGGCCGTCGATGCCATCATCAAAGCCGCCAACACCGGCAAAATCGGCGACGGCAAGATTTTCATTTCCCCTTTGGAGCAGGTCATCCGCATCAGGACCGGGGAAACCGGGGAGCAGGCGATTTAAGATTCCATGTTCTGAGTTCTAGTTTCGCTCGTTCCCAAGCTCCTGCTCTCGCCGTTATACACAAGTGTAAGAGGCCCGTCATTCCGGCATGGACTGCCGGAATCCAGTCACAGGGATGTGAACCTAGGGGCTGGCAACTTACCTGAATCAAGCACTTGTGCAAGCGACAAGTTACCGTCCATGGCACTGGATTCCGGCATCCATGCCGGAATGACGGAGTTTTTGGGTTGGCGGGACTTGTGTATAACGATGATATCTCCTGCTTGGGAACGTGATCTAGAAAGCTCCGCCTTTCCGAGTAAGCAAGCAGAGCTTGAAAGTATAGGGTTCCCAAGCAGGAGCTTGGGAAACAGCACAACCTTTTTTCGAAGAGATACCATAATGCAAGCTATCCAATTAGAAACCCACATCCAAAATGACGGCAAAATAACATTGCCGGAAATCTATAGAGAATGGTATGGCAAGACTGTACAGCTTGTATTGCTGGAGTCCTCCCTATCCGAACAAAAAACTTACTCTGCCTTTGATATTTATGATAAGTTGGATTTGGGTGAAGGTGGTTATACTCAAGCTTCTTCGGCGAATGTAAAGCAAGGCATCAAGGATGTTCTGCAAAGCAAGGCTAACAAGTGATTTGGGTATTAGTCGCGTTTTTACCGTGGATCGCCGCGATTTTTTTGTATACCGATTATCCATCGGGCATGAGATTAAATGCTTTGAGGTTATTGGCTAACCGATTGTCTTGGATGGCAAACCCTCAGTTTGAATTATTTTAAATGCTGACATGACAGAAAACCACTAACCACAAGCAACATACGCAAAATGCACGCTGCCGACCCGATTGCAAAAACCGAGTCGGTCTATGTTCATGCCTAGATTGCGGGTATCAGGCTGGGGATCAATTGCTTTAGAAAAACTTCTTCTTCCGTTTCCCGCAGTTTGAATTGGACATTGCGTTGGGCGTCCAGCGTTCTAATTAAATTCCGGGCGTAGCCGTAATAGATGCGGGCTTTTACGGCCTTGGCAAGTTGCTGTCCGGTGTTGGTGAATTTTCGATAGCCGAAGCAGATTTCGCCGCCTTCCACCTTGGCACCCGTTTCATCAGGTAGAATCAGATCGTATTCTTTGGCAAAGTAGCTTATTTTCATGCCGCGTGTCGCCCTTGGCCGCATGTTTACCAGTTCCGGTGAGAGCAGGCCAATGTTGATGAAATGCTGAGTGTAATCTTGGCCTTGCACATAGCCCCACATTTCCCTTCTGGTTATCGCCTCCTCGAATACGAATCTCCAGCCGCTATCCAAAATAAAGGCAAACGAACAGTATTCAATGAAGGCTTTCGCCTCCCACACATCCATCTGATGCAAGGCGATCAGGCTGCGCTTGAGTACCGCATCAGGATTGGCGATGTAAAGGGCCAGTAGCCTTGCCCAGAGTTGTTGCGTGGTTTTGTCTGAAACATCTTGGGCATAATCGAAGAACTGGTTCAGCCAATCGCGGGTGGCAGGATTTTCGGTCATGCCGTCGGGTATCTCGGCGGCAGCCAATGCGACGATGCGCTCAATGTTTTTCTGGCGTTCCAAGTCGCGAAGCTCAATCCGAAGCCGGGCGCGTTCTTCCAGCATGGGCCGTTCGGTTGGATGATTCATGGCGAGGGACTGGATGCCGATGATGGGTTCGAGGGCAGTGGCGAGTTTTTGTTGGTAGTGGGTCATATTGATTTATAAAGGTAAGGTAAAATTGGTTTATGTTTCGTCGATAGGGCGTCAGCCAATCACCGACAGCCCGCCCATGTAAGGCAACAAAGCCTCCGGTATGCGGATGCGGCCTTGCTGATCCTGGCAGTTTTCCATCACCGCAATCAGCGTCCGGCCCACGGCGAGACCCGATCCGTTGATGGTATGGGTCAGTTCCGGTTTGTTGGTGGCCGGGTTGCGCCAGCGGGCGCGTAGGCGGCGGGCTTGGAAATCACGGAAATTGCTGCACGAGGAAATCTCGCGGTAAGTGTCCTGGCCCGGCAGCCAAACTTCCAAATCGTAGGTTTTCGCCGAGGAGAAGCCCGTGTCGCCGGCGCACAGCACCATGCGCCGGTAAGGAAGCCCCAACTTTTCCAGTATGGTTTCGGCATGGCGGGTCAATTCCTCATGGGCGGCGGCGGAGTCCTCGGGCCGTTCGATGCGCACCAGTTCCACTTTCTCGAATTGGTGCTGGCGGATCATGCCCTTGGTGTCCTTGCCTGCCGAACCCGCCTCGCTGCGGAAACAGGGCGTGTGGCAGACATATTTCAACGGCAGGTTTTCTACGATTTCATCCCGCACCAGATTAGTGACCGGCACCTCGGCAGTGGGGATCAAATAGAACGGCGGTTCGCGGACGATCTTGAACAAATCCTCCTCGAACTTCGGCAATTGTCCGGTGCCCCTCATGCTGTCGGCATTGACCATGAACGGCACATACGTTTCGGTGTAACCGTGAACGCCTGAATGCACATCCAGCATGAATTGGGTGAGCGCCCGTTGCAACCGCGCCAACGGGCCTTGCAACACGACGAAGCGAGCGCCGGTGAGTTTTGCCGCAGCCTCGAAATCCATCCCCAAAGCCGCGCCCAACTCGGTGTGGTCTTTCGGCGCAAAATCAAACTTCGGCGGCTCGCCCCAACGCTTGATTTCAACATTACTCTCTTCGCTCGCGCCGTCCGGCACGTCGGCATCGAGGATGTTGGGGATGTCCAGCAGCATTTCTTCCAGACGGGCCTGGATTTCCTCCAACGCTTGCTCGTTATTTTTCAGATCATCGCCTAGGTGGGCGACTTCATCCAACAGGGGTTGAATGTCCTCCCCTCGCGCCTTGGCCTGGCCGATGGATTTGGAGCGGGTGTTACGCTGGTTTTGTAGATTCTGGGTCAATACTTGGATGTCCTTGCGGCGGCTTTCCAGTTCGACAAAAGCAGGTTTGTCTAGGCCTAAGCCACGCCGGGCCAGTTGCGCGGCGACCTCGTCCAAATTAGTGCGGAATAAACGGGGGTCTAGCATACGATTACCTTAGATTAAAATAGGGCATAAAAACTTAGTAAAAATCACTTTAGGCATCAACTCCGAGGATTAAAACAGGTATGTCAATATTGGACTCTCCCCGGTGGTGCAAATCCCAAGCAAACTGTTCAAAATAAGACACACCCGTACTCATTTCATCAGCAAATCGCTTAACTGGAACAATTTCAATGCCGGTGTCAATGACTCCCATTTTACTGAAGATGGTCATTTTGGCACAACCACTGTAAATCATGAAAGCATTTTTTCTAAATTGCACATCTATGCCCAGTTTTATTCCGGGTTTAACAAAATCCATATCGCGAAAAGGCTTGGCATGCGCCTCCTTAGCTTGAATATAGCCTTGTAGGTAATCGCCATATTTATAATCACAATTCACTTTATAATTTGACCACCCTCTATTTGTCAATGCCTTTTTGAATGCTTTGTTGATTTCAGTAAAGGAAAAAAGCTTCTTGCCGTTCGTGGAGTTTTCATGATTTGTTTTGGTTTTGAACAAGTCAGAATCAATTAGGGTAATAACCGATACTATCTGAGAATATTCATCACTATATTTACTATCGATAGCTGACTGACCACCATTAAAATCGTACTTCGCCACTACTTTCAATATAACTTCCCCTAATTTGATTGATGTTTATTCAGTGTAGGCCAGAACAAGCGCAGCGTTTCCGCCATATGGATGGGCTAGGCTACTAGGTGATTTATGCAGCACAATCAGGTAACGCCCAGAACACGTTTAACGGCGGCATCCAGTTGCAAACCGCTAGGTAAATTTGGGCCTGATATGAAACGTTGGGAAAATTCTTCTAAAGAAAATCTGAGATTTCTTTTTAAAATAAGAGTTCGTTGTACTCCGTACTTCACCTCTGGAGACAACTCGTATGTGTGGATGGTCAAAACATCCTTACCGCCTTCAGCCAAGAGCGGAATGTCGCTTCCTATAATCCCTTCAAATTTAAGATAAACAATATCAGGAACGACAAAATACAATCCAGACTTCACTAAATTTGATCGCGAGTAAATAAGCCCTTTGCGGATGATTTTGGGAATCAATCGTTTATGGACATTGGCCCAATTCATCCCATGCCCTGAACTTGGAATAAGCTGTGTTTGGTCGGTCAAATTTTTGTATGAATGCCAGGCATCTCTGTAATTACCAGTTATGTCAATACTTTGAACTTCGACACCAACGTATTCAATGAGTTGTCCATTTTCAATTTTTGCAAGAACCCAATCCATTGAGAGGTTTGTTCCTATTTTAACTTCCCTTCCCGAATTTTGACCAAGAGCGACAATACAGCTTTTCATATTTTCTCTGAGCGGTATAAATTGCTCATACATATAAAAATCCAAGCTTGAATCAAAAACTTCCTTGCCTATTGACCTTAGAACAGCGTAATCCCGTTCATACAGCCGATTTGGACAAATGACACAATCCCCAAAAGCAGAAGTTACACTGCATGTACCATAAATCACTGAACTATCATGATTCGTTTTTGTGCATTGTTTGTTGATAAAGGGACAAGCAGATAATCTCCATAAGCTACGGCATTGTGGTGACAAATCGTCTGGCGCGTAACCAAAAACTTCGATTAAGTCTTTTTTTGGGCGGACGATCATGATTTTTCCCCCAACATTTTCATGATCTCATCGCCTATCGCCTTGCCTAATAACGGCGGGACCGCATTGCCAATCTGCTCATATTGCTGGGTGATATTTCCAGTAAAAACATAATCATCCGGGAACGACTGGATTCTTGCCGCCTCGCGCACAGAAATGATGCGATCTTGAGTGGGATGGAAAAAACTACCCCAGTGCGGATCGCATTTGGTCAACACCGTTGAGCAGAGCGCGTCAGGGTGCAATCTGCCATAACGTTTGGTGTGGTCACTCCTTCTAGCTCGCTTTAAACCGGCTGGCAACAGTTCAAAGGGTATGTCGCGCCAGCTTCCGCCTTGTGGGATATACTTAAGGCGATTAAGATTGACTTCGCCTAGTCTCGCACAATAATGTGCCGATAATTTTACCGCATTTTTTTCTTAAGTATCGGTAAGCGTTCACCCCCCTACACCGGCAATGGCAAGAGGGCCAATCCTTGGCGCCGACGGGTTATGGCGGTTTGCAAGTATTCCCAGGGGGAATGGCCGCGCCGGCGGCAGGTGTCGATGACACTGGCCAGCAAGGCGAAG
>CAIODU010000130.1 GCA_903857165.1 uncultured Methylococcaceae bacterium | reverse complement strand
CTCTGCTCGCTGGCGCTCGCAGTCTCGTAGGCCGGAATAAGCCCGCTTGCGGGCGTTTCCGGCGAACCATCCATTGCCGGAAACGGTCGTGGGACGACCTTATTCCGGCCTACTTCTTTGGCAAGTTGCTGGTAGTAATCGTCTGCATACCAGCCCGCACACCACTCCCACACGTTGCCGTGCAGATCGTGCAGTTTCCAGGCATTGGGCTTTTTCTTCCCGACAGGATGGGTCTGGCCGTTGGCGTTGTTGGAATACCAAGCATAATCGCCCAAACCGGCTTCGTCGTCGCCGTAACAATAGCGGGCATTACTCCCGGCGCGGCTGGCATGTTCCCACTGGGCTTCGGTCAACAATCCATAAACCTGGCCCGTCTGTTCGCCGAGCCAGTCGCAGTAGGCTTTCGCGTCATTCCAACTGATGCAGACGACGGGGTTTTGCTCGGTTTGTTCGAAATAAGGCTTCTTCCAACTGGCATCCTTGGTTTGGTTCCAATTACCTTTGTTACGAACAAAAGCTCCATCGCCCTGCACCGCCTCGGTGCGGTAGCCGGTGGCTTCGACAAAACGGCTGAACTCGGCGACCGTGACCGGGTATTGGCCCACGGCGTAATGCTCTAGTGTGACTTCGTGTTGTGGGTGTTCGTTATCGCCGCCAACCCCCTCGGGGCTACCCATCATGAACGTGCCGCCGGGCAGCCAGACCATGGCGGGGCCTTGGGTTTTATTGTCGGCGAACAGATCGCGGAACGGTGTGGGAGTAGTGGGGGTTTGCGTGACAGGGTTTGGAACCTTGTCACTTCCGTTTTGTGCATTGGCATCGTCTTCAAACGTTCCATCCGGGGCTGCAAACTCCGGCTGATTTTCAATGCCAAGCTGGGGCTTGGCGTTCCCAGAATGGTTTGGTATCCCCGGCAATGCCACACCTGCCACACTGACCACTGAACCGGCCCCCCTGCCCTTCTTTGCCAAACTCGCCCAACCATCGGGCAGGGTCAACAACCGCGCCACATCGGACGCATAACGCAGCAAGTCTGGATATTCACTCAGTTGCGCCGCCAGTTCCTCGGTGATCCGCACCAGCCGCGCCAGTTCGGCATGGGGTACGGCCCGCGTCCAATCCACAGCAGAACCGGTGACCGGCAGCAGGTGATCGCGGAAGGCTTCGGCGATTTCCGCCACCGCATCTTCACGCTTTTCTTTGAGGAAAACCATTGCCGACCATTGCTCCGCTTGCAAACCGTCGCGGCTGAGATGGGGCGAGGTTCGGCTTAGGTGGTGGACATACCGAATCAACAAACGGGCCACTTCCTCCATCGCGCTTTCGCCGATTTGCTCGCGCATCTGCCCGATCAGATAAGCACGGACTTCCGGGGAAAAAGCGAATTGCTCGTAGCCGACCGGTCGGCACAGTTCCGACAACAGCAAATCCGCCTCCGCCACCCAAGGCACTTCGCCGCGCAGGAAATGGTTGCGCAGATAATTGAGCAACTCCGGGGTTAGGATCAGCGGCAAGGCCGCGTAGTGGGCGAGTTTCCGGTAAGGCTCGCCGAATTGGCTGGCGAAGCGGGCGACTTTCTCCTTGGCGATTTCGGTTAAGCCGGGGTTCATTCAGCTTTCCCCCAGACCGACCTAGGCGCGGAGGGGTTACCTTGTCGTTCCGGCAGGGAGCTAGGGAACCTAGGCTCCATGGATGGCCCGGAATATGGGCATCCATGCAATCTGGATTCCGGCGCTCCATGCCGGAATGACGGCTTACTAGGCGCGGCGGGGTTTGCAACCCCGCCGCTAACGTTTTGTGCGAAGCCACAGCATCCGACTTGGCACAAAACGTTTCGGACGGGATTACAAATCCCGTCCGGCACCGTAACCCCCGGATTCCGCTTCGCCCTTCGACTTCGCTCAGGACTGGCTTCATCCGGGCTACTTGCCATACGCATAGGTATCGCCTTCACCTCTGCCGCCCCCGCGACTGACCGCGCAATGCGTTCATCGCATTGCCAAAACCTTCCCTGTCCATCTGGAACATCGGTGCCAAGCGGGCGATGAATTGGGCCGATGTCCCCGCCCATCGGGACTGCGGCATGGGGTTCAACCAAGCCACCTGGGTCGTCCTGCGCTTGACCAAACTGAGGAATTCGGCAGTCGCCCGGATGCGCTCGTTGCGTCTATGGCCCCGTGCCGCGCCCGCGTCGCTCACCACCAGCACACTGGTGTCTGTATCGATAAGCGCGAGCAAATTGCCTAACGGAAACGGTTGCATCAAATGCGGGTCGCGGAAGACATGGTCGGGCGGCACATTTTGAAAATAAGCCAAATCGACTTGTTGAATTTGGCTTTTCTGCCCGTCGCAGGCCGTTTCCATCAAGTCGCGGGTGAATCGGTGGAACGGCACCATGGAACCGCCTTGGTCGATCAACAGAACCAAGTGATTTTTGTTCTTCAGGCGGCGGTCATAGACCGGACAAAGAAAAAAACCGATCCTAGCGGTCTGCTCGACCGTGGCCGTGACATTCAGCACATCGCGAGGGCCTTCCTTGACCGTCCGGCGCAAATAACGCCAAGCATAGATCATAGCCCGCCGAGACAACGGCCAGTAGGCACGCAGTTCCGGGCCTTGGATGTCCCGCACCGGGCGCATGGGCGTTTTCACTGGCAGCGGTGCCGGTTCGACCACCGTGCGTGACGGTGCGACGGGCGGCAGATTCGGCGTAGCCTGCACCGGCGGCTCGGATGGCGGAGGGGGCGGCTTGTCCACGGTGGGTGCGAGCTTGACCGGTTCAGTTGCCGGGGCAGGCCGGGCAGTCTGCGCCAATACGGTGTTGAACACTTCGTCGAAATCGTCGGCAAGGTCTAGCGAGTGGCACCACAGTAATCGGGCCACTTCGCGCAATGCCTCCGGCCCTTCTACCCCGAAACCGCCTGCTACGGCCCGGTAAGCCGCCAGCAGTTCGCCCACGCCCAAGCCAAAGTCTTTGCGTAAGCGTTCAAACGCCGCCAATAGGATGGCTTGGGGGTCGTAGTCGTTCATGCGGACTGTAGGGGCGAATTCATTCGCCTAACCCTCTTGTCGATGCACATCGGCAACCCACGGATAACATCCCGGCGAGGGATGTTATCCGTACTTTCATGGCTTCGCGGCATAGCGCCACCAGTCGTCGTGTATTTTGAACAACAGTCCAGGATAAGGCAGCTTCGCCTCGTCCGAATGCAGGGTTTCGATTAAGCCTGGAAGGTCGCGGAAACCCCTCATCGCTTCCAACCAGTCGAGAAATTCGCTGGTTCCGGGTTTTTTGTACAGGTCGCCCTTGTTGCGCACCGCCAAGAAACGTTCACAGGCGGCATCGGTCAACGCGGCAGCGGGAGGCGCAACCGTTTCGCCTGATTTTTTGATCAAGTAATGGGCATTGATGATGGCCTTGAGCCGCTCCTTGTCCGATGGAAATTCGATGTAGAAATACACGCAGCGGCGCAGGAACGGCTCGGGCAGGTTGCCTTTCTCCTTGTTGCTGGTGATGATGACGATGGGGGGATGCTTGGCAACGATGGGGGGTGTATCGTCATCGGCTTCCTTTATCTCGAATTTCCATGGCTCTTCCAACACCGTCAGCAAATCATTGGGAAAGTCGATGTCGGCCTTGTCGATTTCGTCAATCAACACCACCGCCGGGCATGCATCTAAGCGAAACGCTTTGCCGAGTGCGCCGAAATTGACGTAATCCATGGGCTTTTCAGGATTTCGACCCGTCGTGGCTTTGCCAGGCAGGGCGCTTTTCGCACCGAACATGCCCGGTTTGTTGGCTTGCTTCAGATGCACATCGTGCAAACGCAGAATCGAATCGTAGGTATACAGCCCATCTTGCGCCAGGCTGGTGGAGCGCACCGGCCATTCATACAGCGGCAAGCCAAGCTCATAAGCCACATACCGCGCAAGCCTACTTTTGCCGCAACCGGCCTCGCCTTCCAGCAGCAGTGGCCGTCGCAGATAGATGGCAAGGTTGACCGCCGTCACCAAGGCATTGGCGGCGACATAAGGTTCTGGTTTTTTTGGTGCGTTGGGATGTCGGCCTGAAGGGGGGCGGCATTCTTTGGGCAAGATGAAGCTGGGCGATTCGGTCATAGTGGTTCTCTCGATTTAGCCGCCCACGGACGGACAGCATTCTTTCAGTAATTCGTGGACGACCAAACCCGGAAGTCCGTCCGTCGCGTTGTAGATTTTGTCGGTCATGCGCCTGAGTTGCTGTTTATTGAGTTCTCGGCACGAATAACTGGCAATCCACTCATGGATGTCATTCCTGTCCCAAGGCTTGAGGGGAATTTCAAGGAGCTTGTGTTTTTGATAGTCATCCAAGGTGCAGCAATGTCCTTCAGCAATCGAATTTTCGGGAAGGGAGCCATCGACATAGAGCAAAAATATCAGCTTGACCGCCTCGTAATCATTCGCCACCGTCGCCAATGTACGCACCAAGTCACCCCAAAAATCTTCCACCAGCCAGCGAAATACATCCGGGTCGCTTAACAAATCATCACATCGACCGCATTCGATCAACACCACGCTGCCGGTTCGCAATTTACCGCAAAGGATTTGCGTCACTTGCCGGGCGAAATTTTGAAGATCGTGGTTAGCGGGTTTCAAGTCAAAGTGTAGACCCAATCGACGCAATAACGCCATGGACTCCACCTGCTCGGTGGCCTGAAACGACAAGGGATAATGGCTAAATAGACCCTGCCGGGTCTTGCGCCGCAATAATTCTTGGATTCGGGCCGCGCACCATTCGCCACCCATCTGGCTGCTTTTTTGAAACAGCAATAGGGATGCGCAGCCTTCGTCACTATGATCCTTGATAATCCGTAACAGTGTCTCTTCCAGCAATTTGAAATCAATTTCGGGCAGCTTGGATTTCAATTCCCTATGCCAGCGACCAATATCCGCTTGCGCGGTTTCGGCATCGGCAGCGATTTCTGTTGGTTTTGTGTCAAGCAACCGGAGTTCGGCATCCAAGCTTTCAATTTGTTCGTAGATGGCATCGGATTTTCTTGTTAGCCTGATGCTTTCCACTGCATCAAGCACCGCCGTGCTTTGATCAATTGCCGCCTGATAGTCCCCCCACAGCCGTTCAAGCTTGCCTTCAAGAATTTGACGTTTGCGGGTTTTCGGATCACATACTCCGTTCACATCATCCCCCGCAGCCTAAGCCATCCAATTCGCCTTCCACTTGCTCAAGTTCTTTCTCGATGCTTTCAATCTGCCTTTTCAATTTATTCTGATCCACTGCGCTTAAGGCGTAAGCCAATTGTTCCGTTGCCGCCTGATAGTCCTCCACCAATGCCTTGAGCCGTTGATTCAAAGCTTGGCGTTTGATTTCCAAGACTCTGCTGTGTGGTTTGAGTGTGGCAAGCAGATTGTTTTCCAGGCAACGCGTGACAGCCACACTCACCAAACCGGCGAGATGATCCGGTGTGCGGAAAAAACTGACGAGCTTTTTAGTTGACAATTCCGCACGGAAGGCGGCTATCCGTTGTCCGGCATCGCCTTCGCCCGTCTGGGTGTCCCTGAATCCGTCCGGCCATGTCGCGGCGGGGTCGGCCAAGAACAATAATCTCGGCAAGCCCGCCTCGCCCGCCTTGCGGTATTCCAGTTCGGTGATGGATAGCCGTGTCGGATTGTCTTTGTCGGGTACATAGCCATACCGCCAGCCAAAGAGACCCACATAGACTCCACAAGCGGCAACATCGGCCAGGCATTTATGCAGCGGATAGGCGTCGGTTGCCACATAGTCTTCCATAGAAACCACATCATGGCGGAGCATTCTAAGAATGCGGTAAACGGCATCCCGGCTAGGCTTGAGATCGCTGTAGGTCGCGGATAGATAGATTTTGGCCATGACTTTTGGAGGGTGGATGATTTGCCCGGTGGCATGTGCATCGTCAGATTATCGCACAGTGGATCAGGCGATTGTCATTAAGGTGACCTCCCCGGCCTGGCGCTCGGCGGCGAGGGCGACACTAGGTCTTCCAGGGCGGTGCCGATGGCTTGCGGGCAGTGCAGCGCCGTCTCGGCAAGCTGCTGCAAATGGCCGAGCCTGTCTTCGTCCAAGGACTGGAGCCAGTCGCTTTTGATGAAAGCGAAGCCATCGGGGTTGTGGGGTGTCCGGCTTGCCTACGGTTTGCGGCAAGGCCATCCAAAGCGGCGGCATGGATGGGGTTTTGCGCATGGGCCGCCCAAAATTCAGGCTTCGACGCGGTGGTACTGATCCTCAAACCGCACGATGTCGTCTTCGCCGAGATAGCTCCCCGACTGCACTTCGATGATTTCCAAGGGGATGACGCCCGGGTTTTCCAGCCGGTGATGAACCCCTAAGGGAATGAAGGTGGATTCGTTTTCGCCCAGAAAGAAAACCTCATCGCCCCGGGTCACCCTGGCCGTGCCACGGACCACGGTCCAGTGTTCGGCACGGTGATGGTGGAGTTGCCTGGAAAGGGACGCGCCGGGCTTCACCGTCAGCCGCTTGACTTGGTAACGCTCGCCGTGGTCGATGCTTTCGAAGTCGCCCCATGGCCGGTGGACCTTGGCATGGAAAACGTGCTCTTGGCGGGAGGAGAGTTTGAGGTGGTCGGTGATCGCCTTCACATCCTGGGCCTTGTCCTTGTGGACCACCAGCACCGCGTCCGTGGTTTCGATCACGATCAGGTCGGCCACGCCCACTGCGGCCAGAAAGCGGTGTTGCGAGTAGAGCATGGAGTTGCGCGTATCCTTGACGAAGACGTCGCCCACCGCCACGTTGCCGTTGCCGTCTTGGGCGCTGACTTCGCCTAAGGCCGACCAAGAACCCAAGTCGGACCAGCCGACATCCAGCGAGAAGACGATGGAAGCAATGCCCTGAGGCCCGTCGGCGAGCTTTTCCATGACCGCATAGTCGATGGAGTCGCTGGGGCAGCCGGAGAACTCGGTTTTCCCGACCCTGACGAAATTGCCATCGACCTTGGCCTGCGCAAACGCATCCCGGCAAGCCTCGCCGATGTCCGGCCGGTGTAGGCGAATCTGATCCAGCCACACCGAGGCGCGCAGGACGAACAAGCCGCTGTTCCACAGGTATTGGCCGGAAGACAGGTAGGCCGTCGCGGTGACTGCATCGGGTTTTTCCACGAAACCGCCAAGCTGGAAGGACTCGTCCCCCAGCGCTTCACCCTTGCGGATGTAACCGTACCCAGTCTCGGGCTTGGCGGGCACGATGCCGAAGGTTGCCACGGCCCCCTCCGCCGCCTTCAGCGCTGCGGCCATCAAACGCTTGCGGAACCCGGCCACGTCTTCAATGTGGTGGTCCGATGGCATCACCACCAGCACCGGGTCGCCGCCGTCGGCGACTGCCTGGAGTGCCGCCAAGGTCAAGGCGGGGGCGGTGTTCCTGCCGATGGGTTCAAGGATGATGGCGCATTCGTCGAAACCCAACTGGCGAAGCTGTTCGGCCACCAGAAACCGGTGCAACTCGTTGCAAACCACCACCGGGGCTTTCAGTTGCACTTGCGCGGTATTGACCTGCATGTCTTCCACACGCGAAACTGTCTCCTGCAACAAGGTCTTGTCCCCGGTGAAGGACAGAAACTGCTTGGGATAGGCTTCCCGGGAAAACGGCCACAGCCGCGTACCCGAGCCGCCTGATAAAATAATGGGTTGAATGATGGTTTTCATGGTTAGTCAGGTGGGCTCTTTCATCCTATCCGCCATCCTTGCGTGCCGTGTTTGGTGAAGTGGCAGCCAAAAACCTGCCCGTCTTGGAATTCCTTCAAGGCGCGGATCACATCAAGCCTTTGCGTCGGTTCGACAAAGAACATGATGAAGCCGCCCCCGCCCGCTCCGGAAACCTTTCCCGAATAAGCCCCTGTTGCGTAGGCCCTTTCAATAATGGTCTCGATCAAGTCGTTGCTGATCCTGTCGGCACTGCGCTTCTTTGATTCCCATCCCTTGCGCATCGAATTCCCCAGTTCGGGCAGGTTGCCCCGCAACAGGCACTCCTTCATGGTGACCGCTTCCGCCTTGACTTCGTGCAGCGCTTGTATCGCCGCCTCGTCGTGGTCTTTCACGTTTTTCGACTGCTGGTCGATAATGGCGGCGGACTCCCTCGAAACGCCAGTGTAAAAAAGCACGATGGAGGATTCCAACTCGGAAATTATCCAGTTTTTGATGCGCAGTGGATTGACGACGACTCGGTTGTCGGCGTTGAACTCCATGAAATTGAAGCCGCCGAACGTGGCGGCGTATTGATCCTGCTTGCCGCCGTTCAAGCCCACGTCCTCACGCTCGATTTGATAGGCCAGTTGGGCGATGTCGTATTCCCCCAAGGGGAGGTTCAGCAATTCCACAAACGCCTTGACCATGGCCACCACCAGCGTCGACGACGAGCCCAGCCCGGAGCCGGCCGGGGCATCGGAGAAGGTGGTCAGGGTCAAGGCGATGGGTTCGCCATGGTTGAATTGCCGGACTATCCGGTTATACACGCCCTTGTGGATGTCGAGCGTGCCGTCCATCCCGATATGCTCCACCAGCGGGTGTTCGACCGACTGTTGCTTGTCCTTCGCCACAAAGCGCACAAGCTTTTCCTCGTTCAATGCGATATTGGCATAGGCATACATGTCGATGGTGGCGTTCATCACCAGCCCGCCATAAATATCACAATACGGCGAAACGTCTGTCCCACCCCCCGCGAAGCCCAGTCGCAACGGCGCACGCGATCTAATTTGCATAAAACCCCCCTTTAATCCAAGCGCTTCAATCGCGCCGTCTACCATTAGGTTTCCCGGCCAGCAATTCTCATTATGAGCCAAAGTGCTGATAGACAACTCGTCATTCCGGCATGGATGCCGGAATCCAGTCACAAGGATGTGAATCTAGGGGTCGTCATCAAGCCTTTTTCAAACACTTACGCAACCGACAAGTTACCG
>CAIODU010000129.1 GCA_903857165.1 uncultured Methylococcaceae bacterium | reverse complement strand
GGCTTTAAGGCCGGGAGATACAGCATAGCTGCAACACCATGATATGACGGAAGTTTTCAAAAGGAAAGCGCGAACCTCCGCAGACTGGCCCCAATGGCTGGCAAAGCGAGCGTCGAAGTGGAAACATAAGCTTGTTTTTCATGCACTTGGCGCATGCGCGAAAGGGCCGGGAAAACCGCCGCCGCTTGGGGTTCGCGCAGTTCATACGATCAGGGTGGACTCAAAGTTGATGGCTTTGAATTTGCCAAATTCCATCAAGTTCTTTTTCAGCGGTTCGACAATGCGGTAGATGCGCAGGCTGTCTTCGGCTTCGTTGATGATGGCTAACAGTTCGCTTTTCAGCGCCTCCGTCAGGGCCAGATCGACTTGGCATTCAAAGACGGATTTCTGCACCCGCTGGCCGTAGTTGAGGCAAACTTTGGCGACCTGGCGCAAGCGTCTGCGGCCTTCGGAGGTTTCGGTGGACACGTCGTAGGACACTAGAATGAGCATGGTTTTCTCCTTGTTTTCAGGGTCAGCGCTGCAAATACGGCACGTAATGCTTGACATCGCCGCGCAACCGGCGGGCCAGCAAGCGGGCTTGCAGTTGCGGCAGCAAGCCGACAGGGACGGCCTGTTGCAGCAGCGGATGGGTGATTTCCTCCTGCTTGCGGTTTTGCCATGCGGTGATGACAAGTTTGCGGCCCTCGTCGGTGAGCAGCACCGCGCCGCCTTCGCGTTCTTCGAAATGCTTGGGCTGGATTTGCGCCCGGTTGATCAAGGTCAGGGCCAGCCGGTCGGCGAGGGGGGCGCGGAATTCTTCCAGCAGGTCGAGCGCCAGCGCCGGCCGGCCAGGGCGGACGGCGTGCAGGAAACCCAGTTGCGGGTCCAGCCCGACGGTTTCCAGCGCGGCCCGGCAATCACCCATGGCGAGGGCATAAAGAAAAGAAATCAGGGCATCGAAGCGACTGCGGGGCGGTCTGCGGGTGCGGCTTGCAAACGGGAAGTCGGCGCGGGCTTGCGGTTTCATGACGAGCGTCAGCGCGTCGAAATAACACCGCGCCGCATCGCCCTCCACGCCGCGCAGTGCGTCGAGGTCGGCGACCGTTGCCAGCTTGCGCACACTGCCGGCGAGGTGTTTGACGGCTTGCACCAAGCCTTCCTTGTCCTCCGCCCGGTCGGACTCCCGCGCCCCGCGCATCAGCAGTTGGCGGCTATTGCGCAGTTTGCCGGCAATGATGGCTTTGGCAAGTTCAAGGGATTGTGCGGCATCGTCGGCGGTGCGGAATTGCGCCTGACGCAGCAGGATGTTGCCGCTTACCGGGCCTTCCAGCCGGGCGCTGAAGCGGCCGGAAAAGGTCAGCCAGATGACCGAGCGCCCCTCCTCGGCGCAACGCCCGAGCAGCGCCGGGCTGAGCATGACATGGTCGGACAGCACCAGCGCGGCAAGGTGGTGCAGCGGCACTTGCAGTTTCTTTTTATCGTCCACCATCACGCAGACGGTGTCGCCCTCCAAGCGCAGATAGGCATCGGGGGTGGTGATGTAGAGGGTGTTTTGCAATACGGTCATGGTGTGGCTGGTTATTTGAGGGGTTTGGCGGACATGCGTTTCAGGCCACGCGACACCGGATCAACGCCAATGCCGGTGTTTTCCAACGCGACGACGCCGAGGATGGGTTCGCATTCCTCGGGGCCAAAAATGATTTGCGTGACGGTTTCAGACCCCATGAAAGTAATGCGGGCGAATCCATAGGGGTATTCTACGATTTCGCCATTGGCAAGTTCATAAACATCCTTGCCTTCCACCCCTATGCCCGCCGCCCGCAACGCGGACGCCGGTGCCAAACAATCAATGGCCCCGGTGTCAACCAGAAACTCGGATTCGTAAGAAGGCTGCGATTTGGAAAGGTTGGTCACGCTCACAGTGATATGGGTAAGGCCCACGGGTTTTCTCCTGCATGTTGTTGGTGTTAAGGCGATTTCCGAAAATAAAATCCCCCGTTGTAGGGCGTCCTTCAGGGCGCATCGGTGGCCTGAAGGCCACCCTACGGGTATAGACATTCTCGTAAATGTCCTAATTACCGACTGATGCCACGCACCTGACTGTTAATGCGGTGCGATGCCCATGTCGGCAAAGGGTTGCCGGTCTACGGCACTTTTACCCCCCCTCCGGATCGAATAGGGTTTCCGCCAATTCATCCAGTCTGTCGCGTGCCAGGACCAGTTCCGGCTGGCAGATGGACTGCATCGAACATTCGCCGCATCGGCGCGAGAGCTTCCCGGACAAAGGCGGCGGGCAAACACCCTTGTCCAACAGGGCGCGGACATTTGACACGGTGTCTTGCACCGCCTGTTTGAGTTCGGTATTGAAAACCACCTCCCGCCGCCGCTGCGATTGCTGATGGAAGATCGCACCAGCCGGGACAGGCTTGCCCAGCATTTCCTCCAGGCACATCGCCTGGGCGGCAAGTTGCACATCGTCATTGGGCCAAGGCTTGCGCTTGCCGTGCTTGTGTTCGACCGGGTAAACCGTGCCGTCCTTGCGAAATTCCACCGCGTCGCAGCGTCCGCTGAGACCCAAGAGGTCGGACCAGACCGACAAGGCATATTCCACCCGCGAACCGGCTTTCCACTCGCCTTCCAGGCGGTCCACCCGCTCGTGTTCCAGCGTTCCGAGGACGGTGTGGACATTGTCGCGAAACTCGCCCTCGCCGTGTATCAGAAAGCAGCGGCGCGGGCAGTAGGTGTATTGGTTGAGGGCGGAGAGGGGGATGGGGTCAAGTTGTTCCATTGCTGACCTCATATAGCAAGGGACGGCTGCGGATTCCGCCATCGTCCAATACGGTAAACCGGCCAAGGCACTCTTTTTCGTCGGCGACTAATTGCATGACCCATTGAGCTGGCTCTTCGGGCCGATAGGAAACTACCCGCAATAGGATGACGGCGGGAGGCGCGGGATAGCGGCGGGCAAACAGCAATTCGCCATAATCGCGGTCAAACGTGACTATGCAGCGATGGTCCCGCACCGCCAACGCCAACACATCCACATCGTCAATGCTGGCGTGTGATTCTGCTATGGAGATAAGGTCGAACCCTGCCTCCCGCAAGATTGCCACGGAGGGGGCCGGAAAATTCTCGTTCAGCAATAGACGCAGGCTCATGCCGTGACCTTGGCAACGGCGACAAACGTTTCCTCCCGGAACAGTTCGGCGGCAAAGTTCAGTGCGGCCAAGACATCTTCCCGGGTGATGTTCGGGTAAGAGGTAAGAATGTCTTCCGTCGTCCACCCATCGGCCACCCGATCAAGGATCAGTTCCACTGATATGCGCGTTCCTTTGATAATCGGCTTGCCGACCAAAATGGCCGGGTCAACGGTGATGTGGCCTTTCCAGTTCATTATAAAACCTCCTAAACAGTTAGCGGCAATATGTGTCGAGAACGGATTAAGCCAGTATAGCCCGGATGTAGCCTCTGGCGAAATCCGGGGGAAAGACTGCGTAGCACTTTCGGAATGCGGGGTTAGCCTGGCCCGGTTCCCAGGAATACGCTGGCAATCCATCTGGGCTATGGGTTTTCGTGCCGTTTGTGCAAAATCACGCCATTAGGCAGAGTTTCATTATTCCATGGGCAAGTGATGATGTAATCTTGAAACGATTCGGGGAAACCCCTTAATTTAGCCTCTTCGGTCAAGGCAACTTGAATGCCTTCAAACAGTTTATGGGCATGGGCGCAGCCTAGGCGGGCCTCGCGCTGGTTTTGTCCGGCGTTGTTTTCGTGTTGGGTGCCAATATGCTCGAAGTCATAAAGCCCACGCACTATCATTTCGCCCCGCGCCGCCGAGCGGTCATGCTCGAACATATTCAACAAGGCTTCAAATAATAAGTCGAGGTCGGCTTGGGTAAAGCCGGTGCGCTCGGCAAACGCGGGCGAGACATAGCCTTTTGCGGCATACAGCGCATAGGGGACGATGTATTTGCTGCCCATGGTGCGCTCCTTGGCCTTGTCCTCTTCTTTCGTCACGGCGCAGCGGGTAATAGTGATTTCCAACGGGTTGATGGGATCGTAGGATTGACCGAAGGTGAATTGCACCGGGCCGCGGACTTGGCCCCAAGCGGAGCCTTTCATTACATCATTCCCAGTGGAAAGCACACCGCCGAAAGTGCGCACGTCGAAAAATTCGCGGCACAGCCAACGCATTGCGGCTTCGGCTTGTTTGTCCTTGTCCTCTTTATGTTGTTTTTTCGCTGCTTCTATCCCTTTATTTTGCTCGGTTTCAATCACGTTGCCTTGCCTAATTAGAATGTTAAATCCACTTCCTTCTGTCTCATGGGCGGGATGTAGTAATTCAACATAGTTTCTGATTTTCCTTTTTAGGCACACATCAGAAACTAATCCCTTGTTCGAGTTGGGATCGAAACGCGGCATATTGCCAGTGTCCGGGTCGCCGTTGGGGTTGCCGTTGGTGACTTCAAACAAAATCAAAAAATCGTGGCGGTTGGTCAGTGCATTCTGGCTCATAGTCATTTCCTATTATTCTTGGGTTGTGTTTGCTTCGCTGGTGAACAAATCCAATTCGTCGTCTTTCCCTTCCGATTTGATTTCACCGGCTTTCTTTTTGCGGACATATTCATCAATGGCAGCTTTGCGCACTGCCATTTGTTGGTAAAAACCTAGGGCGAAGCGGCCCTGCTCAATCAAATTGAAATGGCGCGGAAGCTGTGGGGCATCGCCCGTCTTATCCGGGTGGAATAAGGCGACAGTTTCAATAATGGAGTTCTTGATTTGATTGGCTGCCCGTCTGCCTTTGTCGCCTTGTTGGCGGAGTTTTTTCAGATGATGGGAATGCAGCTTCCACAATAACGAAAAAGCGGAGTTGGGAGTCGTCGAAGCGGAGGCGAAATAGCGCTCGGATAAGGTGGCTCCGTCAAAATTTGAGCCATGTGCCGAGCGTTGCAATGAATCCAATATTGCCAACAGCCGACCGGCATTATAGGCGGGATCGTGGGTTTCAAATACTTGAGGTTCTATCATGGGTTCATCTTCCTTTCGATTACGGTTAACGATTAAACGCAGCAGGGCAAACCGACTGGGATTCGTCAATATTCCCAAACCCTGTTTGGGGAGATCGACTTGAAATCGGTTTAATATCGGCTTGAGTAGCATGACGGGCGGCGGAGTGCCTTCCAGCGCAGCGCGGTAAAGTTGGGTCAAGGTTTCGGGTTGCAAATCCTTAGAATCCCTCACAGTGGCACACGCCAGTCGGAACAAAGCCAAGGGCGGCATCCCCTCTTCTTTTTCTTTAGCCTTGTGCTTTGGGCTGGCGTATACGCTAGGATCGCCATAGGGGGTTATCTCCAAGTCTTGAAACCACTTAACGAAGTTTTCCAAGGCTTGATCCAAAGAAATTTGCAGCCAATGGCGGACGACAATCCGACCCGCATTGCCGGAAAGTGTGACACTGTAGAATTGATCTTTCTTAATCAATTCTTTATCCAATCCGGCCCAAGGCTGTACAAGAAAGCTTCTGATGCTGGCAGGGTCCGGACGGTTGAACATCTGGGATATGCGACTGGATGCTTGCCGGGTTTCCTTGGCCCAAAAACACGCGCTGGTCTGGCCGATGCGTAAATGATGGTCGTTTTGGTTCAACAAATAATTAAGCGCATAACAATAGGCCGTTGAGGCTTTAATCGAGCTTGGCGCATTTTGGCTCTGGTCGAATCCATAGGAAGTAAACGCGGGCTTGTCAAAAGACACAATCGCCGCACCGAAAGATTGGGTATTGGGAACCCCTTTGATTTTCGGGCCATGGGTTGCGGCAATAGGCGTGTCAGTGTTACCGGTAATCAAGCATATCCCACGTTTGGCGGTAGTGTTTCTGTCGTTTATCTCCTTCTGATAAATTTCTCGCCAATACGGGCGTAACATGGTTTCATCGCTAATCAACAAACCGTCAAAGCCTTCGACTTCAAAGCTGAAATTATCCGGGCCAAGCTTGGTTTCAGTTCCTAAAGCCGTGGTCAACCACCATGCGGGTTTTTCGTTGGGTTTTGACTCAACGGCGACACCCCAGCGGAGAAAAGAAGGCAAAACAGGGTTTTTCTCGTGAAATTTCAATACTGCTTGCAAAGCCGTGCATTGGGTAGCCTCAAATGCTTCTTGAATTTGCCGCCAGAAATCAACGCATTTGTCTACATTGTTGGCATCTCGATCCTTGCGCTTTTTAGCATTGTCGATGTCTTTTTCTGGGTCAGTGTCAATGCCGAATATGCCGGTCAGATTGTCGGCTAAAAACTCGCCAATGCCCCCCGCATTTTTATTGCGGCTAGTTTGCGGGGTGGAATAAGCCAAACCACGGTTTTTTTCTCCTGTGGTTTCCCTTGGGCCTGAGCCAATTAGGTTGCCCTCGCCATCCAAAGGAACGAGCCATCGGACTGTCTTTGGCGAAAAAGCCAAATCATCCAACAATTTGCGCGACTCTGCGAAATCATTAAGCAGTTGCAATAACATGACTAACCCCCGACGATTCGATTACGTAATAATCGAACCCGCTCAGGATGGCAATCCAGTTTGGCATCTTTGATTTGTGCATGAAAAAATGCCGCTTCCGGCTTGACTAGCTTTCCTTCCCATTTAACTGTGGATTTCTTGCCGAACAAATCGGCTTCTGAACGCCAGCGGAAGCCCTCGCTACGTTGCTCATGATCGAACACGTCATAGAGCATTAAACCTAAATCCTCCTCCGGCCAGAGGCTTTGGCAATTCTTGCCCAGTTCCGCCGAACGCCGTTCCAGCGCGGCTTGAGCTTCTTCTTCCCACTCAAAATCAGCGGCAAATTCGCGGACACCCAGATAAGGGCGATGGAAGCATTTACCACTTATTGCCCGCCGCTTGATTTCCTCAAGATAGGTTTTTTCAGGATGCTTACTGTTTAGCTTTGATCGGTGGATTTCAGCGGTAATTAGATATTCGACTTCTTGCAATGCCAGCATATTGCGCTGAGTGCCATCGGGCGCACCGCCACCGGCTTGGATTGGGGAAGTCTTTTCCGGGGATTTCATCCAAGTTTTTGCGCTGTCCAAGCTAATGACGCTGATGACTTCATTGCGCCGGAAAGAAAACCAGCGGCCGCGACGGATGGCGTGGATGGCATCAATCAGATAATAGATTTCCGGTTCCCAGAAAATAGCTTCCAGTACACCTCTCGCTGCGGAGGGTGTCATGATGGGGTAACTGACCCGTTCCACTTTCATTTCCGGGCGGGTAAAACAAGCATAATCGCCCCAAACACGAATGGTGATTTGATTTTGGCTCATATTAGAAAATCCTCCGTGGGTCGTTGGTCAATAAGAATGCCAAGCTCGGAATGATACCAACCTTCTTCTAGTACGGATATATCAAGGTTGGGCAATAAGGGGCGAATGGCATTGAGTTGTAGAAGGCGGTTAAAATCGCGGGAATGCAAATTCACCATATAGCGTTGCAGCTTGCGTAGGTCGTTGCGGTCAATCCGAGGCTTGCCTTTTTCCACGAGTCGATTGCGGATGTCTTGGATAATTGTCACTGCTTTACCATACGGCACGATGACCGCTTGAGTGTCATCTTCAATGACATGCGCCAATCCGGCAACCGTGCGAAAATGTAGTTTTTCGCGTTCTTCTTGAATCGCTTTGCCATCGGTTTGCACCGATTGATAAAGCTGGTCAAAATAAAGCTCGAACAAAGCAGGGTTGGTGGTCAGCGCGTTGGCTTCAATTCCTTCCAATAGTAATGCAGTCAAGCCCGTGGCGGTTTTGTAGATGCCAGACGGCAGGCTATGCTTTTCGGGTATGAACACGACCACTTCGCCTAGCTTGGCATTGCCCGCATCATCTTGCAAGCGGTTTTCCCGGTTGCAGCGCCCCGCCGCCTGTACGATGGAATCAAGCGGGGCCAGCGAACGCCAGACGGCGGGGAAATCCACGTCAACCCCGGCTTCGATTAATTGGGTGGAAACCAAGCGGCAAGGCAGTCGATGATGCAGCCTAGCCCTAATCGCCCAGAGTTTATCAAACCGATGTTGGGCGCACATGGCCGAGGACAGATGAAATACGCTGGCTTTTTGGTCCTCTGGAAACTTCCCTCGCAATTTATCCCACAATTCAAAAGCGTGCCGGCGCACATTGACCACACATAAGGCTTGGTCACGGTCAGCCATGCCATCGGCCAGTTCATCCCAAGACAGTGTTTCATCGCGACGTGGAAGACTGAAAGTAACGCGGTTGAGCCGTTCAAAAATTTCTTTGGCTGCTGCATCTTCGATGATAGGCGTGATTTCATTGGGCGCAAAGCCCTCGGTCAAAGACAATGAACGGTGACGAAATGCGGGCTGTGTCGCCGTCGAAAAGACGAAACTGGTGCCATAATTTCCCTGTAGTTCACGGAATACATTGAGCAAGGGATTAAGCAAATGCGAAGGCAGGGTTTGCACTTCGTCGAAGATCACCACGGAACGGGCGATATTGTGCAGCTTTCGGCAACGCGAGGTACGGCTGGCAAACAGGGTTTCGATGAATTGCACCGAGGTTGTAACGATAATCGGTGCATCCCAATTTTCCACGGCAAACTCAGAGGGATGCTTTTCAAATGGGGATGCGGGGCGGGTTTCGTCCGGGTCTTCCGGGGCGTTGGCGGCGGAATGGTGTTCGATGACTAAGCCTAGATTGTCTGGGTCTAGGATTTGCCGATACTGTGTGGCGTTCTGTTCGATGATGGACAGATACGGGATGACGACGATGACGCGGCGCAGTTGGTGTTTTGCGGCATGGGCCAAGGCGAATGCCATACCCGCCAAGGTCTTGCCCCCGCCCGTTGGAACCGTCAAAGAGAAAAAGCCGGGGGCTTGTTGGGCTTGGTCCAGGCAGCGTTGGAAAATGCGATTACGCAAAGCATTGAGTTCGCCTTCCCTGGATTTGCTTTCCTTTGCGTCAATCAGGCGTTGCAACAAACCGGGGGCATCAAGCTTGGGTGTCAGACGGCAAAATCCCGAGCCATGCGCTTCAGTATCAAGACGGTCGGCATCAATTAGCAAAGAAAACAACACGCGAATATAAAACTCTACGGAGTAAGGGCTACTCTCAATGAATTCCGGGTCGGCAATAGACTCTGGAACTTTTGGCAATTCCTGCTCGAAGCGGGTCAATAGTAGTGGAACACGCTGGTTTGCTTGGTATTTCGAGCCTTCTAATAACGTTTGCAGATCAGCTAAGTCGTGCAGCCCGGCATGATGCCCGGCTATGGCAAAAGCCAAACCATAGCTTTCGCGCTGCATTCCCAATGCCGCCCCATAAACAGCGTGGTGGGTTTCCGTGCTGCTTTCCCGTTGCTTTCGCAGATAGTCCTGGAACTCCTCGCGGTATTTGCCAAGGTCATGCAGCAACCCTGCCCAGTCCGCCACTTCGCTTAATGCAGGACAGCCCCTTTCCGCAAAATGGCGGGCCAACTTGCCGACATCATGCAAATGGTCCCTGAGCAAGTGCGGAATTCCATTGGTGTTTTCGGTGTGCGCTAGATATGTCATTATGTTCAGTTGTTTTTGCCTATTGTCGCAGAAAATAAGCTTCAATGCTGCGAGCAACACAGGGCCAAAGCAATCGGCAAGTTTGGCTGGATGCGCACCTGACAATCATGTCAAAGGCGTATTGACACCCTCGGGGATGAAAGTGCTTCCATGGCAACCCGCCCCACATGACGGGCTTTTTCACCAACATGGGAATTGCTGCATATCCCGCCCGGCATATCGGCAGTTGACGACTTCATGTTAAAATCAACCGATTATTATATGAACCCGGTCACCCGCATGCCTCAAAACATTTTCAAACGCCCTAGTGCCAAATCAGTGTCCAATTTGAATGTCCGCCACTTCCCTCTTATGGGAGTGTCAGAATGATCGGACGAAAAACGCTAGTGACTGGCGCGACCGGCCACCTCGGTGCCAATTTAGTCCGCCGCCTGCTTGCCGATGGCGAGCAAGTGCGTGTCATGATCCGGGCAGGGCATGACCATCGTTCGCTGGAGGGGCTTGACGTCGAACGGGCCACGGCGGACCTTTGCGACAGCGCGGCAGTGGATGCGGCGGTCAACGGCTGTAGCCATGTGTACCATTGCGCCGCGTTGGTTTCCACGCTAGAAGGCGATGCAAAACACCGTCGCCAAATTTTTGACACCAATGTCCTTGGCACCCGGCACGTACTGGAGTCGGCGCGTCGCCACGGCGTGGAAAAGGTGGTGGTGTCCGGCTCGCTCAGTGCCATTGGCTACGATGCGGAAAAACCTAGCCACGAGGACATGCCGTTTTACCCGTTTGAACGCCAACTGCCCTATGGTTTCACCAAGCATTTGGTCGTGCATGAGGCTTTGATGGCCCATGCCGAGGGTCTCAATGTGGTGGTTGCCACGTCCTGCGCCATCATCGGCCCGCATGATTATGTGCCTTCACGCATGGGGCAAGTGTTGATCGACTTTGCCCAGGGTCAACTGCGGGCCTATATTCCCGGCGGGTTTGAATTCGTGTCCACCCACGACATCGTGCAAGGCCATGTTTTGGCTATGGAAAAGGGGCGGTCCGGGCAGAATTATATTATCAGCACCGCTTATGCCAGCGTTGATGAGCTATTGGGCATGTTTCGGGATGTCACCGGCCTTCCGTTACCGAAATTCAGGCTGCCCCCGCCAGTGATGGCCGTGCTGGCAGAACTAGCCGACAAAACATGGTACCGGGTTTTCCCCAACCTGCCCAGGCGATTCACCCCGGCGGCAGTGCGATTATTGCGGATGCGGCGACGCGCCGACCACGGCAAAGCCCAGCGGGAGCTTGGCTATCAACCGACCGGGCTGTTCCCGGCGGTCAGGGATGCCTACGAACATTTCGCGCAACGTGGACTCATCCATCCTTTAACTCGAGATTCCCATCAGGTTTGATTTTGGGGCGACCAGGCTTGCCCCGCGACTCCATGCCCGCAAGGCAGCAAGCCTTGCACTCCTTGATGCCAGTCAACAACCGCCCTAAAAAACGAGAGAGACCAAGCAATGAATAGTGCTAACAATCCAGCTTCAAGACAGCCCCCTAGCTTCGAGGAAGCTACGAACTTCCGGCAAAAATCTAGGGCCGCCGGTTTGGACCCTGATCGCTGGTACGTTGTCGAATACGATAATGCTGTCAAAAAAGGCCAGGTGAAAGAGGTGGTGTTTTGGAACACCTCGATGGCCCTATACCGGGGGGAAGACGGCCAACTCGCGGCGGTGCAAAACCGTTGCCCGCACCGTCAGTTGAAACTGAGCCACGGTGCCGTGGAAAATTGCCAGTTGCGGTGTGCTTACCATGGCTGGTCTTTCAATCGCGAAGGGTGGCTAACCGATTACTCCCATGACAGTTTTGACAAAGCCTTGATCAAAAAGCAAATACGGACTTATCCATTGGCTGTCCGCTACGGTTTGATATGGGTTTTCCCCGGCGATGCGGCTAAAGCCGAACAAGTGGCAATACCCACCATCCCCGAGTTGGAAGGCGATGCCCCCTGGGCATCCGTAACCGCCGATTTCACTTGGAAAAGCCACCACTCCATGGTGATAGATAATATTTGCGATTTTGCCCATGCATTCCTGCACCGCAAATATCAACCCTTCACCGATGCCAAACTGAAACACTACGAGTCAGATGAAAATCGGGTTTTTCTCAGTTATGACACCTTCGTGGGCGGCGGCAAAATTTCCGGTATGTTCATAGACCGGAATCGTATCAATACCCGTTCCATGAACCTTTGTTATGAATACCCCTATCAATGGTCGGACACGGACGGAAAGATCAAAAATTGGTGTTTTGTACTGCCCATTGATGAACGTACAACGCGAGCTTTTTTCCTGTTCTATTTCGATTCATTCATAATCCCGAAGACTTCCCTGGCTACGCCTAAATGGCTTACCCAGGCGATATTGTGGATAGCCCGCCCGCTGTTGTTAAAGCCACTTCTTGCCGAAGACGGCATTGCTTTGGAGGCCGAGCAAGAGGGTTACGATCAATACTGGGATGCGCCGCCCATCGAACTCAACCCGGTGGTGCCTTTGTTCCAGCAACTGACCGCCCGCAAATGGGAAGCTCATCTGCAAGGCTTAAATAAGCCGAAAGAGATACTTGCGGAGGCTTAGGGGATGTCAACAGACAAAACGCCTTCCGTCCAAGATGAAGAAGGGGGTTCCGAGTTTTTCGAGTATCTCCTCACCCATTATCGAGGCTTGTTTGCCACCGTAGTGCTGCTACCTGTCTCGGCTATGTATGGCGCATACATCGGCATTCGCAACCGGCTTGTATTTGCGCTGCAAAGCGCCCCGGCCCAGCACGACTTGAAAGTGCGGAAGGTGATGAGCCAAATCGAGGAATGGAAAAGGGACGGTTGCAAGGAAAAGCTCTGCACCGCCCGGTCAGGCTGGAAATCCATGAGTGAAATGGTGCCTAAATATAAGCTTACCCATCGTAAAATTCATATCGATATGCATGACATTCTCGATATGGACGAACAACGGGGTGTCGTCAGAGTGGAACCGCTGGTCAGCATGGGGCAAATTTCGCGCAACTTGCTGCCACGCGGTTGGACGTTGCCGGTCATGCCGGAGTTGGACAATCTGACGGTAGGCGGCCTGATCATGGGGTTTGGCGTGGAAACCAGCAGCCACAAATACGGTTTGTTCCAATATATTTGCGAGTCGTTTGAAATTGTGACAGCGGAAGGGAAGTTGCTTCGGTGCAGCCGCTCGGAAAATACAGAGCTTTTTCATTTGATCCCTTGGAGCCATGGCACACTTGGCTTTTTGGTCGCCGCCGAATTGAAGATAATCCCGGCAAGCAAGTATGTCAGGATTGAATATCAACCTGTGTACAGTCTTGATGATTTAGTGGGCCAGTTTGAAAGTGCGAGCAGAAACACTGAAGAAAACGATTTTGTCGAAGCAATCCTGTATGGCAAGGAAACTGCCGTTGTCATGCTTGGCAAGTTTTGCGACAAAATAGAGCCTGAGGGACACTTAAACTGCATAGGCCGATGGTATCAGCCATGGTTCTACAAACATGTCGAAACCTATCTTGGCAGTAAGACGGCGGGAGTTGAATTCCTGCCTTTAAGGGATTATTACCACCGCCATACGCGAAGCCTGTTTTGGGCAATGGAGGAAATCATCACGTTTGGGAACCATCCGGTTTTCAGGTGGCTGTTGGGATGGGCTTTGCCACCTAGGGTTGAATTGCTTAAATACACTGAAACCCAGACGACAAAGAACCTGCGGGAAAAGTCTTATGTCCTTCAGGATATGCTCATGCCAATGGCCAATCTTAAAAAAGCCATTGAATATTTCGACGACCATTACACTATCTACCCGTTATGGCTTGCGCCTATGGCAGTTTATGGCAGTGCGGACAATATCGGCTTAATTCACCCGCATACTACTGAAGACGGTGACGTGGATGTGCTCTATGTGGATATCGGTGCCTATGGAACGCCACGCAAAGCGAATTTTGACAATCGCTTGGCCCAACCCTTATTGGAGAAGTTTGTTATCGATAATAATGGCTATCAGGCTTTGTATGCCAAAACATCGTTAAGCAGGGATGATTTTGCCAAAATGTTCGATCATAGCGATTATGACCGGCTCCGTGAAAGTTTGCCGTATACCACGCTGGCGTTTGATCGGGTCTTCGACAAAGTGTCGTCAATTGGCAGGGCATCTCCGGTGGAAATAAGGAAAATGCAAAGGGATCACCGTCAAAGCACCCAGCGCACGCCCTTGTGACTGGATTTTCGATTTTGTAGGGCTGGCCCTTCAGGCCAATACTGTTGAATTAAGCCGTTCGTGCTGAGCCTGTCGAAGCATGAACGGCTTAATTATCAATAGGCTAATATTTTCCGATCACCCTTCGACAGGCTCAGGGCGAACGGGAAAATCCTTAATTCAATAGCATTGCCTGAAGCCCGCCCTACATCAGCGACTCTAATAGGCCCGAGGCCGCCATGGGGCGGTGATTGTGGTTGCCCCCTCCGTTTCATCCTGTTTGTACAATTCCCTGCTTTGGCATATTTTCCGTTCCCCGTCCACGATCAACTCGTTTCTGGCCGGGCAATCGCCATCACGGGCTTGGATGTTGTTAACATTGCCACTGCTGGCCAAGCCAAGGCTGCTTACTTCGCCGATGTTCACGCCGCCGCCGACGATAGTCAGTTTCTGTGCCACTTCGGAAAACGCCGACAGATTAAATTTCAATGGGTGTCCCCCGGACGTATTGTATTGGTAGCGATACCCGTATTTTGGTTCGATTTCCCCGGCAGTATCCCCAGTCGTCGGTGCTGCCAAGATTTCGCCTGGCGCACTGGTGACGGTATAACTATAGTTGTTGCCTCCGTTGCCGTCGTTAACAACGTAACCAGGGTTGACGAACAATTGGCGAATACCCGATAACGGGCTATCGAAACGTTGGCTCAGGTTGCTGGCGAAATCACCGGGCACCAGTCCAAAAACCGAAGGGGTTTTTTTGGAAATGGTATTCCCGTCGTAATCCTTCGTGTCTCGCAAAGCGTTTAAGTTAAGCTTGGCTTGGTAAATGTCGCCTTTTGCATCGGCGATGGACGCTGGCGAGATTGTGTAGTTCTGCGCCAATCCCCCATTGCTTCCATTAGCTAGGCTTATTCCGTTGATGGTGACCGGCTTGTCAATTCCAACATTCCGGTTATTGTATTGGGCATCCGTATAAGAAACCAAGACAGTTTGCCCGTCAACCAATCCGCTCAAACCAAAGTTGTTGATGAAGGCGTTTACATTGCCGTCATAAATTTTTGCAATATCCGGGTTGATGGTAAGTATGGCTTTAAGAATTGAGCTGGTTGTGTTGTTGACATAGGTGACTGCGTAATTATTATTATTGCTGCCGTCACCGACTGTGACATTACTGACGATGACGGTTTTATTGCCTATGCCGAAATTTGGATCCGTGTAGGTGTAAATGCCTCCAGTCATTTTATCGCCGGGAAAGAGGGTTCCGTTATTGACTATGGGTGTGCCTCCTGGGGCCGAGGTGGTGCTATCGTAGGTTTTCGAGATATTTTCGGTGGTGACAAAAAGAGGGGCCTGATCAATTTGGCCGATTGCGTCAAACTGAGTGACCAGATAATTATTGCCTCCGTTGCCGTCACTGATGGTATAGCCTGGGTTGACGCTGATGATTCTTGGGCCGGCATTTTTGCTGTCGAAACTCTGGCTTAGGTTGCTTAGGTCATCAGTGCCGATTAAACCAGAGTAGGTGACAACACCTGAGGAATTGGTGGTGCCGTCATAAGTCTTCTTATCTTCAGCGGCAAACAAATAGAGATCGGCAGGAGTGATGGTGCCCGTGTGGCCGGAGGCGGCGAACTGGTAATTCGAGGCCAGCCCGCCGTTGGCACCGTCTTCCAAACCGAGGGTTCCAGGTGTCAGGGTTTGGGCGGGCCCGGCGTTGCGGCTGGGCACCGCACCTGGGCCACCCGAAACGAGTAAGGTTTCTTGGCCGATGCCAGTGGTGATTTCGCCATTGTTTCCAAAAGTGGTGGTGTCGAAGTCGGCAGTGCCGTCATAGGTT
The DNA here is from genome assembly GCA_903857165.1 of uncultured Methylococcaceae bacterium. Taxonomy (GTDB): domain Bacteria; phylum Pseudomonadota; class Gammaproteobacteria; order Methylococcales; family Methylococcaceae; genus Methylumidiphilus. The sequence continues at coordinate 318 of CAIODU010000129.1, read as the reverse complement.
CGGAAACCCGACAGGATGATGTTGGCCGGGTTGATGACGCCGGTGTTGCCGGTGGCGGCGATCTGGTAGTTGGCGGCGTTGCCGCTGCCCGCGACGGTGTTCAGGCTCAGGCCGGCGGTGGTCAGCGCGTAGGGGATGGCCGAGGCGTTGGCGCTGGACACGCTGCCGTTGGCGGTGATGCCGCCGACGGTCAGGGTCTCGCCGTTGACGCCGGTGTTGACCGTGCCGAAGGTGGACCCGGCGAACACGGTGGTGGCATCGTAGGCGCGGACGCCCACCAGCGCGAGGCTGGCCTGGTTGATCTGGCCGGTGTTGCCG
>CAIODU010000128.1 GCA_903857165.1 uncultured Methylococcaceae bacterium | reverse complement strand
GCTTTGCCTCGAATGCGAAAACGGACATTGATGGAGCGCCAAGCCCCAGCTTGGCGTCGGCCAACCCAAGGCCAAGCTGGGGCTTGGCGCTCCGAGAATCCTTAAGTTAATGGCTTTGAAGCTGGAGCTTGGGAACCAGCGCAATACGAGTTTGTTCGGGGAATGTTTTTAGTGTTTCGACTTCTTCCTTGATTCGTGCATAGACCAATTTGGCGACTCGAAAGCTGGCATTTTCGAGATAATACGACAGAATGGATGCAAAGTCCTTTTCGTCTTCTTCTGTCCAATGGATTCGGAACATTTCAATTTGAAGGGCGCAAGAAGAAGCTTACGCGGAAGTCGATTTGGTTTTGTCAAACACCCGCTGCCAAACCCGTTCCATTACGGGGTCATGTTCGCTCAGTGAGGTTTTGCCTGAGTTGAGGTTTTTCAAAGTATTGCCAACTTTGGCTTGCACCCACTCATCATATCCCGGCTGTTTTGTCCATTATAGACACAATAGCCACATTTTTAAACGAACTAAAGGTAGCAGCGTTTACCTCCTTGCCCAAAACCGGTAATATGCTCCTCATAAAAAATGGCATTCACAATAAACCAAACAAAAGGTAAGCCAACATGTCAGAATCTTCCTCAATTTCCGTTTCCACGCTGTGGCGTTATCCGGTCAAGTCGATGCTGGGCGAAGAGCTCAACGCCTCTGAAATCAATAACCTAGGAGTCGTTGGCGACCGCACCTTCGCTTTGGTGGACGTTGAAACCGGGCAGGTCGTCAGTGCCAAGAACCCCAAAAAGTGGCCTGATTTTTTTGCCTACCGCGCCGCTTATGCAACCCCGCCGGAGGATGGAACCTTGCCAGCGGTCTGGATCACCCTTCCCTCCGGTAAAATCGTCCGCAGTGACCAGGCCGATGTGGATGCAGTCTTGTCTGCCGCCTTGTCGCGTTCCGTGTCGCTGCAAGCATCCGCGCCGGAATCGCCCGTTCTGGAGGAGTATTGCCCCGACAACGAAGGAAAGGACAACGAGGTCATTCTTGCTGCCATGGCCGGCGACGCACCGGTCGGCACGTTTTTCGATTATTCCACCCTGCATATTTTGACGACCAGTTCCATTGACCAATTGCGCGCGTCCTATCCGCAAGGCCGCTTCGAGGTCAGGCGCTTCCGCCCGAACTTGGTGATCGACACCACCGGCATGGAAGGTTTCGTCGAAAACGACTGGGTAGGCAAAACCATACGCATCGGCGAGTCAGTCCGGGTACACATCACCGACCCTTGCCCGCGTTGCGTCATGCCCACACTCGCCCAAGGCGACTTGCCGAAAGACAACGGCATTTTCAGCAAGGGCATAGCGCAAAACCGGGTGCATGTGCCATTCGCCGGCAAGGCGCTCCCGAGCATTGGCGTGTACGCCAGAGTGGTGTCCACCGGCTTGATCCGTCGCGGGGATTTGGTCATCATCGAATAGCCTTGGGCTTATGGAATGCGGCGACTTGTCGCCGCATTCCATGGCTCAACGCCTTGGGTGAGGAAAATAATCCATGTTTCGCAACGCGGGAAAACCGCGCACCCAGAACAGGGCGACCACCACGGTGGCAAACCCGCCGGCGATGATGGAAGGCGCGACGCCCAACCAGGCGGCCGCCAGCCCGGATTCGAATTCGCCCAGTTCGTTCGATGCACCGATGAACACCGAGTTCACCGCGCTGACCCGGCCCCGGATCGCATCCGGGGTTTCCAACTGGACTAACATTTGCCGGATGTACACGCTGACCATATCGCCGCCCCCAAGCAGTGCCAGGGCGGCGAGAGACAGATAAAGATTTTCCGACAGGCCGAACAGGATCGTGGCCACGCCGAACAAGGCGACGCCATCGAACATCCAGCGCCCGACACGGCGTGAAATGGGGAAAAATGCCAGCGTCAATGCGGTCAGGGCCGCGCCCAGGCCAGGGGCAGTGCGCAGCAGGCCAAGTTCGGCCGGGCCCACCTGTAAAATGTCACTGGCGACGGCGGGCAACAACGCGGTCGCCCCGCCAAACAGCACGGCGAACAAATCCAAAGAAATCGCCCCCAGCACGACAGGTTTTCCCCAGACGAAATGCAAGCCTTCCACGAAAGTGCGCCACGAAGCCGGTCTACTGCTCGCCGCCCGCCGTTCGACGCGGACGAATAACAGCAAAATCTGAGAGATCAGCAACAAGCTGGCAACGGTGAAGTACACCACCTCAGGCCCAAGCATATAAAGCAACCCACCCACGGCAGGCCCGGTGAGGATGGCGATCTGAAAACTGGAGGAATTCAGTGCCACCGCGTTGGCGAAAACTTCCGGCGGCACCAAGTTGGGCATCATGGCTTGGGCTGTGGGCATCATGAAAGCCCGCGCCGAGCCATACAGCGCCATCACCGCGAACACCGGCCAAACCGCCTGTTGCACGGTCGCGGTGAAACTGAGCAAAAGGATTCCGCACAAGCATTCCACCGCGTAACACAGAAACAGGATGGCCCTGCGGTCGGCGCGGTCGGCAAGTTGCCCGGCGACTAAAACTAAGATGGAGAAGGGCAGGAATTGCGCCAGCCCGATCAATCCCAAATCAAGCGGATTGCCGGATAGGGAGTAGACCTGCCAGCCCACCGCCACGCCTTGCATTTGCACGGCAAGGGTGGCGCAAAAACGGGCAAGCAGAAAAAAACTAAAATTGGAATGGCGTAATGCACCGAATCCGTGATGCTCAGAAGAAACGGTCATTAATCAGGAAATGCGCGAAGATGCTGGCTGCAAAACCCAAGGCAATGACGGGTGTCCATTTCAGATGCGAGACGAATGAGTAAGCGCCTTTAGTCTGGCCCAAAAGCCCCACGCCCGCAGCCGAGCCAATCGCCAACAGGCTTCCGCCCACCCCGGCAGTCAGTGTCACCAGTAACCATTGTCCTTCCGATATCTTAGGGGCCATCGTCAACACGGCATACATGATCGTGCCGTTGTCGATGAAAGCCGATACGATGCCCACCAGAATATTGGCGAAGGTGGGGTTAAGGTCGGTGTAGAGGTACTTCGATGCCAGCGTCAGGTAGCCGATGAAACTCAAACCCCCAACACCCACCATGACACCGTAGAAGTACAGCAGCGTGTCCCACTCCAAATGGGCTACACTGTGAAAAACATCGAAGTGTTGTTTGGTTTCGACCGCTTGGAAAGGTGAAGCCACAGCCTGCCTTGCCATTGCCTCCTTTGTCTCCTTGACCATGCCCTTAAAACGATGGTCGCCGACACGCACCTTGTAGAGGTAGAAAAAGTAAAAACTAAGGTAGGTAAGCCCGGCCAACATACCGGCGGCGGGCGGAAGCCCCAAGAAATTCTCGAAGCACACCGAGGTGACGATGGTCAGCAAGAACATGACGATGATACCCAAAGCCCCATGCTGCAACGGTCGGGGTTCACCCGCCGACTTGGGAAACTCCTTCGGCACCCAAAAGTGCATGATGGCGGCGGGAACCAGAAAATTGACGAGGGAGGGGAGCAGTAGGCTGAAGAAATGGGCGAACGGGACAACACCCTTCTGCCACACCAGTAGCGTGGTTATGTCGCCGAACGGGCTGAAAGACCCGCCCGCATTGGTGGCGACCACGATGTTCACGCAGGCGATGGAAATGAACCGCCGGTTGTCCTTGGCCATGGCCATCACCACGGCCCCCATCAGCAAAGCGGTGGTCAGGTTGTTGAACATCGAAGACAGAAAGAAGGACTGAATCCCGGTGATCCAGAACAGTTTCCGGTAGCCAAAGCCCTTGCTAAGCAGCCAAATGCGAAGATTGTCGAACACTCCGCGCTGTTCCATCGCATTGAGGTAAGTCATCGACACCAAGATGAACAGGAACAGTTCCGCGTAGCCTTCCAGGGTAGCCCGGAAGGCGCGCCCGGACTCCTCTTCAAGACCGTGGGAGACATAATGGGAAGCGATTAATACCCAAATTAAGCTGGCGGCAAAGACCATGGGCTTGGACTTGCGCAGCATGGTGGATTCTTCCATCATCGCCAACACATAGGCAATGAAAAAGACGGCCATGGAGGCATAGCCGATCCAGTGTTGGGTCAGATCAATAGGCAACTTTGCGCCCGCTTCACTGGCCCAGCAATTGACCGGCAAAAGTACGAGCAAGGCAAAACGGAAGATGAACATGGCTGGGCGTGTCTCCTATAAAGTTTCGATTGGCGATCTGTCCAAAAAAAGCTGGCGAGTGTGGGTTTTGCAGCGTTTTTGACACGCTCGGACGACGTAAGTTTGATCGCTAGGGATGTTAAACGATTGTAGGCCAGTCGGTCGAGTACAATCATTGTTTCAGGCAAATTATGCTGATTTGGCTGATTCCCATTCTTCGGCATCCATTCAATAAGGTTTCTCAATCCAAATTCATCCCCAAACGTTAAATTGCCTAGCTGCTTCGCCTACGCATCATCAGTAGCCCCCCGAGGCCGAAAAGCGCAAGGCTGCCAGGTTCTGGCACGGTAAATTCCAGCGCATGGCGTCCGCCCCTTTCGACTTCCCTAATCATGTAGTCCATGGACGAATTCAGCCCGTTGACTTGATACTTGGCGTTGCCCAATCCAAGGAAGGGGTTGTCGGACAGCAGGAAGTCCCACGCCATGCCACCCTCAGGGGCGAATAAACTGTCTAGGTTGATGGTGATGAGGCTGCCGACACCGAAATTGACCGCCCCGCCATAGGCATCCAGCAAATCATACTTGTCCGCAGCAATGCCCGCAATGTCGACAAGCAGCGAACCGTTGAAAACGATGCCGCCGTCCACTGTGAGTTTGCCGAAACCGAAGCCGGGATTAAGCTTCGCAGCACTGCCGAGGGTGATGGAGCCCAATATCGTGCCTTCACCGAGTAGCTCGCCGCCTTGAATGTCAATCACCGGCTGTTGCAGCAAGCCGTTTACTTTTGTGATCCCGCTGGTCTGGGTGAAAGTACCCGCGCCTTCAATGCTTCCAGGGGTGTCGATTTCGACCGTGGCGACATTGTCAAGCGTACCCTCATTGGTCAGCATGCCTTCTGTGTACACTGTTCCAGAGTACGTTTGATTGTTCAATGTGCCGGTGTTCAAGATACCTGTATTGGTGAAAGTGGCACCGAAGAGGTTGAATATATCACCGTAAGATACGTTGTTGATTGTCCCTGCATTGGTGAAAGTGGCGCCCGAATAGTTGTATATCCCGTAGTGATTGTTGACGGTGGCACCCGCCTTGTTGGCGAGCGTACCCCCTGACTCATTGAAAAAGGCACCGGTATTCGTCAGCGTCCCTCCCGCTTGGTTGGTCACTGTCCCAACATTGTCCACATACCCTGCATTGTTCAAAGTGCCTGAGTTTTCCAATGAACCCGTGTTGGTCAGGCTGGAACCGCCATCATTAGTCAGATAGCCTCCTGCCTGATTGGTTAGCCCGCCCGCATTGCTTAACGAACTACTATAATTGGTCAATACCCAGTTGTTGGTTAGAATAGCACCCGCTTGATTCACCATCCCGGCATTTTTTTCATTGTAAAGTAGTCCATTATTCGTCAGTGTGGCACCCGTGTGATTGGTTAACGAACCATACGAATTTGCCAGCGCGTAATTGTTGGTCAGGGTTCCGGTATTGCTTATCGTGCCTTTGTAGGTTCCCAAGCCGCCATCATTGACGAGACTACCGGCATTGTTGATGCCACCAGAGTAGCTGACTAAGCTGCCACCCGCCTCGATATTGAGTGCGCCAGAATTGTTCAGCGTGCCGGCGCCTGTCATTGCGCCGGTATTGGTGATGGTGATGCTGCCCCCACCCTGCACATTGATGCTACCCCCACCCTCTAAGTCACAGGCCGAGTTCAAGGTTTCGGCACCCGTTATAGTCTGAGGCGATTGGACTGGGCAGTTAATGACAGCCTGCGCGGGCAGGACTGAATTAGTTGCGACCAGGGCAAGACCTAGGCGAATGGCCTGGGCCAAACGGCTAGCGCGGAAAATAATCGGCTTCGCCCTGGGAAACACGCTTAAGTTGCGGAGGCGAGGCTTGGCAAAGCAGGCGGTCATATTGGGAATCTCCGGGTGATGTTGATTTTATGTTCGGCATGCAAAGGGCATCCAGTCGGATTTCGCCCTATCCCTTAGTTGATTTTCGATAAAGAATACCCCCTGTAGGGTGTCCTTCAGTGCGCTTTGGTGGCCTGAAGGCCATCCTACGGGTAAGGACATTCTCGTAAATGTCCTTAAACCCCGAACTCAAATGCTGCAAAACCGCGACCACAAGATTTGGAAGGATAGCGTGATGCCATCGCCGCCGCGTATGATCCAGTTTTCCAATTCAGTCAAGCCGAACCAGCGGCCTTCTATGATTTCCGTCGGTTCAGGGCGCAATTCCCCGCTATGGGTCAGTTGGTAGACTTGGACGAATTCCCAACCGGTGTCCGCGCTGGCTTCCAGCTTGAATAGCGGCTTTAATATTTCGGTGGACTCAATTTCAATGCCTAACTCCTCCGCCAATTCGCGCCGGGCGCTATCGTCGTAACTCTCGCCAAAGTCCACATGGCCGGCGGCGGAGGTATCCCAAAGCCCGGGATTGACATCTTTGGTGCTTGAACGTTTTTGCAGGTACAGCTCGCCTTCAGGATTGAAAACCAAGATATGCACGGAACGGTGTCGCAGCCCCAGCCTATGCGCTTCACCACGAAGGCAGGGCCCGATGATGCGGTCGTCTTCATCGACCTGGCAGAGGAGTTCTTGTGCGCTGCCCATGGCCTTAGGGCAACTGGAAGGCTTTGTCGGAGGCGGGCAGTCCGGCCTGTTCAAACAACTTCGGCCCGATTGTGCTTTGTGCAGGGCCTTTGCACTTGATGTTGGCGAGCAATTTGTCCCCTTCTTCCACCGCAACGCCCGCCTTCTTGCCCCAATCCTTGCCAGTGGCGGTGTAGACCACATAGCGGAAGTCTCCTTTCAGAAATCGCAAATACGCGCCACCGCCACCGGAGAATGAAAGTGTGCCGGATTGCACTAGGGGATTGGGATGATTCTGGACGGCAGGCACTTGAATTTCAGGTGTGCCTTTGGCTCCGAAACGGTATTGCATGTAACCCTTCGCCGTTGACAGATCTTTGGACGCGCATACCGAGAGTATTTTTTTTCCGGTTGAACAATTGAATTCGATGGTCTCTTGGTTGGTACAATGCGTATCGGCTGCCAGCACAGTGTCCGCCAAGCCGAGGCACATCAGGCTAACAGTCAGCAGGGAAGGTTTATGCAAGAAGTTTTGCTGCCGGCGTTTGCTCATGGTTTTGTATAGGTTCGTTTGTGTGAAATCATCGGTTGCTTAACCCTTGGTTGATGATGTTGCGGAATGTGAGGTTAATCCGGGCCGATAGGGGTTGCCGGGATTTCGGCACGCAATGCCGCCAATGGTGCTGGAGCGAGCCACCCATTAACAACAAACTGCCGCTGGCGAGAGGGATATCCAGCGTTTCGCCGGTTTTATTGTGGCGCATCTTAAACAGCCTTTCCGCGCCCAGGCTCAGCGAGGCGATGAAAGGCTTAACCCCAAGCACTTTTTCCCGGTCGGCATGCCAGCCCATGGAGTCCCGCCCGTCGCGGTAGAGATTGCCTAGCACACTATTGAAACCGTGGCCGCTGGCGTTTTCCATGGATTGCTTAAGGCCAAACAGGGTTTCTGTCCACGCTTGCGGATAATGGGTCAGGCCAGAATACTGATAGACCGCGCCCTCGTCCCCGTACCAGCATACCAAACGCGGGACGGGAACCCGCCGCCCGACAACGGTGGCCACTTCCTGCTGCCAATCCAATTCGTCCCGAAGACGTGCAAAACATTCCACGGCGTCAGGCGGGGATAGGAAATCGGCCAGGTAAAACAGTTCGCCGTCTTGGGAAACTAGGTTTTTCAATTGGCTAATCTGGAAGTCAAACGTGTCCCACTTCCATGAGCGGGGTAACCCAAAAGTGCAAACCCACGCCGTCGAAATCTTTTCTGAGTGCATCCATGAACCTGGGGAGGTCGTCGGACGGGATGTGCATCTGAAAGCGAACGTGTTCTTTCCTGCCTGCAACCTGCTCGGCTAGGTTTAGCCCTTCCAAACGGCTGGAATGACCGTTCGCCCGTTGGCTGGTAAAGCCTGAGTGGTCATTGAATTGCAATAGCCAGTCCACCACGCTTTCCTCTACGGAAGGGGGGACAGTCAGGGTGATCAGGACTTGCTGTGTCATGGCGGGTTCAGGCAGGTGGATGGACTCATGCATTCTACCAGAATGATTCAAGCCCCCCACTCGTTTTCCCCCAACTTGTTGGCAATTCCCATTCAGCAATGCTAATCATGCCCTGACAGGCCCATCCTACGATTAACACCAAAATCGGCCTTACCCGGCATCGGTCGGGTGTTCCGAAGGTAGCGGAGGTATCGGATGGGTGGTTTTAGGATAATGGGCCAGTATCTTTTTGACGTAGGCTTTGGTCTCTTGGTAGGGAGGCACGCCTTGGTGGCGGTCCACCGCATTTTCACCGGCATTATAGGCAGCCAGCGTCCATTCCACGTTGCCGGAAAAATGGCGCAACAACCAACTTAGGTAGGCGACACCCCCTTTGATATTCTCCATCGGGTTCCACGGATCCTTTACACCAAAGCGCTTTGCGGTGGAAGGGATCAATTGCATCAACCCTTGGGCGTGCTTTGGGGATAATGCCCCTGGGTTGTAGGCAGATTCAGCTTGGATCACGGCCATTACCAAGGCCGGGTCAATCGAATAAACGGGAGCGATCTGGTTGACCCATTCAGCGACAATATCCCGGTTGGGATTGTGGTTTGGGGCTTCGGCATGGTTTATGGCGGGTGTGGATAATTTTGCATCTTCTTGGCATGAAGGGTCTTCCGCTGGAACAACGTCGCGGAAACGGTAGGCCATGCGCCAGGAAAATGCATCGCCGGCAACTGCGGCCTTTCTAAACCAATATACCGCCATGCCGAGGTTGCGCGGCAATCCCCGCCCATTAAAATACATAAAGCCGATGCTATAGGCGGATATGGCATCTCCCGTCAGGGCCGATTTGCAATACAGACGATAAGCTTGCTTCATGTCCTGCTTCACGCCCCGGCCATGCTCGTATACCATTGCCATCTGGCGAATCCTTTCTGGCAAGGGGTCGATTTGTATCGCTGCAACCGGTAGGCTTGCTAACAATAGAAGGGATGCTAGGACGGGAGTTTTCCAATTCATGCGTAATGTCTTGGTGGATTGTTCGCGAGAATGATGATGATCCGTAAAAATGTGGGGGGTGGGCAAATCAACCATTCAGCGGTTTTATGTCAAACATGGCAAAGATTGTAAATTAATTATTGATGTTACGCACCAAACAATTGTGTTGCGGCAATTCTCATTTTGGCATGAATAATAAAAAATGGTTTTACGCAACGACGCAAAGGCGCAACGAACGTAAAGCCGCTTTAAGTTGCGCCTTTGCGTCGTTGCGTGAGGCTTTCTTTTGCTTTGGTTTCGAGGCGGATCACGACCCTGTGTCCGCCTTACATTGGAAAAACCGGTTTCATCCGGGCAGATGCAAGCATTCAAATTTATTGGCAGTTGCAGTTAATGGGGTTTTGAGATATTGTCCCACTTGCGGACTGCAAGGAAACAGATCCGGGTCATTGAAAATAACACTCTTGGTAGACAAGCCGCTGGTTGAATCCCCATTGCTGTTGTTGGGATGGGGCGGTTTCAGGATAGACGGGCTTGGCAAGGGTTGACAATACAAGGGTAACCATGAAAATTTCACCAACCAACCAACCAACCAACCAAAGCATAATTGCGTTCTAACCGCTTTACTTCTGGCGGCGGGTTTAGGCTTCGCCACCACTTCCTCTGCTGGACTAATCTCCAAACTTAACGGCACGGTCGTCTATGACACCGACTGTAATATCACATGGCTGGCAGATGCCAACTACGCCAAGACCTCGGGTTACGATGCCGATGGCTTGATGAACTGGACGACCGCCAAAGCCTGGGTCTCCAGCCTGAATGTCGGCGGATTCACCGATTGGCGCTTGCCGACTACGCTTATACCAGATACGAGTTGTAGCAATCAAGGTCCCAGCAATGATTACTACGGTGGATTTAACTGCACTGGAAGCGATCTTGGGCATTTGTTTTATAATGAGCTTGGTGGCGTGGCGGGGCAGTCAATTATCAGCACACACAATGCAAATTATAACTTTTTTAGTAATATTATTGCATTTGATGATAACACGCATTACTGGTCGGGTACTTTACGCTCTAGCGGTATTGTGTGGGTCTTCCGAACTCGGGATGGCATGCAGTGGCCCGGCGCATTTTCCGATCCTGAGTACTATAGTTGGGCCGTTCGTACCGGCGATGTCGGACTCTCGGGTGTTGTGCCAGAACCTAGCATAATTTGGTTGCTGTTGGCGGGTGGCGCGGGTTGGCTTGGCACGAAAGCACGGCGGCGCGGATAATCGTGAGTAGGGGCGGCAATCCATGAGCGCCGATTAAGGCCCAAGGGAAGAAAAAGCTAGAACCACGGAAAGCACGGAAGACATTGAAAAAATGCTTTACTTCCGTGTGATCCGTGTCTTCCGTGGTTTGCTCATGTTTTCCATCTGATTCCCACGCTGGATCGTCAAAGCTTGCTTTGACTGACAAAGCGTCGAGCTTTGCCTTTCCAGTCTGCGTCAAATGTTGATTTTTCCCATTAGGCACTATATGCTTCGCTATTACAATTATCTCACTGGAATTTATGGGCCACAGAATCAGTTTGACGCGGTTTGATCTTTGATCTTATGAGTTCACCGACCTCCAGTTCTGCTTTCCGCAAATCATAACCCAACTGCAAATTCATCCAAGATTGTGCATCAGTGCCAAAATATTGGGCCAAGCGTAAGGCAGTGTCTCCAGTGAGGCCGCGATGTTCCTCTAAAATCTCATTAATACAAACCGGGCTTAAATCCAAAGCTTGTGCCAAATTGTCTACAGACAAACCTAATGGCACTAGATATTCTTCGCGTAATATTTCGCCAGGATGAATTGGGCGCATTTTATTCATAGTCATTGTTCAATTCTCAATGGTAATCCACTATTTCGACATCATACGCATCACTATGTTCGAAACGAAAGCATAATCGCCATTGATCGTTGATGCGGATGCTGTAATACCCTAACCGGTCTCCGCTCAATTTTTCCAAACGGTTTCCCGGAGGGGAGCGTAAAAAATCAATCGTAACAGCAGCGTCCAACAATGCAAGTTTCCTCTCGGCCCTACTGCGTAATGCCTGCCAGCGATTGGGGCAATTTCCTAGGTACAAAGCCTCAGTGTCTTTACAACAAAATGAACGGATCATGTGCAATTTATATCTTTGTTCTAGTTGTCTGTCTAGCGAGGCAGGATATGAATAGGGCGAATTGGTGGGTGTCGGCATACATGCATCCACCCATGCGACAGGCTGTGGGCTCGCTTCTCAAAAAATTATTAAAGGCTAACTCCACCCAACTCCCGCCAACGGAAACAATCCACCGCATGGTCGTTAACCATGCCCACCGCTTGCATATGGGCATAGCAGATGGTTGGGCCTACAAATTTGAAGCCGCGTTTTCTTAAATCCTTGCTCATCGCTGCGGATTCTTTGGTTTGCGGGGGTGCCTCGCTGTAATCCCTCCAGGCGTTGTGGATGGGTTTGCCATTGACGAAACGCCACATATACGCATCGAAACTGCCGAATTCTTCTTGAATAGTCAGAAAACCACGGGCGTTGGTTACGGCGGACTCGATTTTCAGGCGGTTGCGGACGATGCCGGGATTTCCCATCAATTCGAGAATTTTCGCCTGGTTGTACCCGGCGACGATTGCGGGGGCAAAGCCATCGAATGCAGCGCGGTAGCTCTCGCGCTTCTTTAGGATGGTGATCCAGCTCAAGCCCGCTTGCGCCCCTTCCAGCACGATAAATTCAAACAACTTATTATCGTCATGCAGGGGTACGCCCCATTCCTTGTCGTGATAATCCCGCTCTTCTTCAGTCCGGCAGGACCACGCGCAACGGGTGATGGCATCAGTCATTCCAAAGGCTCCAAACCGGGGTGAGGTCCTTTGGCAATTCTTGCAGGTGCCCCAATTTCAGCCAGCAACTATCGGGGCTGTGAAAATCCGATCCCACCGAGGCCAGTAGTTCATGGCGGCGGGCGGCGGTGGCGGAGGATTGGATGTCGCCTAGACTGGCGTTCCCGGCGACCACCTCCAGCGCTTCACCACCGGCTTCCTTGAACTCGATCAATAAGCGGCGCAACCAACTGCCGGTGAGTTTGTAACGCTGCGGATGGGCGACCACGGCGATGCCGCCCGCGCTTTTGATCCAACCCACGGCATCCTCCAAGCCTACCCATTCGGTATGGACGTAACCGGGTTTGCCCTGTACCAAATACTGGTCGAACACAGCCCGCACCGTGGTCGCCAAACCTTGACTGGCAAGAAACCGGGCGAAGTGGGTGCGGGTAATCATGCCGCCCCCGGCCAGTGCCCGCGCCGCCTCAAAGCCCCCCTCGATTCCCCTCTTTGCCAAACTTCGGCCCATTTCCTCTGCCCTTGCCATGCGCTGGGATTGCAAGCGGGCCAAGCCTTGCTGCAATTCCGGTTTGTCCGGGTCAATGGCAAGGCCGACGATATGCACAGATTTGCCATGCCAAGAGGTGGAGATTTCCACGGCGGGAATTAATGTAAGGCCACATTCGGTTGCTTCGGCCTGGGCCGCAATCAGCCCGTCGGTGCTATCGTGGTCAGTCAAGGCCAGATGCGTCACTCCGGCAGCATGGGCTTGGCGGATCAGTTCGGCGGGGGCATACGCGCCATCGGAGGCAGTGGAATGGGTGTGGAGGTCGTAGGACACGGGTTTTAGGATTGTGATTTGGGTTGGCTCATGGGTGTTGTGGGGCGCTTTTCAAGCGCTGCCACGGTCATCTGTCGCAGTTAAAAACCGCTCCCACGAAAGCAATTGACCGTGCAATTGTAATTTTGACACAAGATAGCCTTAGAACCTAGGTGTAATAGTATTGCCCCCTTCAATGCCCCCCATATAGCCTCGCATACAAGCCCCCTTGCGCCATCAATTCTTCATGCACGCCCTGCTCGCTGATAATGCCGTCCTCGAACACGAATACCCGGTCGGCATGGCGGATCGCGCTGAGGCGATGGGCGACGATGATGGTTGTCCTGCCAACGAGGAATTTCTGCAAAGCCTGATGCAGATTTGCTTCAGTCTCGCTGTCCAAGGCCGAGGTCGCCTCGTCAAAGACCACCACACTTGGATTCGCCAGTATCATCCGTGCGATGGCCAAACGCTGCCGCTGCCCGCCGGAAAGCCTCATGCCGGATCGCCCCACCAGGGTATCCAGACCGTCGGAGGTGTCCCTGACAGTCCCTTCCAGTTGCGCAATGCCCAAAGCCCGCCACAGTGTGGCATCATCGGCTTCGCGGCCCAAGGTCAGGTTGGCGCGCACCGTGTCATTGAACAGGGCGGGGTGCTGCAAGACTGTCGCGACGTTTTCCCGCACCACATCCAGGCCGATGTCCGTCATCGGAACGCCATCGAAGTAAATCATTCCCGCACTCGGCGGGTAAAGCCCGATCAGTGCTTGAATCAGCGTGGATTTGCCGCCGCCACTGGCGCCGACGATGCCAATCTTTTCGCCCGGCTGAATGTCCAAGCTGACACCTTGCAACACCTCGGAACCGTTGGGGTAGGAAAAATACAAATCTTCGACGGCGACACCCACCGTGCGTTTCCCGGTGAAAGGGTCGGTCTTATGCGCGTAGCGGGGCTCAAGTTTCAGTTCCAGCAAGCGGTTGATCCGCTCCAAAGCGCCTTTAGCCCCGGAAAAGGCATACTGAATGTTAAGCACTTCTTGGACTGGGACCATCATAAACCATAAATAACTGAACACTGCCATCATCTGACCGATGCTCAAGCCGGAATAAATCACCATGAACATGGCGACGGCGCGGAATATTTCGACACCGCCCAAGAATATCGTGAAGCTCAAGCGGTTGGCGGCATCTGATTTCCAGGAAAACGCCGCAGCGCTCTCGCTCACGCTCCGCGCCTGATCCAGTAAGCGGCCTAAGTAATGCTTTTCCCGGTTGGCGGCGCGAATTTGGTGGATGGCCTCCAAAGTTTCGCCCAAAGCCTGTTGAAATGCTTCCATGGCAGAGTTTTCCTGCTGCTTCAGATGCTTCACCCGTTTGCCCATCACTCCCGTCAAATAAATCACCACCGGGTTCAGAAGCAAGATGAACAAGGCCAATTGCCAGTGCATCCACAGCAGAATGGCGGCGACGCCGATAATGGACAGCACGGCAACGAGCAACCTCGCCACCGCCCCGCCGATGAAGGCATCGATGGTTTCCAGGTCGGTGACTAAGTGGGTGATGACCTTGCCACTGCCCAAACCCTCATACTCGGCCATGGATATCCGCTCAAGCCGCCGAATCAGCGCCGAGCGGATGCGGAAGGTGATGTCTTTGGACACCAAAGTAAACTGTTGGGTTTGCCAAACGCTGAGCAAGATGCTGATTAGGCGCAGCAGCAGTGTCAGCCCAAGCACCGAAAGAATATACAGCAAGGGTTCGTGCCATTCGGGCGGGGTCAGGCTGTTCAGAAACTGCACTGAGACGCCAGGATGTCCCAGCAGCACTTCGTCCACCAATAGCGGCATCAATAAGGGGATCGGCACGGAGGCAAGGGTGGCGAAAATGGCGATGACATTGGCCTTCACCAGTTTGCCTTTATGCCCGAGTGCGGTGCGGCGGATGTAGGCCCAGTCGTAACGGGAGGTGGATTCCTTTTCCTCAACCGCTTTATTGACCATGCCGTACATCAGCGTCTCCGGTAAAATTAATGCCATGAAGTGTTAGACTTTCACCCCAGCACCACAGCATAAGAAAAATAGCGCCACTTGCGCCTATCGTTTTATTGTTTCGGCAAAATATCATAAGTCATCATGCCATGGGATATAAATCAATTTTATTTCTTCGGCCCGGAAGTTTGGCACTGTTAGGAGGGCTTACCCGTGCTTTCATTTAAAATTTTGCTACTACTGTCCGTCGCCAACGGTGCGCCAATCATTCTGCACAAGTTGCTGGACAGGCGGTTTGACTGGCCAGTGGACTTTGGCTGGGTTTGGCTTGGCCGGCAACCCGTCTTGGGGCCTTCAAAGACTTGGCGGGGAATAGCGGGTGCCTTGCTAGCCAGCACTGCCGCCGCCTATCTGCTGGGCATGGGATCCCTCATTGGCTTGGTGGCCGGGGCGTTGGCAATGGCAGGGGATCTGTTTTCCAGCTTTGTCAAACGTAGGCTGGGCATCCCGTCCAGTGGCATGGCATTGGGATTGGATCAAATTCCTGAGGCGCTTTTCCCCTTGCTATGGCTAAAAGCGGGACTGCACCTAAGTTATTTCCATGTGCTTTGGCTTGCCGCTGCATTTTTTGTAATGGAGCTGGCAATCTCAAGGGTTCTTTATCGGCTCAATATCCGCAAACAGCCCTATTGACACTCTCGCTGTTTAACATCCGCTAATTCGGTTATCCGGCTGGGCTACCCCTGCGCAAGGTATGCACGGTGATTTCCGGCAGGCAATTCAGGCGCACATCGACAATGCACGACCCGGAACCCGCCGAAGTATACCCTTGCAGACCATGGTAGGCCCAGGGGCCATTGCAAAAGGCGCGAGGTGCGTTGGCATTGAGCATGACGGGGATGCCACCGGGCAGGCAGATCTGCCCGCCGTGGGTATGCCCGCATAACATCGCATCAAAACGCGCATAGGTGGCCTGTCGGTAGACTTCCGGGGAATGGGACAACAGGATCGATACCGCATCGGCTGGAATCGGGTCAGTCGCCTTCTCCAAATTGTCGGCGCGGTAATAATGGGGATCGTCTATCCCGGCCAGCCAGATCGCGGCTGTGCCCTTGGTGATTGGCATCGCTTCGTTCAGCAACATCCGCACCCCCAAGTCTTCCAGGCCGGAAGCCATCCGTATGGTGTCGTGATTGCCCAAAACGGCATATACCGGGACGGGGATTTGTTCGCAAACCCGGCCCATCGCCTCCAGTGCGCGCCGGTAAGGTCCAAACGTCTTGTTCCGGTAATCGCCGGTCATCACGCACACGTCATAAGCCCCAGCCCGCTGCACGGCATCAATGTGTGCCTCGGCCATCCCCTCGGCGATATCCAAGTGCAGGTCGCTGATGTGGAGCAGCTTGAAGCCATCGAAGGCTTCGGGTAGGCGTTCAAACACAAATTCATTGTGACGAACCCGAATGCGCCGTGCATTGCTTTGACCCCGTCCATGCAGCAGGCATAGCCTTAGCGCATAGCGGATGAGGCCGTGGATGGAATACCAGTTTTCGATGTGAAAAAAGCTGCGGCCTTGGCCAAAAACCCGCGTCTCCCGGTCATGCTCGATCCCGAGCCGCAGATCGACGTGGCAACGCCCCACCCTGGCGCTTAGGCGTTCGTAGACTTCCGCGCCGATGGGAGGGCAACGTTCATACTTGGATTGATTCATAAGCAGGTGTTCATAAGTTTTTTTACATTTTCCACAATCGCAGGGGTGGCTCAACCGGGACAATCGCCCTACTGCAAGGGTTAAAACATTTTCGGTCAACTACCTACACTACTCCTAGTGGGCGTGTTTACGGCTGCTCCACAACATTTCTTGTATTTCCTCCCACTGCCGCACCAACAGGGATCGTTACGGCCCGGCTTCGGTTCGGTCTGGACAGCCCCATCCAGATAGAGCCACTCGCCCGATTCCTTGACAAAACGGCTACACTCACGAAAACGCCGCACTGCACCGCCTTGCCGATGCAGTGCGACAAACTCCACAACCCCTTCGGCATCCTCCGCACCGCCTGCCTCCTGGCGCATAACTTCCAATCCCAACCATTCGGTGTCATCGCCATAAAAATCCAGCGTACCGGGCCGGGTATGCCGATGCCAAGTATTCCGCAAGTAATCCCCGTCCTGCAGGCAGTAAGCCGTATAGCGCGAACGCATCAGAACCAATGCAGTCCCGGCGCGGCGCTTACCCGACAGGATGGGTCCGCAGCATTCGGAAAACATCCCCGGTGATCCGCAAGGGCAGGGGCAGTCTTTCATTCCACACGTCTCGCGACAGCCTGCCACGCCGAGGAAGCATCGGCATAAATCAACAGAATCCTCACCTGTCAGCCTCTTCAACTAATGGGGGGCATGCCGTCCAGAAGATTTGCCAGCAGGGTGATTGCATCGGCAACCGCCTTGGCCATCTCATCGGCCCGCGCCGGCTCCTTGACGGCTCGGGTAGCCTTGCTTGCGGCCTGTTTCATGGCTTGGGAAGCCTGTTGAAACGGCTGGGAAGAAACATTCACCGATGCATTCACTAAATCGATCTTCTGCTGGAACAATTGGTCGAGCAGTTCGTCGATCTGTTCCCCCGCCGTCGCTGGCCTATCGCTTAGGGTTTCCAGAGCCTCAATGGTCTTTTGTAGGTCTTTAATCAAACTATCCACGTTTTTAACCCTCACGCACGAACAATTTTTAAGGATAATAAGGGCGGGCTTGGGTTGTCGCATTGCACAAGCATTCCGCCACTCATTGGATTCTTTACCATAGGTGCATATTCTCGCCTATTCCGGGCGAATAAAAAAACATACGTTCGATATATGGAGTCGTTCATGGATATCAAGTCAGTGCAAAAAAGGCTGCGGGAGTTCGCCCAAGAGCGCGAATGGGAGCAATTCCACAGTCCCAAGAACATTGCCACCGCACTTGCGGTGGAAGCGGCGGAGCTGCTGGAACCCTTCCAATGGCTAAAGGAGGAGGAGTCCCGTCGTCTTGCCGAGAACCCAACCGACTATGCGAGGGTCGAAGAGGAAATCGCCGATGTGATGATTTATTTACTGCGCCTGGCCGATCTGCTGGAAATCAACCTGGATCAGGCGGTGGAAGAAAAAATCCGCAAAAACGCAGAAAAATATCCTGTTGCCTTGGCAAAAGGCAACGCTGTCAAATACAATCGAAGGGACTGTAGAGGAAAATCCGTTTGCCATGATAAAAAACCTGACTAACCAAACCATTGCCCTGGCTGGCTTAAGCCAAGCCGTACAAGCGGTGCGCAACCTTGCCAAGGCCGGCACGACCGATGCCGACGACTTCGAAACCTGCATTTCCAGCCTATTGAAAATCAACGCCGATGACGTACCCGAGGTGTATGGCGGCTTGGAAAAGCTTAAGAACGGCTTCGCCCTGCTGGAAAGGCAGTTGGGGCCGTCCGCGTCGGTGGATACTGAGTTGGCGCGCTATGCGGCGGCCCTCGTGTACATTGAAGGAAAGTTCCGGGGGCAGGATTCCATGCAAAAAGCCATTCGCACCGGCATGGAAAGATCCACCGTCCAAGCGGCACACTTCGGCGTGACCCACGAAAATGTAATGACCAACATTGCCGATATTTACCAGGACAACATTAGCCGGATCAATCCGAGAGTGATGGTAATGGGTGAGCCGGCACATTTGGAAAATCCCGCCCTCGCCAATAAAATCAGGGCTTTGCTATTGGCGGGAATTCGTTCTGCTTGGCTTTGGCGGCAGTGTGGGGGCAGCAAGCTGGGCTTTTTGCTAAACCGGAGAAAACTCCGCGAAGAAGCAAAGAGATTGCTGCTAACGCTCCCTTGATGACATTTACGGGAACGTCCACACCCCCCGGAGGGTGGCCTTTAGGCCGCCAAAGCGCCCTGCAGGACACACCCTACGACGGGGATTTTATTTCCCGATAATCACCTATGGATTCAGCGGTCATATTTGATGTACTTGAACCGCTGATCGTCCGGGGTTCCTTCCAGCGCCCCGCCGCTTTCTGTTGATGCGTCCCACTGGATCACCGACTCGATTTTTTTCGCCAACAGAAAATCCTTGTCGGTGATGCCTTTGGCGGAATGGGTCACAAGCTTGACGACAACAAAGGCGTATGACACCGTCAAATCCGGATGATGCCAGGCCGCTTCGGCCAAATGCCCAATCGTATTGACCACCATCAAGGTCGCCTTCCATCCGCTAGTCCGGTATTTGCGGCGTATCCAACCGTTTTCGTAATACCAGTGCGGCAACTCCTCAACCAGCCGTTGGGCGATTTCCGCTTCGGAATAAACTCTTTCGGCCTTTTCGCGCATTAGGCGGCCTGGACGGGAATGGCATGGCCCGTGCGGACGATCTTATTGTGTTCGTTCACATAAATCAGCGTGGGCTGGTGGCTCGACAACTCGGCCTGGTTGAGAATCGCGTAAGCGCAGATGATGATGATGTCATTGACCGCAGCATGGCGGGCTGCCGCGCCGTTGATCGAAACAATCCCCGAGCCTTCCTGTGCGCGAATGGCATAGGTGGTGAAACGCGCCCCGTTGTTGACGTTGTAGATGTGGATTTGTTCGTATTCCCTGATGCCCGCATTATCCAACAGATAGCCGTCTATGGCGCAGGAGCCTTCATATTCCAGCTCCGAATGGGTAACGCGCGCCCTGTGTAACTTGGCTTTCAATAGGGTGGTTTGCATGGATTAACCTTGATGTCAGGCACAAAGAGCTTTGGATTATGCCCCAATGGCATAAGCCTGGCAATGAAAGCTATGCAAAAGGACGGGTAAACGGATTGTTTGATGCAGGATCATAAGCTTAAGCTAATATTATCTATCAGCCTCGCCCGCCCCAGCCAAGCTGCAACAAGAACCACCCATTTGCAATCATTGGCTGCCGGCTCGGCCAAATCATCAAGCCGTCTGATGGCAAAATAATCCACCCGGAAACCTTCGCCGCGCAATGTTTCAGCCTGTGCCGCCTCAATGGCCGCATAGTCGCGCACCCCCGCTTCCAGCATTGAAGTGGAAGCCAACAGGCATCGGTGTAGCGCAGCAGCACGTCGTTTTTCATCATCGCTCAGATAAGCATTGCGCGAACTCATCGCCAGACCGCTTGGGTCGCGCACGGTGGGGATGCCGACAATTCGCAAGGCTAAGTTCAAGTCGGCAACCATACGACGGATCACTGTCAGTTGCTGCCAGTCCTTCTCGCCAAACAAAGCCACATCGGGCTGCACCATGTTGAACAACTTGCACACCACAGTGGCCACTCCCCGGAAATGGCCGGGGCGGAACTTGCCGCATAAATCGTCGGAAATTCCCGGAACCTCGACAAAGGTGATATCGCCTTTGGCATAAACTTCCTCGGCCCGTGGCAAAAACAGTAAATCAGTACCTGCTTTACGCAGCTTCTCCGCATCGTCTTCCGGTGTTCGCGGATAGGCTGCGAAATCCTCCCCCGCGCTAAACTGGGTGGGATTGACAAAAATACTCACCACCACCCGGTCGGCATATTGCTTGGCCTCTTCCACCAGACACAGATGCCCGGCATGGAGGTTGCCCATGGTGGGTACGAAGGCGACGGTTTCACCGGCCATGCGCCAAAGCTGGACAGTTTCGCGTAAAAGAGGGATGGATTCTATAGTTTGCATGGTGATATGAGGTAATCGGATAAAAGAATGTTTCACGCAACGGCGCAACGGCGCAACGGCGCAACGTAAGAGCAAGGCGTTAGTGTTTGCGTAAAACCATTTTCGCTTGCCGTCACGCAAAAGAATTAATCTACTCCACCACCTGTCAAGCTGTCCGCAGTTGCCGCTCCAACAACACCAGCGGATGCAGCACTTGGACATGGCCCATTCCACGCTGTTTCAATCCCGCCCGCAGATGCATGGCACAGCCGACGTTGGAGGTGGCAACGAAGTCAGGCAAGCTTGCCGCAATATTTTGCAAAATATCCTCGCGTAACGCATGCGCCATGTCCGGGTGATCCAGAAAATAAGTACCTGCCGCACCGCAGCAATTGGGCGCATTAGTCAGCAACTCAACTTGAAGATTAGGTATCCGCCGCAATAGCGCCTGGGGGTGGCGGTCGGATTTCAGAACATTTTTTAGTGAGCATGGGGAATGGACAAGGATTTTCGCCTGAAGTGGTTCAAGGCTCACATTTTCAGGCCAGGCATGTCCGACAAGAAAGCAGGATATATCCTTAATTTTTCCAGTAAATGTTTGTGCTTCATATTCCTTCAATACCGCTCCGCAACCGCTGGCAAGGGTGAGGATGGCATCGACGGCGCTGGCATTAAAAACCCCTTGGTTATTCCGCTGCATTTTGGCAAAGACTTCATCGTCCCCGTTATGCAAGGCCATGCCTCCACAACAGCCTTGGCCCGGTGGGACGGTGACGCCAACGCCGAGCCGGGTCAACAATCTGATGGCAGCCGTGACAGTTTCGGCATCGGCCAACTCAGCCGTGCAACCCAAGAACAGCGCCACCTTGGCCCTTTCCTCGCCTGGCGCGGGATGAAAACCCTGCCAGCGGACATGCTCAAACGGCGCGGGCAGTCCAGCCGCAAGATCGGCAAACCCCGTCGCTTGCATCAGGCCAGTCTTGGTCAACACGCCCCGCACCGGGCCAGACCAGCGCTGTAGTTTTGGGCTTTGCAACATACGGCCAACCGCAGCAGTTTTCACTCTGGCAGATAGGGGTTTAACCAAGGTGTCAGCGGTGGCTGCGCGAAAATTGTCCACCAACCGACCATAAGGCACATTGGCGGGACAGGCCGACTCGCATGAGCGGCACAACAGGCAGTTGTCCACATGTCCCAGTAGTTTTGGGCTTGCCTCAAGCTGGCCCGCCGCCCAAGCCTGGATCAAACTTAGCCGTCCGCGCGGCGATTCGTTTTCGTCCAAGGTTTTGCCATAGGTGGGGCAATGCGGCAGGCACAAGCCGCATTTGACGCAGAGCTCGGTGTCGGAGAAAAGATTGCTTAGAGGATCAAGTTGCACTTGGTAACCTAATGGTTTAGGCAAGGCAGAGAGGAAGAATTGAAGAACCCTCGTCATCGGCAAAGCGGCGGACAAGCACATAGCGTTCACGCAATAAAGCAATAATGCTTGAGGTCGGAGCATTGCCAACACGTAGCCAAATGACTTTTGGCGGAGCGCCATATAAAAGGCTTCGCTGATAAAAGTCAGTGTCTTTGGAAACGAGGATAAAACCCTGTTGTATGGCGTATGTCCAGATACGTTTATCCTCTGCGCCCAACAAACCTACATCCCGCACATGGGTGGAGTGAGGGTAAATGCCTTGTAAAGCATAGGCCAAGCGAAAAGAAAGGTTCTCGTCGAAAAGAAGCTTCATTATACCGAAAACAGCCGCCGTTCACGTTCTGCGGCAAATGCCAGAACAGCCCGAATATCCTCTAGGCTAAGATCGGGAAAATCTGCCAAAATATCCTTCTCACTCATCCCCCCGGCAAGATATTCCAGTATATCTGTCACGGTAATACGTGTACCCCGGATTGTTGGCTTTCCGCTACGGATTTCTGGATTTAAGATAATGCGATCACACAGATTAGGCATAATTAGGATTCCTAAGATTAATTAATCAAAACAAGTTATTGAGATAACCATGTAAAAACAATCCGCACAAGGTATGCAATAAAAAACTTCATCGAGTTTCCACAATCATACGCTTCAAATGTGCTGGCAATTTTCTTTCCAAATCAGTTGCTGAATCAAAAAATACAACTGCAAGATGGGCAACATCAAAGTGCAATATCGTTCCATTCTTAGCGATCAGTAAAATTTCTTCTGGGCGGTTGCCGACTCCGTGTGCATAACCAATTTCGTAGTAAACATTAGGGCGTTCGATAGTCAGATCAAAAATCATGAATTCGGCTTGCTCAATACCACGGAGTATACGGTTTGAAATTGGGCCAGAGCCAAGCTGTTCATCAACTCTATGTGCGTTCAATCCAACTTGGAGACACGCTCTACGAATTGCTTGATACGTATCTGATATTTCGCTGGCTACATCAAAAGCCATCCCTACAAATACTTGACCTTCAACGTATTCACCATGATCATTAGGGTCGTAATTTTCATGAATCGCAGAATCACGCCATGTCTCGTTTTTTCTTCCCATAAGTCTACTCTATATTTCTACATGTTGATTGTGGTGAACTTTTGAGAATCTTAATGCCTAAAATGCCTCATCCCGGTAAACACCATCGCCAAACCATGCACGTCGGCAGCGGCGATGACCTCCGCATCACGCACTGAACCGCCCGGCTGGATGACAGCGGTGACACCGACTGCGGCAGCCGAGTCCACGCCATCGCGGAACGGGAAGAAGGCATCGGAGGCCACCACCGAACCCTTGACCTCCAGACCTTCATCGGCAGCTTTGATGGCGGCAATGCGGGCGGAATAAACCCGGCTCATCTGCCCCGCGCCAATGCCAATTGTTTGGCGGTCCTTGGCATAGACGATGGCATTGGATTTGACGAACTTGCAGGTCTTCCAGGCAAACAACAGGTCGATGATTTCCTGTTCCGTCGGTGCCCGTTTCGTCACAATGCGCAGGTCGTCGCGGGTGATGCGCCCGTCATCCCTGTCCTGCACTAGCAAACCGCCGACCACGCGCTTGAAATCAAAAGCCTGTGTGGCCAAAACCGGCCACTGACCACAATCCAACACCCGCACATTCTGCTTGGCTGCCAGAATTTGCAGGGCTTCGGCTGCGATGCCCGGCGCAATGATGACTTCGACGAACTGGCGGTCAATGATGGCCTTCGCCGTGGCTGCATCCAGCGCTTGGTTGAAGGCGATGATGCCGCCAAAAGCCGAAGTCGGGTCGGTGGCGTAAGCACGATCATATGCCTCCAGTAAATTCCCCGCTTGGGCTATGCCGCACGGATTGGCATGTTTCACAATTACGCAAGTGGGCAGACCTTCGAAGCTCTTGACGCATTCCAGTGCCGCGTCGGCATCGGCAATATTGTTGTAGGATAATTCCTTGCCCTGTAGTTGGCGGGCAGAAGCAATGCAACCTTGTGGTGCGTTTGGTTCGACATAAAACGCGGCTTTTTGATGAGGGTTTTCGCCATAACGCATACTTTGGGCGAGGGAGAATCTTAGCAACAGGTGTTCAGGGAATCCTTCTAAACCTTCAACACGTTTTCCCAAGTATTCTGCAACGGCGGCATCGTATTTTGAGGTATGGGCAAAACTCTTGGCGGCGAGTCTGAAACGGGTAGAGTGAGATAACGACCCATCGCCGGACTGTAATTCGGCAATCACGCTTTCGTAATCTGCCGAATCGACAATCACTCCCACCGCGCTATGATTCTTGGCTGCGGCCCGGATCAGGGCAGGGCCACCGATATCGATATTTTCAATGGCCGTTTCCAAATCGCAATCTGGCTTGGCAACGGTGGCCTCAAAAGGATAGAGGTTTACCACCACCAAATCGATTGGTTTAATGCCATGAGTCTCCATAATATCTTCGTCAATGCCGCGCCGCCCCAATATCCCTCCGTGTATCTTTGGGTGCAAGGTCTTGACGCGACCGTCCATCATTTCCGGAAAGCCCGTGTAATCGGAGACTTCGATGGCAGGAATGCCATTTCCAAACAGCAGCTTGGCGGTTCCGCCAGATGACAGGATTTCCACACCCAAAGCGGAGAGGGATCGGGCAAAATCGACGATACCGCTTTTATCTGAAACGCTTAATAATGCTCGGGATATCTTATTACTCATGATAGTACTCAGGATGATTGACACTTGGCTTCCATGCACGGTCAGGAGGAAGGAAAAAAGGACTTCGGTTTACATCGGGCCGTAGATGGAGAGTTTCTTACGCAAGGTGCTGCGGCTTAATCCCAGCATTTGCGC
Organism: uncultured Methylococcaceae bacterium; assembly: GCA_903857165.1. Classification (GTDB taxonomy): domain Bacteria; phylum Pseudomonadota; class Gammaproteobacteria; order Methylococcales; family Methylococcaceae; genus Methylumidiphilus. The sequence goes on along the minus strand of CAIODU010000128.1, from coordinate 12,222 downwards.
GGCCTTGCTTTGGTTGTTTCCACACAGTTCCAAAACGGTCTGGATCAGGGGACGTTCAACCTCGTTAATAACCATGTTATATAGATTGGAAATTTCCTCGCCATCAAGCCTGGATACGTAATCCTTAACCGCAAGGCGCACATGTTCGCTAAGTAACAAGTGCTGGTTTGGTGAAGGGTTACTAATAAAGCCATCCATGGGGTTATCCACGTCATTGACATTCATGTTGGATTTTCTCTAAGATTATGTTGAAATAACTTTTTTACCATGCTAATTTGCTTTTCTGCATTATCTGCCGCAAAAATGGGTGATAAACCTTTGGATTTAACTTCATCAAAACTATTCACATACCAACCGATGTGCTTGCGGGCAATACGCACCCCTGCGTACTCACCGTAAAAAGCATATAATTCGGATAAATGTTCAATCATGATATCTAACAGTTCATGCACAGTGATCTGAGTTCTTTCCAAGCCTAAATCAAGGCTGTCATTAATTTCCTTAAACAACCATGGTTTTCCGAGGGCTGCACGACCGATCATCAGCGCATCGGCACCGGTATGCTCAAGCACATGTTTGGCCTTCGCAGGCGAGTCAATGTCGCCATTGGCAATCACTGGAATCTTCACGGCCAATTTCGTCTCAGCTATTGTATTGTATTCGGCTTTGCCAGAAAAGCCGCAAGCACGGGTGCGCCCATGAATAGTCACCGCTTGGATGCCACAACATTCCGCTATTTTTGCAATATTCACCGCATTACGGCTGGCTAGGCCCCATCCAGTCCGTAGTTTCAGTGTTACAGGCACATCCACCGCCTTTACCACCGCCTCCAAAATTATTTTTACACGTTTTTCATCCCTCAACAACGCAGAACCCGCAGCCACATTACACACCTTTTTTGCGGGGCAGCCCATGTTTATATCGATGATTTGCGCACCCCTACCCACATTCAGTTTCGCTGCCTCAGCCATTAGTTGCGGGCAGGCACCCAGTATTTGGATAATTCTTGGCTCAGGTTCGCCAGCATGGTCAATACGCAACAAAGTTTTTCGCGTAGATTGCAAATTCGGGTTCGCACTGATCATTTCAGAAACCGCCAACGAAGCACCAAAACGGCGGCATAAAATACGAAAAGGCCTGTCTGTGACACCTGCCATAGGGGCTAAGATGATACGGCCTTCAAGTTGGTAATTACCTATATGCATTCTAGTATTTTCGTAAATAATGGCAATAGAATAAGAAGTTATTTAATAAAATTTCCCAAGTCTTCATAAAACCAAGGGTTTTGTATAATAAACTCCTTCCGTTTTTCAAAGAAACTATAATATCGTTCAACTACCCTATTAGGAGTTAATAGTATGCCAAATTCATCACTTGAATCAATAATTTGAGTTCTTTTATTATTAAAAATAACATCAAGCATCACGTCGCCCATTTCATAGTTGAAATGACCATGATCCTGCCAGTACTTAACATGGTTATTTTTAATCCTTTCAGTGAGAAAGTCCGATGTTCCTTGAAAATCCCATAATTCAACTAAATGCTTGTTTTTATTAATCCCCTCAACAACGGTAGAAATTTGATACAATGAATGCCATCGTCCTATAGTATCTCCACAACTCATTATTGACTCCATCCATAGCGCATGGTTAGGATAAGTTACCAGTTTAACTTGAACATTTCGGTTTACAAGCAACTCCAAAATTTTCTTTAAACCTGCCATGTCCTCATCATTTTTAGGATAAGACCATTGGTGATAGTCTGTTGAACTTGGTATTTTACAAGTTTGATTTGTTGCTGATTTAACAAGTCTTTGCAAATAAAACTTGAAGACCTGCTCAATTTGTGAGCCATTGTTTCTATGATAGAAAAGCATACCCTCTATAGTATGTGTCGGTGTTCTATATTGATGTCTTATGGTATTAAATGAGCCCCGCAATGCGTCAAAAGATATTAGCAGGGTCTTTTGTTCAATGTTCCCTATGTTTTTATGTTGCATGGTACAATCAACTGCAGACAACGGTCCTGGTTTAATACCAATGACAACTGTTTTAAGGTTTGTGTTATCCAACGCGAAAATAACATTGCAATAAACCTTATCCCAACTAGCAGCAGCAATTCCAAAATTATAGCTACGCCTCCTTCCATTATCCGTCAACCCAAGATGCAATGGATTAAAACCAATTTCAAAGTATGAGTTGCTGAATATCATTATTTCTGGGCGTATTTCTTTAACAATTATAGGTTTTATTTGATCTTCATAAGAATGGAATTCTGTTTTGACAGCATTAAACCCATTGATTGATATATCTCTGTAATACCAGAATGGATCAACTACTCTGTTGATTACAACTGTTAATAACAAAAGAAACAGCAATCCATAAATAACAGAATTTGTATATGTTTTAGTTGTCATCAGGATTAAAACTGGAAATATATAAATTCACTCATATCAGATATTGACAAAATAGCAAAAAATCCAACGCCTATAGTTATGGCTAACCATGTTTTAGTGGGTTGCCACTGCCAATAGGCATTCGATTTAAGTCGATCATTTAAGAAGATTTCACTTGTGTTGGGTAAAAACCAAGAAATAAATAGCAAAATACCAATCAACCACACTTCGTTCCCACCTTCAAATAACATATCGTTTAATGCCGGTTTACATCCTATCGATAACAACCATTGAATGAAAATATTTTGTTCAGAATCCTCTAACCATCCGAGTGGTAGCGATGTGCCATTAAATCCGAGCATTCCTTTGATAAAAATAATGGCAGCCTGTAACGAGTTGGATCGGAAAAAGACCCAAGCGAACACTACAAAAATAAATGTTATACAGCGACAAGACATACGATAGATCAGTGAGGAATTGTTTAAATCATAGCCAAGCCAGCCTCGAAAACTTTGCCAAACATGATTGATGATTAAATAGATGCCATGAAGGCAACCCCAAATCATGAATGTCCAATTTGCCCCATGCCACAGACCACCTAACAACATAGTAATCATGAGGTGGACATAACGTCTTAATTTACCCCTGCGGTTCCCACCCATCGGAATATACAAATAATCTCTTAAAAATCTGGATAGGGTTATATGCCAGCGTCGCCAAAAATCAATTATGTTAGTAGCCTTGTAGGGTGAAAAGAAATTTATAGGCAATTTCACACCAAACATTCTTGATGAACCAATAGCCATGTCCGTATATCCGGAAAAATCATAATAAAGTTGGAAAGCATAGCACAATGCCCCTCCCCAAGCTTCAAGAGTTGCGACATCCACTCCTTTGGCGGCGGCATCAAACACAGGAGTGGAATAACCTGAAGCGTTGTCTGCCAGAACTAACTTTTTAAATAAACCAAAGAAGAATATGGATATACCAATGGCCATATTGTCGTAATCGAATCGGTAAGTTTGAGAACTTGAAAATTGTGGCATCATTTCCTTATGATGCAGAACGGGTCCGGCAATTAAATGTGGAAAATAAGTAACAAAAAGGCAATAATGGACAAAATCATATTCCCTAGCCAGTCCTCGCGAAGCATCCACCAGAAATGCAATTTGAGTGAACGTATAAAATGAAATCCCTATTGGCAAAATAATTTCCTGTATGCTAAACCTAGTTTCAAACACAGCATTTACATTGGCTAGGAAAAAATTTGTGTATTTATAATAAGCCAAAAGTAATAGATTTGCTGATATGCCTACAACTAACAACCTGAAATTCTTTATAAGATGACCGCTTCCATATGATTTGGCTAGGTTCATTCCAATGACATAATTAAAAATAATTGACAGAATGAGCAGAGCTACATATTTTGGATTCCACCAGCCATAAAACAAAAAAGATGCTGCTGTCAGCCATAATGATGCAAGTCGGGAACTTTGCCTTCCTAAGGCAAAAAAAACCAGCAGCGTAAAAGGTAGAAAGACAAAAATAAAACCATAAGAATTAAATAACACAAAGAATCCAGATTACATATAGAAATTATGACATTGTGAATCTAAAATAACTTGAATAAATGTATAAGGATATGCCAATAATCTCAATCTCCTGAAAATTCAATGAGATATTTTTTTAATGTCTCTGCCGCGATCTGCTGGCCTTTGCTTGCCCAATGCGTGTCATTGGACAAATAGACATCGACCATTCCGCTATTGATGGCAGACTGTAACGGTAGATCAAAACGAGGCATATGCAATGATCGTTCTGAAGCAATTTGCTGAATTGCAGTATATTTTGCAACGGAGACATCCCGTAAAAATGGGGAGTAGGCTGTAAGTTTATCAGGGGCTATCATCACAACAAAAAGTGTTTTGCCATTCGCTTGTACAATATTCTGCATATTAATTAATTTACATTTTATACTGGCAATCAAATTACCATCCCAGTTTTTCTTTTCAACGTCACCTTCATAAACTAACAAGGTTTGACTTCTTGTGTTTGAAAAGAGATTTGGAGTAGTCAAATCAAAAAGAAATGCTGGATTGTCTTCAACATTCAATAATAATAATGTTTCCCAATATTTAAGTGCGAAATCAAGCTGCTCTTTTAACGGTGGACGTATTTTAGGTCGGAAAGCATCAAGCGTTGGAGTCATTCCTTGAATTGGTTTAAACAAAATATTTATGCCATATATTATTTTATTAGTTGCCTTGCAGTCACCTTTTACCTCAGGTAGTTTATTTAATTGGCGTTCAACGACTTCAAGTACAAAAACTTTAGGGGGACTTTTTTGAAATGTTTCACTTTGGACTATAGCTGGAAGCAAGCTTGGATTGTAACTAGGGGGTTTTGTTTTGGTTGTATAATGACTGATGGTGGAAACTGACAAGCCAGTTTCAGCAGTTAAAAAGGTTTGCCATGGAAAGTTCATCATTCCAAGAACCCCTCCAAACGAAAAAGAGTCACCCAGCACCAAAACATCAACATAATGATCATAAACATCCTGTAGATGGTTAGCTGGTTCACTAAAAACCTTTTGTGGCTTATTCCATCCAAAATCGTTTTCAGAATATCCACCCAAGCGGGTAGTATCACCTATGACAGGCTGTAGATATAGGCAGGTTGATAAAATTAGAGTAATTTCTATGACAAGAAGGGAAAACAGCCAGATTGTATAACGCTTGAAGATATCCATAATTAAAATTGGAAATACAAGAATTCGCTCGCTTCATCACCCTGAAGCAAGGTTACAACCAAGGATTGTGATGCTAAAATGAAAATAATAATCAGCCAAATCCAGTTTGGATACCACTCAAACCATTTTCTGGTAGTACCGACATCATTTTCGTGAATAGATAAAGCAGGTTCATATTTAGCCATGAATTGCTGAGTGTTCGGAAATATCCATGCGATTACAAGTAATTTTGCAATCATTGAAAGCTGGAATCTACCGGTAAATTCAAAACCGTTTAAACCAAGCATTGATTTCGTAATTGATAGCCCAGCCTGTAGATTGTCTGCCCGAAAAAAGACCCAAGCGAATACAACGGCTATGAACGTAATAAAACCACCAAACAATCTACCGAATAAAGTTGACTTGCTTAGATCATGACCAAGCCAATGTCGAAACCCATGCCATACATTGTTGATGACAAGATAAATTCCATGTAATACCCCCCAAATTACAAACGTCCATCCCGCACCGTGCCATAAACCTCCAAGAGTCATTGTCAACATTAAGTTTACATATCGTCTAATACTTCCCTTTCGATTACCCCCCAAAGGAATGTAAAGGTAATCTCGCAAAAACCTAGAAAGCGTCATATGCCAACGTCGCCAAAATTCGATAATATTTACAGATTTGTAGGGGGAATTAAAGTTTATAGGAAGTTTTACACCGAACATCCTAGAGATTCCAATGGCCATATCTGAATATCCTGAAAAATCAAAATAAAGTTGCAGCGTATAGGATAAGGCACTTCCCCAACTTTCCTTAAAGGAAACATGATTTCCATGTGCGGTGGATTCAAATACTGGTTTAACGTATTTTACCATTTCATCAGCTAGCATCACCTTTTTAAACAGTCCTATTATGAAAATAGTCATCCCAATAGACAGGCTCTGGTAGCTAAAGCGATAAATACTAGGCCTATCAAATTGAGGCATCATTTCCTTATGATGTAATATCGGTCCGGCTATTAGGTGGGGGAAATAAGTAACAAATAAAATATAGTGTATGATATTAGACTCATAAGCCAAGCCACTTGATGCGTCTACCAAAAAAGCGATCTGGGTAAAGGTAAAAAATGATATTCCAAGCGGTAGAATGATTGAACTAATTTCGTAATCCAAGCCAATGGTTGAGTTTAGCGTACTAACAAAAAAGTTGAAATATTTAAAATAACATAAAAGAAGAAGATTTGCGGTAACTCCGAAAGAAAGGGCAATAATTTTATGTGGATTTTTTCGTGTTGCATGACAACCAGTGAGAAATATGCCCAAGTAATAATTAAACAAAATTGAGGCCAAGAGTAGCATGACATATTTTGGGTTCCACCAACCATAGAAGAATAAGGAGGACGCACCCAACCAAGCAGCAGCAATATATTGGTTGTATCTGCCAATTTGAAAATAAACAAAAAGTGTAATTGGCAGAAAAAGGAAAATAAATTCGTATGAGTTAAATAACATTAATAATGCCTACATTTTGAACCCGGATTATGCTTCGATTTTTATTGGGATTAAAAGGCATGGTAAAAATAATAAAATACGCAATATCAATGACATAGATATTTATTTGGCTGGAGAATTCTAAAAGCCTGGATTTGAGATGTCGGATTTTTGATAGGCGCTTAGTACAGAACGGCAAAATATCAATCACGGACATGGCTGCTGTCTTTACTTGCAGACAGCTTGGCATCCAACACCCACTGTCTAGCTCAAAAAAGTAGAAGCCAGTTGCGGAAGCCATTGTGATCACACTCTAGTGGATCGTTGCTTTCTGCATTTAATTTTTAGCGGGATAGCTGTCGCCTTGACGAGAACGGTGCAAGTCTCTGTTTTGAATGGCGTCCCCAGGGGGGTTCGAACCCCCGTCGCCGCCGTGAGAGGGCGGTGTCCTAGGCCACTAGACGATGGGGACGCTTTGTAGATATTATACAATGTTTTTATTTCGCAGTGAAAAAAATCTTTGGCATGGCGATTCATGCATCGCGCCTCCGTATGCTACAGAATCATTATTATTTTCTACCTATGAATTTGTAACCCTATGATTTTACGAAATTATAGTGGATAATGGCGAAGATTTTATTAAACCATCCAGCACACCGCGTGGGCTATATTTGAAAACTGTCAACACAAATATGTTGAAACAAATTCTTAAAATCCTTTTCAATTACTAAAAACAAAAATCCTTTATTTTCACAGTCCATAATAAAATCTAATAAGGTAGGCGGATGGGCATAAATACTATTATTACTCAGAATATAGCAAAATTTATTTTTCGTAAACCGTTAAATGGTGATGTACAGTGCTAAAATATAGTTAAGACGAGGCGGGGCCGTGCAAGCTTCTTTTTTTTACTTCCCCCAGTCTGTTGCTTTGCATATCAACATGTTAAGAAAAAGGCGTGTTATTGTCATGAATATGTCTAATATATCTTCCACGGAAAGGGCGTTTAGCCTGATTGAATTGATGATCGTTGTGTCATTGATCGGTATCATAGCCACTATTGCAGTACCATCGTATGTGCAGTATACAAACCGGGCGAATCGTTTGGTTACTGAGGCTTTTATGCTTAATGTGGCAAATAAAGAAGAACAATTCATGCTTGATACACGGCAGTATGTTATAGTGACTGTACCTGTGAATGATCCCGCAAAATGTAAATTGGGTACACTTACATTAGGTACACTATTGACCATACCCTATGAAGTTTGTAATAATTATAATATGTCTGTGACGGCGGATGGCAATTACACAATTATAGCAACCCCCATTGATAACCAACTTGCCAATGATAAAAATTGTGGTAAACTCACTCTAAATCAAGCAGGAACAAAATCAATATATGGAACTGGCACTATCGCAATAACCGGAATCACCCAAGCCATTAATTGTTGGAGCGGTAAATAATCATGAAACCCCATTCCACTCAAAGTAGTCGTATTTTACGAAAACCAAGTCTTGGCTTCACCTTAATCGAGATGATGGCGACACTTTCCATTTTAGCCATATTAACGGTGGTTGCTGTTCCAAAGTTTCAAAGTCTTTTCGCCAATCAAGGCATTAAGTCAGCCACTTTTGATTTATTGGCTGACTTGACGTTAGCGCGTAGCGAGGCCATTAAACGCAATGCCAATGTTGACATGAAGGCCAGCAGTTGCCTAGGATGGCAGGGGGGTTGGAAGGTTATGTCTGGCACTACCGACCTAAGGACTCACGCAAGCATGTCAGGACTCAGCATCCTGGATTCTGTCAATGCCACTAATTGCACCACTCCATCCGTAGTGACCTTCAACCGGGCGGGAAGATTGGCTTCCAGTGCCATCATTTTCACAATTGATGTCAGCCCAAGTTCTACGAAAATCACCCCACGCTGTATAAAAATCGACCTCGGCGCGGCCGGGCGAACAGTTCCCTAAAACAAGGGAGTGGCTGCTAATGAACTTTTTCAAGCCTCATTCCCGAACGGCTGGCATTAGCATGATCGAGGCGCTGGTCACCTTGGTGATCCTTTCGCTTGGGCTTTTAGGTTTGGCGGGTTTGATGTCGGAAAGTTTGCGTGCAACCATGGAATCCTACCAGCGGGTGCAAGCTTTAATACTGATTCAAGACATGGCAGTGCGCATCAGCGCCAACCACCAAGTGGCTGCCTGTTATGCAATCACCACCGATGCAGTCAACGGTACCCCCTATCTTGGCACGGGTGCCTCTTCAACACCGCTTTGCACTGCAGGCACCTTTGCGCAACTATCCCGTGCATCTAGGGATTTGTCGGAATGGAGTGCTTTATTACAAGGTGCTGCCGAGAAAACTGCCGCAACGGGCGGTATCAATATAGGGGGGATGGTCGGTGCGCGTGGTTGTATTAGTAACATTGCCACGAATAGCTACCTCGTAAGTGTTGCCTGGCAAGGGGTGGGACGTACACAAGCACCTCCCGCGAGTTTAGGCTGCGGCAAAAATTTGTATGGGGACGAGGCTAATCGTCGCGTTATTAGTGTCACGATACAAATTGCCATTCTGAGTTAGCTGCCATGAACGGATACCGTAGAACATTTTCTTATCCCTGCCGCATTCCAGTGAATCCCCATCGTCAAATTGGAATATCGCTAATAGAGATAATGGTTGCAATGGTCATTGACCTATTGCTGCTGATTGTCATCACAGCCTATATCATCAATCAGAGTAGCTTGCGTAACGAGTTGGATAAAGCCAGTCGTCAAATGGAAAATGGCCGTTACGCTATGTTTATCTTGCAGCAAGACATTAACAATGCCGGGTATTACGGGTCTTGGGAACCTCCTATAACCCAACCTGCCAGCTTGCCTGACCCTTGTTCGATAACACCGACGACAGCCGATCTATCGCTTGTCATGCCCATCCAAGGATACGACAATCCCTCCACGCCACCCTCTTGCCTTCCCGACTATAAAACGGGCACTGACATTTTGGTCATCCGGCGGGCTGACACGGCTCTTCCCGAAATGATACCGGGTACCAACATTTTGTTACCGGATACCAACATCTTGGACGCTGAACGACGTTCTCAGGGGTCTGGCCCCCTCACCGCACCCGTCAGCAACGAAATTTACTTGCAGGCAGGAAGTGCCAGCGAGGCGAGTCCGTTTGACCCCGCTTTAGGCATCCAAAATGCCGACATCCAATACGGCAATCCTGTTGGTTTTGCACTGGGCAAAATACCGTCCAACAATTTAAACCCGAACCCGATTGGAACGAAAGCGGACGGGACTAATCCAGCCGTAATATTAAAGAAGGCAAATTATGTTAATCCATCAACGTTAATTTACGCATCACCGTTAAATAATGACCTTAGAATAGCGGCAAATATTCACAAATACCATTTGCATATTTATTTTATCAGTCCATGCAGCATCGCAACTGGCACAGCAACTGACACGGCGGGGATCAATAAACCTTGTCTTACCTCTGACGACAATGGAAAACCCATACCAACCCTGAAACGCCTTGAGTTGAAAGTTCCAACGGGGGGGACTGAAAGGCAGTGGGTGGAAGTGCCTTTGGTTGAGGGCATTGATAATATCCAATTCGATTATGGGATTGACAGAAATTTGGATGGTGCCCCTGACAGTACGTCATTTTTATTGGATAACAGTTATCTAAAATCACCTGCCTCCACTGATTGGATTAATGTCATGGTCGTGCGAGTCAACATACTGGCCCGAAATAACGATTTTACCTTCGCTTGCCCTTTGACTAACGCCCCATCCTATTGCACAAATGTTTATAATTTAGGTCTTCATGGCATTGTAGGGCCTTTTACGGATGGATATAAACGGCATGTCTACAGCGAATCTGTCCTCGTTGTTAATCCTGTCAGGAGGAGACAGCAATGAACGCGGCTATATTGGAAAAAGGCGGTGCTTTGATCGTGACCTTGATTATGTTGTTGGTGGTCACCCTCATGGTTACTTCTGCCATGCGTTCCAGCAATACCAATTTGTTGGTTGTCGGAAATATGCAAACTCAGGTCGAAGCCACAGCCGCAGCCGAACAGGCCATAAACCTTGTGTTGAGTTCATCCTTAACCTTCACCACTACAGCCGGTCAGACAGTGAACGTCGATATAAATAATGATGGGGTGATAGACTTTGTCATCACTCCTAACGGAGTGACAGTGAATGTCGATATAAATAATGATGGGACGACAGACTATGTCGTTAATGTTCAAGCCCCAAGCTGTATAGCCATGATACCGATTGGGGGGACGAGTGCCTTATTATCCTATCTCCTTACCACTAATGATACCTACTGGGATATTGTTGCAGTAGTGACCGACACACGAACCGGTGCCAGCATTACCTTGCACGAAGGGGTGAAGATCAGGCTTGGCCTGACCTTCAGTCAATGCTAAGTATCTGATGTTACGCAGGGAGCGCCAAAGCTTGCTTTGGCAAAGTATCCGTCAAGGCTTCGCCTTGATGTCAAAGCAAGCTTTGACGCTCCAACCATAGGTCCATGCGTAACATCAGTTAGGATGACTAGGGTTCCATGTCGTGGAATGGCGACGGTTGTTTTCAAATTGAAATCTTGGCAGTTAGCTTACTGATTATCCAGTTATTTTAATTATCATGCTTGTCGTTACCCGACTACAAACCAATCTGGGAATCTCAAGCCAAATACCCAGGCTGGTGCTTGGTGTTCCCAAAATACCCAAGCGGGTGCTTGGGGTTCCCAAACTGCCTGTTTCCTTGCGCCGGAGCGTCCGCCGTCATGCGCAATTGTAAGAGGCCCGTCATACCGGCTTAGGATGCCGGTATCCAGTGCCTAAGGACGGTAACATGCCGCTTGCACCAGTGCATGAGTCAGGCGCAGATTCACCTCCCTGTGACTGGATTCCGGCATCCTAAGCCGGAGTGACGGTTTTTTTATCGCTGGCTGAAACATATTCCTAATCAGGAGATATTCTTATTATTAATCTTGTTAATTAATATCCGATTGAAATAATATATTTATGGTGTGATTTATGCTTCATTGTTTAAAATAATGTGTTCCTATTTTGTTTGGCAATAAACCTACATTGACACTGTCAAACAAGCTTAGTGAAGTTGCCTCTTTAGCATGTACAGCGTTTTCAATATCAATTGATTACTTTATTTAAGCCGTAGGAGCGGTTCATGCCCGCGATTGATTGGGCCGATTCAGCAAAAATGGGCTATTTATCGCGGGCATGGCCCGCTCCTACAAGTTGCGTATATTCATTTTTAAGTAACTATTTGATATTAAAAACGCTGTATCATAATTTTTCAAACCCCGTGACTTGGAATTCCTGCGCATCATCCGGGTCAGGCAAAAACCACAGCCAAACGGGCGTTTATTTCGTTTAGGAGATAGCCATGAAAACGGTCAAATTTCTGTATGTTTTTTTATTTAGTGCCAGACAGAAAACCCCGTTTTTTTAAAAAACAGGCACTATCCCCTGACGGTTTTTTCTGCGCTTTTCGTCTTTTTCCGGGTGACTTGTGGGCAGGACTCTCAGTTGCGGCGCGTTATCGATAGCGGCTCTCATT
>CAIODU010000127.1 GCA_903857165.1 uncultured Methylococcaceae bacterium | reverse complement strand
GGGTGGCAACGCATCCAGTGCATTCAGATAAATCGCCGGGATAATCAACAACAAGGCCCAGAGGAACAGGGTCACACGGGCAGGCAGGATGCGGTCCAACAGCCAAACCGCAACCGCCAACATACCCACGCCGAAGACCGCCTTGACAGCATTCATCCACACACCGGCGCGGGGCAAAAGTTTGCCCGCCGACATGCCGATGGCAAGCAGAGGGACACCCATGCCCAAACCCATCGCAAACAAAGCCAGCCCGCCCATCACGGCATCGCCGGTTTGGCCGATGTAAATCAGCGCACCGGCCAACGGCGCGGCCATGCACGGCCCTACGATAAGGGCTGACAACGCGCCCATGACCGCCGCGCCGGTCAGGGTGCCGCCCTTTTGTTTATGGCTCAGTTCCGTCACCCTCGACTGGATGAAGGAAGGCATTTGCAACTCGTAAAAACCAAACATGGACAGTGACAGCAATACGAACAAGCCGCTGAAGCTTCCAATCACCCAAGGATTTTGGAAAACCGCCTGAAGATTGCCGCCAAATAGACCGGCCAGCACACCGAACACGGTGTAGGCCAGCGCTGCGGCCAGCACATAGCTCAAGGAAAGCATGAAGGCGCGAAGCGTGGTGATCTTATGCCCATGGCCGACGATGATGCCAGAGAGGATGGGGATCATCGGGAAGATGCAAGGGCCGAATGCCATCAACAAACCAAATCCGAAGAAGCTTGCCGCGACCAGCCAGATGGAATCGTTTTTCAGCGCATCGGCGCTGCGATCCTGTTCGGCCCGTGGGGTTGTCCCAGTCTCCGCTTTCATGATCGGCAAGGCAGATGTCATACCCGTTCCCAGCGCGGGAAGTTCCAGGCTCGTGATCTTCTCCATTGGAGGATAACAAACGCCCCTTTCCGCGCAACCTTGGTATTTCGCCTGCAAGCGAATGCCGACGGGGCCATTGACAGACCTTTTCAAGGGCAGGTCGAAACCGACTTCATTGTGAAGCACCTCCATCGGCCCGTCTTCTTCCTGTTTGATCTGGCCGTGGGCAATGTCAAAACGACCCAGTTCGACTCCCACATTATCCAGCAAGGCGAATTTAAAGCGATCCCTATACAGGTAATAGCCAGGGGCGATTTGCCAATCCACATGCAAGGTGCTGGCGTCCTTCACCTCGGCGTTGAATCGAAAAGCCTGATCCGGCGGCAATAGCTTGTCTTGATCCAAACCCTTGAACGCCTGACCCAGCCTGGCCAACGGATTGCCCGCTGAAAATTCAGCCGGTGCCGCATCGACTGCCGGCGCGGGCAAACTCAACGGCACTATTTGCTGGTGGGGGGGGAAACAAATGCCGGCATCGGCACAGCCTTGTGAGGTGACTGCCAATTCCGCCCGTTGGATTGAAGACTGCCCACGGGTGAACGGCAGCAGGATTTCGACGTGGCCCCGGTAAATCTCCATTTCGCCAAAGGTTTCGTCGTGCTTTTTTTCACCTGCGGGGAAACGCGCAGTACCCAAAGCAAACCCCTGGGTTTCCGAGACGAATTTGAATTTGCTTCGATAGAGGTAATACCCAGGCGCTATGTCCCAAGCCAATGCCGCCTCATTGGCCGATTCCACCCTGGCGGTCAGGACAAACGCCTTTTCCTGTGGTAATAAATCTTTCGGGCTCATGGCCTTGGCTGGGTCGGCAAAGCCCAGGCAAATAACAAATATCAGGAATGTGGTGCGGTAAAAAGCCATTGGCTGATCCAGTTTAAATAATCGGGGAGGCCGCGTTCGATGTCGATCACGATGATTTCGGGTAGTTGGTAGGGGTGTCGC
>CAIODU010000126.1 GCA_903857165.1 uncultured Methylococcaceae bacterium | reverse complement strand
GCGGGATAACTTTGCCCAAAGGGAAGGAAAAGCCGCATTAATGTCGAAAAACGCCCTATACAGGGGCGAATTAAGGCGTGGCAATCGTTTTTCAGCCTTTTTGAGGAAGGAAAACTGTCGTACAACTCTAAGTCGGACAGGCTCCTAGCTGTCGAATCACTACTTGACCGCTACAAAGGTGACTTTGGTGTTTATGTTGGCAGTTCCGATCCTGAAAATGCCGAAGGCTTACAGGATTTTCAAGCCAATTTTTTCTGTCAACAATATTTTGGACCTAATGTTCCTGTAATGGATGCTTTCGAGTTCCATGTGCCTTTATCTTGGTCTATCGATCATGCGGCACAAGGCGGTTTTACAGGGCTTGCCGGGAAGGTGGCTAGCCTCTTGCAGCCTGACTGGGGTACGGCTGGTTTCGCGTTGACCATCTTGATGGGCCACATGAATGCTGAACCACGAACAGCTTTACACTCTATTTTGCAAAAATATCCGGGCTTAGATTGTGGAGATGCAATAAGGGATACTAATGAATTTTCATGCGGCATGGGCGCGGTGAACTGGCTAACATGGGTGTCAGACAAACTGTTACAACGCATCGGCGGGCGCGAGGCGGCAAGAACAAATCTTCGCGGACAGCCCGGAAGCAAGCAAGTCAAGGTGGCTGAACTCGATTGGGGTTTGCTGTTTCAAGCCGGTGTGCTTCCAGGTTTGGGGGATAATGGCGATCCCGGCACATTACCCGCCTATCAAGCCGTGGCCCGGACCTTGAAGCCGCTTAGAGCGCCCAATGCCCGAGGGTTTGCATTATCAATTCAGGCATTGAATGATGACGACGAGGAGATTGGCAACAACGAGCGTCGCGCATGGGTGGCACGGTTTGATTGACGTATGCCATGATCGTTCCCATTTTTGACGACCTTTGGCATCAACCTCCGATTGTGGTTTCATGCCGGTTTGTCTAACATGGCATAATGATGGGTCGCCTTTGAGACCGACGCCAATGTCATGTCATCTGGCAACAGATGACCCACTATGCCACTAGGAAAAAACAGTGAACCTATCGAAGACCATACGTTTAACCCTATTGTTAATTATTTTTGCCCCTGCCGCCGCCATGCTGTCGGGTTGTCCCAAAGGAATCTATGGAAGCGTCGTCACGCTGGAGCAGATGCGCGTCATCGTCAGGGGGAAAACCACCAAGGCAGAGTTGTTAAACTTGCTGGGCGAGCCGGATGAAACGAAAAACCTTGGTTTTGGAAAGGAGGAATTGTCCTATGTGCGGTCAACGGTCGGCACCCATTATAATTTTGGCAGCTACGGTAATTACAAAAAGACCGAATTTTGGATTTTATTAAAAAATAATATTGTCGAAGCCTACGGTGAACGCGACACGCTCTGAAAAAAGCATGCCAGTGATTGGTGAAAGTTGCCCTTCCTGTGGAAACCGATTGTCTTGGGAAAGGGATACTTGCCTAGGCTGTGGTGCTTATGTGGGCGCTCCCAATGTTCGTGAGATGGCTGTCGAGCGAGACGGACTGGTTGCCCGTTTTGAAAAATCCATCAAAGGCATTTTGTTTGGTAATTATGGCCCACACATTCGTTATGCCGCGCTTTCTTTGGATGGTGGCGAAGGGCTGGTTTCCTATGGGTCATGCAGCGTCAGTTTGCGCAAAGAATTATGTCTTAACAAAGCGACGTTAATGGAGGAAAATAGCTACAGCTTCGTGCGCCGCCATCGCATCCTGCCGGGTGACACGATACCCGAGGGCCGGAGGGCACTTTGGCAAGACCGCCATTATTTGGCGACGGCGAAAATAGCCGGCAAAATTGACAAAAGCACCACCGGGCGGGATTTTGCCGGATTGTTGCTGTATAGCGTGGGCGACCGGTCCACCGATGAATTTATTGAAGTCCATATTTATGGGCCTTTTGGCAAAGAGGCTTTCGCGACGGCAGTCATTCCTGCAATCAAGAAAGCAAAATCAAAAGACGACCGATTTTACTTAGCAAAAATCCGGGATAGTCTCGGAAAGTCAGGCATACCATGCAAACAGGTTTGATTTCGCAAGCATTGGTGATTGGCAGCGTCCAAGCGGCAGTCTACTGGACTAACGAAGGCGTGTGCGCATTGCGTCGGGAGCCAGCCGGCGGTTATGTGGATTGCAGCCGCCAAGCTGGCCTATTGCTGGATTGCCCGGCGGAAAAGCGTTGGGTGGTCAATCTCAGCCGGAAACAACTGGAAGCCTCGGTTACGTTTTGGAGTCAGCGTCAGCGTCTGCTGAATTGGCTGATTGCCGGCATGGACGGCGATCTGTCCGACGAAACCCGCCGTTTAGGTTTGGAATTGGCGGAGGAGTCTTGGAATCCCGAAATATCCGCATTTGCCCGCGCCCGTTTGCTCGGTTGCCCTCTGCCAAACGATGCCGACACCAGAGGTGCGCTTAGGCTTGCCGATGGTTTGCCCCACTACCTCAAACTTTTCCGTGATTTAGTTGCAGCCACGCAGTATATCCAACCCGTCAGCCGCCAATTGAAGGAATGGGTGTATTTTGATTATGCTGGCGACACCTCGCCGGATGAAACCTATCGCGCCTTGCTTGACCATGGGATTGTGGCCGAGTCAGTTACTTTTCTAGCTCAAGGCAATGCGGCCGGTCTGGATAAGTTGGTCATGCAGTTTTCAGACATTCAAGCATTGCATGACGTTTGCCCGCGCTTGCCGCATTTGTTGACTGCATGGGTTGGGTGGCTGAGGAAAGAATATGAGGCTAATTTATCTTCAGCCGTTAGTGTTCCACAAAAACCCGCATCGCTCAGTTGGATGCCAAACCCCCTTAATCCAGATAAGAAGCGCCAGCCTTGGTCATCGTTCAGCCCACATGCACCGCCTAAATCTGGAGTGCGACTCGTCGCCATCTTTCGAGTCATACTGCTCATGCAGCGACTCGTCGCCGCCTTTGAAGCCATGCGGCGACGAGTCGCCGCGCTCTACAAACCCACCCAATTGGGCTGAACGATGACCAAGGCCACCGGCACAAACTCAAATGAGTTGTCTCAATGATGAGCATGCTCTGGGGTTAGGCAGTCTCACAACCTATCGGTGATTCATCAGCATCACCTCCACCCGCCTAAACTTACCCAGCCGCAACGCCTCGGCATCATCCCCTTCAATAAATGCCCCTTCCACCGTTTTAACAGAGCCATCCCGTCCATGCAGTTGATAACGGACAGGCATGACAGCATCGGGACCGTAGGTGTCCAACCTCCGTGGATTCAGATAGACCAATAGCGTGTTGCCCATTAAGGCACAGGCTACCGAGTCTCTTGGTAGAATCTCCTCTGCTTCGCCAAAGGGATGGACGCATTCCTCTTCGGTGGGGAAAAATGCCTTGGACAGACTCGGTTGCGGACGAAACAGCAGCCGTCCCTTTTCAAACAAGAAAGGCGAAGGGCCAAGAAACAGATGAGTCCACAAGTGCAGAAATTCCACGGTGGCACCGGACAGCCTCGCCACACAGCCCCGGCCCTGTTCACGCGGGTCTACCGTGAAGCCGCCACTGACCAAAAAACTGCTATTTTCAATCGGATTGCGGCGATATTGGTTCGGGTCATGGAACGGCACCAGCAAGGTTTCCATCTGCTGGTAAAATTCTTGGATCATCCCTCGGCGCACCATTTCCAGCACAAATTTATAATGCATGTGCAGGAAGACAGAACCATTTTCCAGCCAGCCATAGTTGAATATCCCTATCCGCCCAAGTTCCAGGGCATTTTCCCCCAGCGGGACATTGACCCGGAACATACCCAATTTTCCATCGTAGAGTTCGCTGTCGCATACTGCCTGATAAAGCTTCCTGGCTTCCTCCGGCGAGGCAATGCGCAAGGCGTGGACGAACCCCTCAAGGAACATGGGCAATTGAGTTTGGTTGAAGCTCGTCACTTCCACATGGTCTTCGTTCTTCCATTCCCAATATTCATGGGCATCATATCTAAAGTAAGTGATGATTCCTTTGTTTGTCCTTGCCCTGGCAATCGCCGCATCCAAGAATAGAGAGACAATTTTTAGAAATTGGCCAAGCGCGGCAAATGATTGGTCTGATTGAGTCCCAAGAAAGCCCATGAAAACCTGTTCCCGATAGGCTTCTTTCAGGGCATGGCTGTCCTGCCAAAAACGATATGCCGTCAGTTTTTCACTGTGCAATAGGTTTTCAAGTCCGGCTAGGAATTGGGCCAACTCGCTAGGCAAAGCGATACTCCCCTCAACGCCAGCCAAATGGCTCAACGTGAAATCCACCAAGCGTTTAAGTTCGATGGTTTCATTGACCGAGGAACCCAATAAGCCCGGCAAACCGTTCAAGGCATCACACCAACCGGGGCGGTCGGCCTCCATTTCGATGCCCACGCCATAAGGGTCTAGGGATGCCAGCTTGTTTGCCAACAAGGTGAGGACTTTTCCAAGCAATGTCGTCATCACCACTTTCCCTGTTCCGGCTTGGTCGCGGGCATGGTACTTTTCTTCGCTGCGGGATTCGATCAATGTCCGTTTTTCTTTGCTTTCTTGCAATGCACCCGATTGGCGAACCCCTTTCGGTGTGACGATATATTTTTTGGAACGAGGCCGGACGAAATGGGTGGGTTCGTAGAAGGTGTAACGATTTTCATGGAATGACCAACCGATGCGATCCGGGTAAATCGCGGCATAGCTTTCCAGCAAATCGACCAAGTAGGTCCAATGGTCCGACCAATAGCCCCGGTCAAATTCGACATCCTCAACCTCCCTTGCGTCCCGTAAAAGGTCGGTGATGATCACTTCGATGTCCCCTGCGGGATTTATTAAGGCTAATTCCGAAAATGATCTATCCTGTTCCCCCCTTTGAAAAAGGGGGGTTAGGGGGGGGTTGCTTTTGGCCCGCAATACCTGCCACAACTCGGCATATTTGAATGGCTTGGACAGCACCCCTTCCAATCCCGGAAATTGCCCGGTGTAATGACTGAAGGCGGAAGCTTCCACGATGAAGCGCGTATTACGCAGTGACACCGGGTTGTAGCCGTCGGCTTGGATCAGGTTGAAGAAATAATGGATATTCTTGGCATCTTGGGCTGGATCGAAAAATATATCCATTCGCCGGTTTTGCAACACGTCACGAAAATCCCCATTCCCTTCGGAGTAAGGCGAGTCTTGCAGCAGAAAATCGTTATAGTCCCGCTCCAAGTCGCCATGTTTTCGGCCAAACAAATACAAATGCTTGCCGCCAGGAACCTCCGTGGAAAATCCGCCGCGCATCCCGTTGTCCAGATAACACTGTCTGGCATAGGCATCGAACAAGGGATTCGCCGTGGCGGTGAAGGCTCGCCGGGTGATGCCTTCCACTAAACATCGGTTTTGCCCGCGCTTTGCCTCGAAATATTCGTCATCGACTACGCTTGATAAGAACGCTTGCAAAGCCTGCCAAGATTTCGCATGACCATAGAGGCCATAAAACACTTGGGCCTCGCCGGGCGCAAGCTCCAGCGTCAAGGCTTGGAAGGCCGACGGGGTGCGATTACCCGCCACTTGATTATCAAAATCCAGCGGTTCCGACGAAAAGAATCTTTCCGGTCGGGAAAAATCACCCGCCAAACCGAAAATCTTCTCCGCATCAACTAAAACGCGATTGCGTCGACCGTTCACAAACCCGACAAAGAAATTGCCCGCCACCACGGGTTCGACCAATGGCGTGTCATCAGGCAATACTTTCAGCCGGAAATAGGGGCTATTCTCCTCCACGCCTTCCACCACCATATAGGCTTCCACCGTCCGGCTCATATATTTGGCACACCACTGGTTCATCCCAAAGGGAAGCACTTGGGGCAAGCCATCGACGATTTCGATTTTTTTAGGCATGTTTGCGGTATTACGCACTGTCACCCGGCGCACCAAGCCCGCCAACGGTGCCTCGGGCAAGGTAAACATATCGGCACGAATTGCCAAGCCTAGCCGTGGATGGATTTCCTCCACGCCCACTTCATGCGGCGAAACATAAAGGCGTTGTTGCACCCCTTCCCCTGCCCCGCGCTGGAAAAGTTCGTGGGTGAAGGTATTGGCACCGTCCGAGACTTTGAGAAAGGTTCTAAAACCCCGCGAGGCAGTGAGTTGATAAGCTTTGTCAGCCGGGAAAAACTCCAAAAAAGCCCCGTCTTTGTTGCGCAGGCCGAAACTGGCAATGGCCTGGCCCCGGTTCACGTAAAACACCCAAGCCGGAATACCGGTGACACCGGCTATGCCGGGGAGAAAGCTGGCAAACGGTGCGCTGTCGTTGTATTGGTCGACGACAAAGCAATGGTTGCTGTCGAAGGAATAGGAGGAGGTTTGGGGCATGGGTGCAAGTTTGCTTAAAGGGTTGGAAGGCCGCCATCGGATGAAACCCGCTGCCGGAAGCGTCCGTCATTTTACGCCATAACGAGTTTCGGGACATTTAGTATAATCTCACCCATCCTGTCGATGTCCGTCCCACTTTTCACTCTGAGGGGGCATGGATTGTTGTCGGGGCTATTTTGATGGACAATTAAAAATCCATCGCCGAATGAAATTACGATTGCAGGAAAATCAATGGCCGGATTCACCATACACTTCAAAAAGCCCGTCGGTTGGGCTGATTCCATTCTTATACATTACTGGCAAGCGGGTCCCAAGGCCCTAAGCAGCCTATGGCCCGGCGTACCCATGGAGGTCGAGGCGGGTGGCTGGTTCGTCTTTAGGTTTAAGGAGGCGGCAGCACACTTTGTCATTAATGACGGCCAAGGGCGGCAGACTGCGGATCTTCACCGGGGAATTGATGGCTGGCTCGATGAAGATTTCCGCTGGCACAACAGCTTGCCTGCTGCAAAGCCTGAGGCCAAACCTAGCCCACCTGTGGTTAAAGTGCTTGCAAAACCGCCTGAGCTTGCCCCGGTTGGCGAACGCACCGATTTCCGCGAGGAAACCATTTACTTTCTACTCACCACCCGCTTCTACGACGGCGACCCTTCCAACAATTTCTTCTGCCGCGACCGCATCCAGTTCAATGCGCAGGGCGAAGCAGTGGACCCGCACTGGCGCGGCGATTTCAAAGGGCTGATCCAGCGACTGGACTACATCCGCGACCTCGGTTTCACCGCCCTTTGGATCACCCCGCCAGTGGAAAACCGCTCCGGTTTGGATTACCACGGCTACCATGCTTACGACTGGACCAAAATCGACCCGCGACTGGAATCGCCGGATGCCAGCTATCAGGATTTGATCGACGCGGCCCATGCCCTTGGGCTAAAGATCATCCAAGATGTGGTGGTCAACCACTCCTGCCAATACGGCATACGCGGTAAGGTCCATATCGACCATGTGCCGATCAAATACTATGTCCCGCAAGGCTCCCAGCAAGGCAAAGTGGACCATGGCCCGTACCAAGGCCATCTCGGCAATTACGCCTGGCCGAACCGCGACGACATCGACAACCCGGTGGCGCCGAAATGGTATCAAGAATGCCATGCAAATGACCCGGAAGGTATAGTGCCTCTGGTCGATCCCAAAACCGGCGAAACCGTACCCAAGCCCGGTTACAACCCTGGCCGCTTCTTCGGCGTCGATGCCAATAAATTAGACCCGGAATGGTTCCATCAAGAAGGGTTCATCTGCGGCGGCGACTGGGAGAGCGCCCATCCTTTGCATGTCAAACATCTGGCCGGCGATTGCATTGATCTCGCGACCGAGCGGCCGAATGTCAAAGACTATATCATCGGCTCGATCAACCGCTATCTGGACATGGGCGTGGACGCGCTGCGCATCGACACGGTGAAGCATGTCGAACGGGACAATCTGCTGGAATACGTCAATGCCTGGAAAGCCCACAAACCGGGATTGTTCGTGTTCGGCGAAAACCTGGTGAAGGGTTACGGCTGGGGCGACATGGGCGGCGGCGACAACGGCCCCTCGCCCATCCGGCCTTGGTGGTACACCCGCCTGGGCCATGACCCCCAAAATCCCAATAGCGGCGGCGACTCCGGTTTTCCGCAATTGGATTTCGGCCTGTTCTCGACCTTCCGCGACACCGTCAGCAAAGGCACTTACGGCGGCACGGCGCAAGTCTTCAGCATGGATTGGATTTATGGCGATGTGACGCAACTGGTCACCTTTTTGCAAAACCACGATGTCGGCCCGGACAACGATTTCAAATTCCGCTTCAAGGGCGAGCAATGGATGGCGGCGGCGGCTTACAACTTGATTTGGACTGTGCGCGGCATCCCCTGCCTTTACTACGGCGAAGAAATCGAATTCATGAGGGGTGCGCCGCAAGACGTGGAAGGGGAAAAAGACACCCTGAGCCAAACTGGACGGGCCTATTTTGGCGACCATTTGAGCGATGCCCGTCTGGCGGAAACTCAAAGCCATCCTTTATACCGACACATACGCCGCTTAAACCAAATCAGGCAAGCTATTCCCGCATTGCAAAAGGGCAAGATGGACAGGATTTCCGAATGGGGCAGCGGCATGTCCTTCGTGCGCAATTACCCGGAAGGCGGCAGTTATGCGGTGGTCGGCCTGGCCATGGGCGGCGACCAGCATATTTCCGTCGATGGGGTGTCAAATGGGGCTTATCGCGATGCCGTGACTGGAAATGAGATTTCCGTAGGTAACAGCGTATTGTCTTTCCATGTCAAAGGCAACTCAGCAGGGATTTATGTATTGGGCGGGCCGGGTAAGATTGGCGAGGATGGGGTTTATTTGAGGTAATAATGTAGGACGGAATCAGGTCGCATAACGACCGTTTCCGGCATAGGTTCCTGTATTCCGCGCTGGTTCCCAAGCTCCGGTTTCCACGCTGGTTCCCAAGCTCCAGCTTGCCATAAATTGGGAAGCAGGAGCTTCTAAAGCCGCATTCCCAAGCTGGAGCTTGGGAGCAAGCCAAAAAATGCAGAGATAAACATGACTATCAAAAATGATATTTCTCAGTCTCGTGAATATGAGATGAAAATATACCTTAGTTCTATGAAAGCGATGTATGAAAATGCCCTTGTGCAGAACGGCGAGGTCTATGATATCGCCTTCAAGTTAACAAAAGGATTTTCTGCGATTAACGAATCGGCGGTTTTAGAAGATTCTCGAATAATTAAAATACTAAGGTATGCCATAACCCCCACCATAAGCCAAATGAAATTTGGTCAGTTCTTTGGCCTTACCTCCATCGACAAGCTTGAAAAAAACAGGGTATCCAAAGGAACGGCAATGTACAAAAAATTGGTAAAGATCACAAATACGATTGCTAAATTTGTAACAGAGAACCTAGATAAAACTAGGTTTATTTGGCATGGCGATGAGAGCTTGGATATTCCACTTGCGCACAGTTATGCAAAAAAATGGACATGCTCAATTGCGGCAGACCAAAACGCTAAAACCGCTTATAGAAATTGGAGAAAGGAACAGCAAGAGCACGCCATTGTGTCAAAATTAATTTCATGTGGATACGTAAAGTCTGGATATTCAGGAGTTGTTACAAAAAACACTGACATCAATATTGGCGAATACACACAGGAGATTAAGGTTAAGGGGCGCACGATTCAAAAAGCAGACGTTGTATTTCGCAGTAAGAAATCGAAAAAGCTGGTACTTGTTGAGGCAAAAGCGGTTGGTGTGGAAATTGACGCTACCAAAAGAATTAAGGAGTGCTGCGATAAGTCTAATGACTGGTCATCATCGACCGAGCTTCGCGACCCTGAGGTCGTTACAGTCATTGCTGGTTTCTTTACTGAAAATAACATAAAGAACTTGGAGGCATCGGGTGTATTCGTGGTCTGGGAGCATAGGCTAAGCGACTTGGAGGAGAAAGCATGAAATTTCGTTACGTTAGCCTATTTTGTGGCGCTGGCGGTCTCGATATAGGTCTGGAACGAGCAGGCTTGGAAACGATTTCCCTATGCGAAATCGAGAAAGTATTTTGTAACACACTTGAAAGCAATCAAGGATGGGTTCATTGTGACCAAAAAGCCTACTTAAGCCCGGCAAAAATCATCAACGCAGACATACGCGAGGTCAATCATCGGGATTTGTACTCCGAAAATGGCCTAGATTTAGTTGTGGGTGGTCCACCATGCCAAGCATTCTCAAGTTCAGGGAAGCAGTTAAGCGTTCTCGACCCACGCGGCACCTTGGTTATGGAGTTCTACCGGATCGTTGATGCCCTAAAGCCGCGAATGTTTCTTTTTGAAAATGTTCGAGGGCTAGTCACTGCCCGTGATAAATCAGGCGAACCGGGCGGGGTCATAACCGAACTTATCCATATTCTTGAAGAAATTGGCTACAGTTGTAGAGCAGGGCTTTTAAATTCAGCCGACTACGGCGCTTACCAGCGGCGGGTAAGGTGCTTTATTATAGGCTCTCAGAAAGGGAAAGCACCCGATTTCCCTGAACCGGAATTTCAGAAGGGTTCTGGATTATTTGGCAAGGATTGGCTTTCTTTAGAGGGATTCCTGTCTGCACATGCGGATTCAGATGAAGGCAACTTCACCTATCCGAGCCAGCAATTGGCTGAACAATTAAGTATCATCCCATCTGGTAGTGGCATAAAGAGTCCAGGTAAAGCAGAGGCTACTCGCCCTAGTGGTCATTGGGGGTATAGGCAAGGAACATTTATTGCAGATTTGAGCCTACCTGCCAGAACAGTTACCGGTTCCGCCAGTCAAGATTGGGTGCGTTGGAATGGGGTTCTTCGGAGGCTGACGTTTGATGAAGTAAAGTTACTCCAAGGCTTCCCAGAGGATTGGATTGTCCAAGGGACTAAATCGCAGCAGTATAAGCAAATTGGAAATGCAGTTCCTACTGTATTTGGTGAGGCTCTGGGAAGAGTAATCGTATCGCATCTTAAAAATTTCCCAACAGGAAAACCTGTTCGTATTGGTGTTCCCAATTCCTTTAAGGAATACATCGAGTATACAAAAAGGGATTACGCACGAAACAAGTCATCGCGGAATATTCATCGCCATTTTGAGCAATGTGAGCAGTAGTCAGTTCGGGCAATATTCGCTCTGGTTTCCCTAAAGCAGCCTTAAGCGGGCATGGCCTTCTGCCCTACCCGCTTGACTTATTCGCATCGTCGAATACAAGGCACAGCATCGGACAAACATGCAGTAAAAACGGCATGTGAATAGGCAAACCTTAAGATTGCAACAACTGAAGCGGATTATTCCTGAGCCTGGGCCACACGCAACTCGGCGGGGCGGTCGGAATAAAACACGTTATGCTGGTTCCCAAGCTCCAGCTTGGGAACCATTTCCTTGCAAGCTCCAGCTTCCTTATTCTATGAACACCCCGGAGTCACGCCATGCCCCGAAGCCGCTACCATATCCTAGGCCGAAGCCCGCACTTCCTGACCGCGACAATCAACCACTGGCTACCAATTTTCACCCGTCCCGAGACTGTAAACATCGTGCTGGATTCTTGGCGGTATCTTCAAAGAGAAAGCGACTTTAAACTTTACGGCTATGTTATCTTGGAAAACCATCTACACCTCATTGCGTCTTCTGAGAACTTGGGCAGGGATATGCAGCGTTTCAAGTCTTACACAGCCAAGGAAATAATCGCCTATCTGGAGCAACGCCAATCGGCCAAAATATTGGAAATGCTGGCATTGTTTAAACGATCCCATAAAATCGAATCCACCTATCAGGTCTGGGAAGAAGGCAATCATCCCCAAATCATCGAAACCGAAGCGGTGATGTGTCAGAAAATGGAATACATCCATCATAACCCGGTGAAGCGCGGGTATGTGGATAAGCCGGAACACTGGCGGTATTCTAGTGCGCGAAACTATGCCGGTCTGGAGGGGTTAATCGAGGTGACGCGGGTATGGTGAAGTATTGGGAAGCTGGAGCTTCAAAGACCGGGTTCCCAAGCTGGAGCTTGGGAACCAGCAAAACCTCCACGAGGTTCGAGTGAGGGGACACGTTATGTCGATCTCGCAAAGAAGCTGAGGTTTTCACTGTGTCAAAACCCCGATCATCCTGCAAGGAACCTTGCTGAATTAGATACCATCATTGAGTTAGTGTATCGTAAAAAGAAAAAAACGACAAATAAGTGAGTCAGCATAGCCGGATAAAACGGAAAAGATTATTGCGCTGGTTCCCAAGCTCCATCTCTCATCGTTATACACAAGTCGTTGCGGGAGCCTAAGGAACCCCGAAGGGGTTCAAGCTATTAGCCGGGGGTTGAGCGAAGCGACACCCCCGGATAGCGGCAATAAACAATCCTCCGACCCCGGAGGGGTCGTAGTCTTTCCTATGCGGCCTAGAATACCACCAGCCACAACCTAGCATTTGCTGCGTTTTTCGGAAAATATCCTAGGTTCATGGGCTGATTTCTGCGACCCCTCCGGGGTCGAATGCGGTATCCAATCTCAACCGGGGGTGTCGCTGGCGCTCAACCCCCGGCTAATGGCTTGAACCCCTTCGGGGTTATATTTGCTCCCACAGCAAATTGTGCATGACGGCGAAAGCCGGAGCTTGGGAACCAGCCCAAAGCAGCCTTAAGCGGGCATGGCCTTCTGCCCTACCCGCGGCTTATTCGCACCGTCGAACGCAAGGCACAGCCTTTCTCAAACATGCAGTAAAAACGGCATGTGAATGGGCAAACCTTAAGATTGCAACAACTGAAGCTTATTATTCCTGAACCTGGGCCACACGCAACTCGGCGGGACGGTCGGAATAGAACACGTTGCCGTCTATGCTGGCAGTCCTATGCGAGGCTTTGGCCCAGTTGGGCAGGTGGCGCAGCCAGTTGGCATGGAAGAACACGGCACCGCCAGTGTTGTCGGGCAGTTCGCCTTCCATGACCTTTTTGGCGACATCCTGCGCTCTGGCATAGTCACCCGGGTTGGGATTGTTGACCCAGTAGACAAATTTGCCGATGCGGACGACATGGCAGTAGCTGTGTCCCCATCCACCCACTAGGCGGTTTTTGGCCACATTGGCCACGGCTTGGAGATTGGAGTCTGAATTACGCGCTTCACGGTAAATGGTGTTCGCCAAGCAGGTCAAATCGTCTTGCGCCGTCTCTGGCTGGTAATGGCGGTAATGCGACCGTGAATGGTGGTGGTGTTGCCCGGCATGATGGACATTGGCCTTGGCAACCATGGGTGAAGCAGTGAAGGCCAGAATCAATAGGGCCTTGGTTAGTTTGTTTGACATAGTCACGTTTCCTATCTTCGTCGAAGTTGCAGCCAATTACATGTATTTTTCATACGGTCATTGGGCGGCCACATCTTCTATTTTCGAAAGCGTACTACTTAGAACGGCATTTCTTAACTGAAAAAACTGAACTAAACAGCACATCTTGGTGTTCGGCGGTTCAAAAGAGAACCTGATTTTTCCTCCGCAGGTTGTGCGCGTCCGTATGCGTTAAATTAAGCCAAATGCTCACTACCGATGTACGGTACATTGAAAATCAATTACTTAAAGATAAGTTAAGCATCCCTTGTGTTATAATTTGCCCTAGCTTGGGACGAATGTCAAGCTTTGTGGCCAGTGGCGGTTAAAAATCGCCTTTTCTAGGAGGTTTTCTGATTTGTGCTAGGGGGGTGGCACTTAGTGTAAAATCAAGCAATTTGAACCATTGGAATTTATCATGAACGGCATTACCCGGATTTATCACAGGGCTTGCGCGACGCGACCGCGAACATGGTTTTTGTTCGGATTTTTGTCATGCATCGCCATGGAGTTGGGGGCGATTTACTTTCAATTTGTAGTCGGACTCGAACCTTGCCCGCTTTGCATCACTCAGCGTTTGCTCCTTTTTTGTCTGGCCTTTGTATTCTTGGGCGGCACACTCCACAACCCTGGGGCGGTCGGCGTTCGCATTTACCTTGGGCTGGCCGCCATCGTTTCCTTGGCGGGTGCGTCTGTCGCGGCCTACCATTTTGCGATCCAGCTTTTGCCCCATGATGAACTGTCAAGCTGCGGACCCGGTGCATCTTATATATTGGAACATTACAAATTGGCCGATATTGTCAGGCAGTTTCTGACTGGCACGAGCGACTGCACCCAAGTGGTTTGGAGTTTCCTCGGCCTGAGCATGCCGTTTTGGGTCGGCCTGTGCTTTATCGGGATGGGCGTACTGTGTGTTTGGCGGTTTATGTTGGAATCAAACACCAACCGCCATGGATGAAGACTTTCAACGGGCCAGGGGAACACTGCAAAACCTGGCAGCCAACCTAGGCCAGGTCATGAAGGGCCAGGAAACCACCATTCGCCATTTGCTGGCTGCGTTTGCGAGCGGCGGGCATGTGTTGCTTGAAGACGTGCCAGGGACCGGCAAGACCACGCTGGCGAAGGCACTGGCACTCTCCTGCCGGGCCGATTTCCAACGGGTGCAGTTCACGCCCGACCTGTTGCCCAGCGACATTCTCGGCGTTTCGGTGCTAGACCCTGCCAGCCGGGAATTCCGTTTCGTGCCTGGGCCGATCTTTTGCCACATCCTATTGGCGGACGAGATCAACCGCGCATCCCCTCGCAGCCAATCTGCCCTGTTGGAAGCCATGGCGGAATCGCAAGTCAGCATTGAACGGCAAAAATATATATTGGAATCGCCTTTTTTCGTCATCGCCACGCAAAACCCCGTTGAATTCCATGGGACTTACCCCTTACCCGAGGCCGAACTGGACCGCTTCGCGTTGCGCTTGAGCTTAGGTTATGTGTGCGAGGAGTTGGAGGTGTCGATAATATCCGCCCAACAGTTGTCCCATCCCCTGCAACATCTGCAAGCTTGCGTTGGTTTGGAAGACATCCGCCAAATGCAAACCATGGCCCAAGCCGTCACCGTGCCGGATGATCTGAAACGCTACATTGTGAGGATTGTACGCGCCACCCGCGAGGCCGAAGGCGTGCGCCTGGGGGCCAGCCCCCGCGCCGCATTGACCATGATGAAATGCGCCCAAGGATTGGCCTTGCTGGACGGCTTTGATTTCGTCACCCCGGATGCAATCCAAGAGATCGCCCTGCCCGCCATCGTCCACCGCATCAGCCTTGACCATCAGGCTAGATTTGGCGGGCTTTGCCCGGAATCGGTGGTGGAGACGATTCTCGCCAAGACACCCGTCCCGGTCTGAACATGCTGAGGCGGCTGTTGTTCCACCAGTTTGGCTTGATCTACCGGATCAGTCTCTGGTTTAGCCGCCATTTCAGCCCGCTGGGCCATTTCCTGCTGGGCCTGTTAATGATCTCCGCCGCGTTTGGTGCCAATACCCGCGCCGCCGCCACTTACCAATTGGCCGCCCTGTTGGCTGCCCTGTTCTGCCTGGCCTTGCTGTGGGGGTTTTTTGGACGGCATGCGAAGCTGGCCATCACGGTGGAAAGGCTTGTGCCGATGCATGGGACTGTGGACGAACCTTTGCGTTACCAGATAACACTGCGCAACACGGGGACACGCATTGAGCGTGGGTTGAGCCTGTTGGACCAACTCAATGTCCGCTTTCCCGAATGGGGCGAATTTTCCACTTCCGCCGACCCGGCCCGAGAGCGTCGCAATCCATTTGACCGCTATGTGGGCTTCCACCGCTGGCAAAGACTGATGCGGATGAATCGCGGTGCCAACATCGTCGAGCGGCCCTTGCCGGACCTGCCACCGGGTCGGCGCGTGACCCTGGCGATGGACCTGACCCCCCTGCGCCGGGGGCGCTTGCAGTTTGCCAGCGTGTGCATTTACCGCCCCGAACCCTTTGGCCTGTTCCGTACCCGGCACTTGTTCCCGCTGCCCAAGGTTTGCTGCGTGTTGCCACGACGCTATCCGGTGTCGCCCTTGCCTTCGGCAGGCGGGCGCAGCTACCAGCGGGGCGGCGTGGCTTTGGCGAATGCGGTGGGCGAGTCGGAAGAATTCCTGTCTTTGCGCGAATTCCGCCGAGGCGACGTGCCTCGCAATATCCATTGGCGGAGTTCGGCCAAGATAGGCCGTTTAGTGGTCAAGGAGTTTCAGGACGAATACTTTGTGCGCCGGGCCTTGGTTTTGGATACTTTCTTCGACTCCTCCCGCTCGGCTGAATTCGAGGCGGCGGTATCGGTTGCCGCTTCCTTGGTCATCAAGGAGTCGCAACGGGATAGCCTGCTCGACCTCTTGTTCATCGAACAGCAAGCCCAATGCTTCACCGCCGGGCGCGGGTTGACGGGGACGGTGGGGTTGCTGGAAGTGCTGGCAGGTGTTCGCCCGGCAGCCAGCGGCACATTCGAATGGTTGGCACAAAATGTCATGCACCGGGCCAATGCCTTGAGCAGCATAGTCTGCGTGTTGCTCGACTGGGACAGCCATCGGCAAAATCTGATCGCGTCGCTGCAAGCATCGGGTCTTCCCGTCATCGTTTTGCTGGTGCGGGAACAGCCGCCGGAACAGCCGCCTGGGCAAGGCATCTTCCTGCGGCATCTGCGGCCTGGCCATTTGGCTAAAGACCTGCTGTGGAACTGAAACACCCAAGCTTGCAACTGTCCTTGGCCCTGGCTTTTTGGGGCTGGCAAAGTGACATGCTACCGTTTGCCGCTGTGATCCTCCTATTGGCGGCAATGTCACGGCACACCCCATGGCGATGGGAAATGGACATTGCCGAATTTCACCGCGTCGGTGACCTGACAGCCGTTCTATTTGGCTTTGCGATAGTCTATTTCTATTCGACGGACAGTGACACCCTGCCGATATATGCCATCTTGCGTTGGCTGCCAGTGATGTCGGCACCCCTGCTGTTCGGCCAAATATACAGCATGGGCCAGCTATTGCCACTGAGCGCGTTGTTCTATTCGATGCGGCGTTACGGCATCGCCACCCGGGTGGATATTCGGCTGCCCTACGCCTTCCTATGCATTCTTGCCGCCGGCAGCGGCAACGCCATTGACCAAAGCTATTACATCGGCGTCGCGGCGTTTGCCTTCTGGGTTTTGTGGTCAAGCCGGCCCAAACGGCAACCGGCCTTGGTGTGGCTAGTGTGCTTCATTCTGGCGGTGGCCATAGGCTATGGGGCACAGCTTGGCCTAGTCCGCACACAAGACCTGTTCGAGGAATGGGCGGTGGATTGGTTCGCAACGTGGGAACCCGACCCATACAAGACACGGACCGCCATCGGCGACAGGGGCAATCTCAAGCTTTCCAGCCGGGTAATCCTGAAAGTGTCCAGCGACCCGCCCCTACCCCGTCCCTTGCTATTGAAAGAAGCCGCTTATGACCGCTATTCCGGCCAGCAGTGGTCAGCCGGCAATGCCACATTCCAGCCTTACCCGCTACCCCATGGGGACGGGCCAAACCACATCACCGTATTGCATTTGCTGACGCGGCACACTGTCTTACTGGCGCTGCCCGGGGGTTTGCTCGGGTTGGAAGGTCCGCCGGAAAACGATTTGTTCCACAACCGGCTTGGCACCGTCAAATGGATGGGGACACCACCAGTGGTCCGTTATCGTGTTGCCTACGATCCGAATGACAAGGATACTTCGGCCCCCGCACCGGATGATATTAAATTATCCCAAGCCACCCGCGAGATGCTGGCACCCTTGGCGCAGGAACTGGGTCTCAACCGCTTGCCGCACGGACAGGCCGTCGCCGCAATTGCCGATTTATTTGCGGCCCGTTTTGCCTATAGCCTCGACTTAGGCAAAAACCGCAACGCCGACGAAGCGCTGAAAGATTTCCTGTATCGCCGCCATACCGGCCACTGCGAATATTTTGCCACCGCCACCGCCTTGCTGCTGCGCACCGCCGCCATCCCCGCCCGCTATGTGGTGGGTTATTCCGTGCAGGAGCATGACACGGCAGGCCAAGCCTATCTCGTCCGTCAACGCCATGCCCATGCCTGGGCCGAAGCCTATGTCGACGGCGCTTGGCGCACTTTGGACAACACCCCGTCCCGTTGGGCCGAGGAAGAAGCCAAGGCCGACCCATGGTGGCAAGCTGTCGCAGATGTTTGGTCGGATTGGGCCATCGCCTTCAAGGTCTGGCAATGGGAACGGGCGCAACGGCCTAAAGAAGCCTTCCCATGGTGGGCTTGGCTGGTGTTGCCGTTGGCTGCTTGGTTGGCTTGGCGGCTTTACCGCAGCCGCAAACGGGTGGCTGGCATCCAAGCGAAGGACGTGGAAGGCTTGGGTGAGGGCCAGTCCAAAGACCTGGAGTATTTACGGCTGGAACAGAGAATCCGGTCTGCCGGCCACCCGCCGCGCCAACCGGGGGAAACCCCCTTGCGCTGGCTGCGCCGCTTGGGTTTGAATACTTATGCAGATGAAGTGCTGGCTTATTATCGAAGGCGTTTTGGGGGTGGATAGGATCGGCAATGCTGTTGAATGAAGCCGTTCGTGGTGAGCTTGTCGAACCATGAAGGGCTTAACCGCTCACTCTTCGACAAGCTCAGGGCGAACGGGTAAGCCTTGAGCTTGTCCCGCCTTAAGTTTGGTAGCCCAGATTATTGTAGGGGCGAATTCATTCGCCCACAACATGATGGCCCATGCCGTGACTACTAAAGCCGGTCCAACGGGCTT
>CAIODU010000125.1 GCA_903857165.1 uncultured Methylococcaceae bacterium | reverse complement strand
CTGTTGCGTGGATTGAAGGCCGTGACGGGGGAATGGACGCTGGTCTGCATCGCCTACAATTTGAAGCGGCTCCATGTGCTGGCGGGATAACTTTGCCCAAAGGGAAGGAAAAGCCGCATTAATGTCGAAAAACGCCCTATAAAGGGGCGAATTAAGGCGTGGCAATCGTTTTTCAGCCTTTTTGAGGAAGGAAAACTGTCGTACAACTCTAAGTCGGACAGGCTCCTAGGCGTCACGGTTGGCGCAAGGCCAACACGAACAAATCCAATTGTCCTGCCTTCGTGGATTGTAAACGTTCCGCCACGGAAAAACTGACCCCCAGAAGCCTGACTTTGCGTTCGCCTGCCTCGGTCCGGTCAAGCAGTTCAGCAAGGTGCTGGCTGACATCCATCGGTTCGCCCATCAGTCTGCCCAAGGTTCGCATACGGGTGACTTGTTCAAAATTGTCGTACTTGACTTTGACGGTCACGCCATAGGCTTGAAACCCTTTCTGTGTGAGCTTCTGCAAAACGCCCCCGGCCTGCCTGACCAAGTGTTCGAGCATCTCGTCCTTGTCCGACAGGTCAATTTGGAACGTGGTTTCCGCACCCCAAGACTTTCTTGGGCGGTTGGGATTGACCAGCCGTTCGTCTATGCCCCGTGCAATCCGATAATAGTGTTCACCGGCTTTCCCGAAGTGCTGTATCAGCGATTCAAGGCTTATGCGCTCCAAGTCACTCCCGCAGTGTACGCCGAGTGCCTTCATTTTGGCTTCGGTGGCCTTGCCGATGCCGTGAAAATTCCCGATGGGCAGTTCGGCGATGATTTCCTTGCCTTGCTCCGGCAGGATCAGGCATAAGCCATCGGGTTTGTTGCGGTCCGAGGCAAGTTTGGCAAGGAACTTGTTGTACGAAACGCCCGCAGAGGCGGTCAGTTGTGTAGCTTCACGAATCCGCCGTTTGATTTCCTTAGCCATCAGCGTAGCGGAACCTTGCTGCATTTGGCTGTCCGTCACATCCAGATAGGCTTCGTCCAAGGAGACGGCTTCGACCAGATCGGTGAATTCATGGAAGATTGCGTGAATTTCCGTCGAAACCGCCCGATACGCTTCAAACCGGGGCCGTAGGAACACCGCATCCGGGCAAAGCCGGTAAGCATGGCTGGCAGGCATGGCGGAACGGATGCCGAAAACCCGCGCCTCGTAGCTGCACGTTGCCACCACCCCGCGCGAGTCCGGTGCGCCACCCACGACGACGGGCTTGCCACGCAGTTCGGGAAAATCGCGCTGTTCCACCGCAGCGTAGAAGGCATCCATGTCGATGTGGATAATCTTTCGGGTTACGCTGTTTTGTGCTGATTCGTCGGGGGGCATGGCAAAGGCTTTTTGGCTGGCTTCCTTTTTTGTCCACGTTCATCCGGCAACGCGACAAGGTTTACTACCCATAGGATGCTATCGCATGCAAGCCCACTAAACCCTAATGGTAGTGAAGGGTATGGTTTTCAGTGAACCACACCAAAAAGAGGACGATGGTGACGGTCGCCCAGACAACCGCAAGCGCGTTCCGTCCGTCACGACCCCAGCCGGGTTCGGTGTCCATCAAGTGGACGGCGGGGGCTACGGCAACGAACACGCCCAGCGAGGTCAACCAGCCGATCTCGGGGTTGAACACCGAACCGATGACGCCTGAAGCGCAAATGGCCGCTAGGAATCCTGAGGCGAGACCGATGCGTCGGTCGTCGAAGCGAAGGATGTTGGCAAAGGTAAGGAATGCGCCCATCCAAACATTCATCGCGACCCAATTATTCCCGGTTCCGATGAGCATCGCAAGCCCAAAGAAGGTTCCGCCGATGAGCCCGGATCGCAGATCGATGTAAGCTTGTTGTCCGGATCCGCTGAATAGGCGGTTGACTAGCCCATGCCATTCCCGTGTGAGGGTGTTCATGTTAAAACCTCTATCTTAATAATGGTGAAAAATATTGGCTGTCCCTATTCTGTCAATGCTTCCCTGTCCATTCCCCCACGCTACGTCACGCCTGCTGCTTGAAGCTGGCTAAAAGAACTAGGGATAT
>CAIODU010000124.1 GCA_903857165.1 uncultured Methylococcaceae bacterium | reverse complement strand
GGCAAAAGCGATTATGTCAAGATGCATCCCACTGCGGGAACCAATGCTTGGTTAAGCAAAGGGGATGGCACTTTTACCGAGGTCAGCCAAGGCTATCCCACTGGCTGGAACTACGGTAGTGGCGCTAGTGGTTGGCAGACTTACGTCGGAGACTTCAATGGCGATGGCAAAAGCGATTATGTCAAGATGCATCCCACGGCAGGAACCAATACTTGGTTAAGCAATGTTTCCCAGCCTTTACCTGATCTTCTTAGCACTATTACTGGCGGTCTTACTGCAAGCACAGTTATAACTTACAAGCCCATCATAGACATCAGTGTTTACAATAAAGACACCACCTCCACCTACCCCTATTTAGATTTCCAAGGCCCACTCTACGTCGTTTACCAAACCCAAACCTCCAACGGCATAGGCGGCAACTACACCACTAACTATACCTACGCCGGAGCCAAACTCCATGAACTCGGCGGCGGTTTCCTAGGCTTTAGGCAAATAACCGCAAACGACCCGCAAACCGGCATCAGCACGACGACGACTTACCGCCAAGATTACCCCTATCAAGGCTTGCCGCAAACGATAGAAAAGCGCACTGCAACCGGGCAACTCTTAATCCAAGCCCAAAACACCTGGCAGACCATGTCCCTAGGCGGCGGTTCCTATCATCGCAGTGATCTAATTCAAACCAACGAACAAAGCTGGGACTTGAACGGCGCGGCGCTGCCAAGGACGCAAACCAACACGACCTATGATGCTTACGGCAATGCCACGCAAATTATCGTCAAGACCGACGACGGGTATGCCAGCACCGGGCCGGTCAGCCCATTCGGCAATGTCAAAACCACGATCAATACCTACAGCAACGACACCACCAATTGGCTGCTTGGGCGTTTAACCCGCGCCACGGTGACGAGTACTTTGCCCACCGGAACCACGGCGACCCGCACCTCGGCTTTTGCCTACGACCCGGCCAGCGGTTTGCTGACGCAGGAAATCATCGAGCCAGACAACGCCAGCCTAAAACTGACCACCACTTATACCTTGGATGCCTTCGGCAACCGCGCCGCGTCGTCGGTCAACGGGGTGGACATCGCCACGCGCAGCAGCAGCACGACGTATGACCCACAAGGCCGCTTTGCGATAGCCAGCAGTAATGCCTTGGGCCATAAGGAAACCCGCACGTTTGAACCCGGTTTCGGAAATCCGCTTTCCTTGACCGGTCCCAATGGCTTGACGACGACTTGGGCTTATGACGGCTTTGGACGGAAGATTCAGGAAAACCGCGCTGACGGCACGCAAAGCACATTCTCGTTTAACTTCTGTGCGTCCAACTGTCCGGCCAACGGGGTGTATTACACCACCAGCACTGCCAGCGGCGCACCCGCCAGCACGGTGTTTTTCGATAGCCTAAACCGGGCGATTCGCCAATCCACGGTCGGCTTTGACGGGCGCGTCGCCAGTGTGGACAAGGTATACAACAGCCTAGGCCAAGTCACCTATACCTCGCGGCCTTACTTCCCCACTGAGTCGGTCAGTTGGACACAGTTTCAATACGACACACTCGGGCGGACGGTCAAAATCATCGAGGCCGACGGCGGCGTGACGCAGACCAGCTACAACGGCCTGAGTACAAGCGTCACTAATCCACTGAACCACACCACCCAGCAAGTCAGAAACGGCTTGGGGCAAGTGGTGCAGACCATCAACGCCCACAACAAATTGATGCAGTTTGCCTTCGATCCGTTTGGCAACCCGGTCAAAACCCTGGACCCGAACGGCAACACGATCACGTTGGCTTATGACATCCGGGGTCGCAAAATCGCCATGACCGACCCGGACATGGGCAACTGGACCTATGCGTATGATGTATTGGGGGAAATGCTTCGGCAAATCGACGCGAAAGGCCAAACCACCACCGTCAGCTACGACACGCTAGGCCGCGTCGTCAAACGGCAAGAACCGGGCTTGAACAGCGCGTGGACTTGGGACACCGCGCCCAAAGGCATCGGCAAACTGGCGGCGGAAACCAGCGACAACGGCTTTGCCCGGTCTTATTCGTATGACAATTACGGCCGGCTGGCGCAAACCACGACCACGATCAGCGGCGCGGGTTCTTATTACCAATCCACCTTGTATGATGCCTATGGGCGGGTATCCAGCTTCACCCAACCGACCGGCCTGTCCGTGGTCAACGTCTACAATAGCTATGGCTATTTGTCGCAAGTGCTGGATGGAGCGAACCAAAAACCCTACTGGCAGGCGCAACAAGTCGATGCCTCGGGCCGCATCATCTTGGAGCGCCTAGGCAATAATCTCTACACCCAGCGCAGTTTTGATGCGATGGGCAGGCCGACGTATATTTCCACCGGCAAGTTTGGCGTGACTCCCGACATCCAAAACCTGACGTTGAACCACGACCAGAACGGCAATTTGATTTCCCGCGACGATTACGCAACCCAGCGCGGGGACAGCTTTGTCTACGACGAACTCGACCGGCTGACCGTCGATCTAGGGCCGAATGGCAAGATATTGAATTACCAATATGACGAACTGGGCAACATCAACTTCAAAACCGATGTCGGCAGTTATTTCTATGGTGCAAAACCCCATGCCGTGACGCAAATCAACGGCAACGTCAACACCGCATTGCAATACGATGCCAACGGCAACCAAACCAATGGCATCAATAATCGCACGGTGGCCTATACCGCATTCAACTTGCCGTCAAAGATCGTGCAAGGCATTAATACGGTGACATTTGACTACGATTCCAACCACGAGCGCTTCCGCCAAACCGCCTCGAACGGCACGACGATCTACCTAAATCCGCGCATGGATTTAGGTGGGCATTTCGAGCAAACCACCTCGGGCAGCGTGGTTGAAAACCGCCATACGGTGTATGCGGCCGGCAAGGCGATTGCCGAAGTCGTCACCCGTGGCAGCGTTAAACAAACCCGCTATTTCCACACCGACCACCTAGGCAGCATCGACGCGGTGACGGACGACAACGCCTTCGTGCTGGCCCGCTATGCGTTTGACCCGTTCGGCAACCGTACCGCGCTATATGGCAGTTTAAACACCATTAACCACGGCTTCACGGGTCACGAGCAACTGCCCGATGTCGGCCTGATCCACATGAACGGGCGGGTGTATGATCCGACGTTGGGGAGGTTCCTGAGTGCGGACCCGCAAATTCAAGCACCGGAAAATCTCCAAGATTATAACCGTTATAGCTACGTCCTGAATAATCCACTGGTTTTCACCGATCCTAGCGGCTATTCATGGTTTAGTAATTTCATGAAGAGTACTGTTGGAAAGATTATAACTATTGCTGCGGTGATTACTATTAGTGTGCTGACGTATGGGGCAACGGCTCCTTATTTTGCTTCTCTGACTGGTAGCGCATTTGCAGGAGGCATATTGGGTGGTGCGGTAAGCGGCTTGGCAAGTGGATTTGTAGGTGGCTTTATGGGAAGTGGCGGTAATCTGGATGTCGCATTTAAAGGTGCGCTATACGGTGGTATAGCGGGCGGTATAGCCGGTGGGATAACCGTAGGCGCGAATAGCATACTCTCTCAGACCAATGCTACGGTCAAAGCCTTTAAGGATGCGCTTGCCGCTGGACTTGGTGGCGGTTTAGGTGCCAGGGTTTATGGCGGCAATTTTGGCAGAGGCTTTGAATATGCATTTTTAGCTTCTATGGGCAGAACGGCTCTGGATGCTTATGTCGAAAACTATGCAAAGCAACATGGGCTTGGAAAATATCAAGATTACAAATCCACAGGAGAGCCCGCAAAATATGATGCCGTTTACAAAGACCCCAATATTGCCATTACCGATGAACCTATGGCATCAAATGTTGGTGAGGCAGTGACTATCGGTAAGGTTGGCACCCCTTTACCTCAAAAGTGGCTTTCTGTTGGTGAGGACAGCATATTATTTAATTGGATAGCGAAAAATGTGGCTGTTATCAACGATATGTCAAAAGTTCATGATCCTTCAATGCAGTTTGTAGAAAACAATTTGGGGGATAATTTATCAACTCAGCTAATATCAAAGCTAAGTATCCCTGTTTATACTTATGCCCAGTTTCAAGCAAATGATCTGGCTAATACGCAGTATCGATTGAGGCTGTTAAGGAATGAAAGATAACTTTGCTTACGCCCAATATGAAACATTGGGCCTAGGATCAACTGAGTATCAGTTGAGGCTTATGAAACATTAGTAAGTAGCCCGGATGTAGCCGCT
>CAIODU010000123.1 GCA_903857165.1 uncultured Methylococcaceae bacterium | reverse complement strand
GGGTTTTTGGCTTCGTTGGCGTGTCGGCATCCGTACACTTCCCACCCGCCTAACCCGCTATTGGAGGGGACGCGGGTTGTGCATCGCTTGTTTCCTGCGAGTGCCGTCCGCCGCGCCCCTCAATTGGGGCGTTAGGCTTCAATAATTTCTATCTCGTAATATTTTAGATAGGAGTCGAGTGGAACAACTCTCACTTTATCATTTTGAGAAATAGTCACACTTGGAACCTGCATAGGAATATGCCTATCCTCATAGGGTGGGCAAACGGCTTTATCGTTTGCCCACGCGGAACTTCTTGAAGTAACATGGATTCCAAATGTTTTGATTATAATCTGAAACGGGATTATAAATTAAGTTAACCCACCACCCTCATAACATAAGGCAAGGTATTAATGATTACGCTGGGAATTAATTCAGCTTACCATGAGGTGGCTGTAGCCGTTGTCCGTGATGGAGTACTTGTAGCCGCCATTGAGCAAGAACGCATTAATCGAATCAAAAAGGGTAAGGTGGTTACTTTTGAGAGCGCCGCATATCTACCCTATGAGGCGATGGATCTAGCTCTATCCATCGCGAGCGCAGAGTTTAATGATGTCGATTTGATCGGGTTTAGCTACGAGCCGGAGAAGCGTTATACCTCGGTTATAGAATACCAGTATCCATATCCAATTCCAGCTTCTCGGGGAGCAAATCCCGCCAACGAAAGACGGATGCGTGACTTTGCGCTAAAGGCTGGCGAGTTCGCATCACTGCGTTATGCCGTTGATGTCACGTCCCGTTGGAGAAATTACTCTCATCATAAATGTCATGCGGCAAGTGCATATCATTTGTCGGGTTACTCAGATGCGGCAGTACTGGTTGCCGATGGGATTGGAGAGTTTGACAGTACGACCCGTTGGCATGGGAAAGAGGGAAGGCTAAAGTTGTTGCATGCAATCCCTTACCCTCATTCAATTGGTTTTTTATGGGAATATATGACGACTTTCCTCGGTTTTCGCCGCACCCATGATGAGTATAAAGTCATGGGGTTGGCCGCTTATGGCGATCCCAATCGATTTATGGATGAGTTTGCCCATTTCTTCAAGATAGATGACCAGGGGTTCTCTATCAACGAGTCTATACTGCGTTTCCGTGGCGCTGACATGTCGGAGCTTGAAAAATTGCTCGGACCTCGCAGATATTCTCATGAACCCTTGAAATATTCAGGGCAAGACACCCGGCATGCTGATATAGCGGCAGCACTTCAGAGGCTAACTACCCAAGCAATATTGAATCAGGCTCGTTATTGTGCCGAAGAAACAAACGCTCATGTTCTGTGTATGGCTGGTGGCGTCGCCCTCAACTGCGTCACTAATGGTCAGTTGGCGGAGATTAACCTATTTGATGATATTTGGATTCAACCGGCCTCACATGACGCCGGAACGGCAATCGGAGCGGCAACTCTTGCATGGCACGAATTAACTGGGGAAGAGGGTGTTAAATGTTCGGCCCCCGCTTTTCTGGGACCCCAATACGGGGATTTTGAGATTGAGCAATTGCTTAAAGCTTGGAGGCTTCCGTATCGCCGGTTGAATGGTGGTGTCGAACTTGTGGTTGATCGCTTGGTGGATGGGCAAGTTCTAGCCCGATTTGATGGCCGTATGGAGTTTGGCCCTCGGGCATTGGGTAATCGTAGCATTATCGGCGACCCCCGCAGTTCCGAAATTCGTGAGACGATCAATGCAAAAATCAAACGGCGCGAACTCTTCCGCCCTCTTTGTCCCAGCGTGCTTTCTGAATCAATCTATGAATGGTTTGACGTACCAAAACCAATGCCATCTGCTGCTCGCTACATGCTGATGACTTTTAAAATCCATGCGGAACAAGCTTATCGCGTACCAGCCATTGTGCATGAAGATGGAACTGCTCGCATTCAAGCTGTGGACGTTGATGAAGCCCCAAGGTTTCATCATCTCATCAAAGCATTTGCTAACCGCACCGGAGTACCCATGCTGCTTAATACCTCGTTCAATTCTCAAGAGCCGATTGTTTGTACTCCAGAACATGCCTTGCGTACTTTTTTGGAAACAGATTTGGATGGTCTTGTAATTGGGGATTTTATGGTTGATCGGCCACAATAAGGGATAATCGGGGTCAGATAATCGGGGTCAGATACGAATTAAATGTTATAACTCGGTAAGGCGCAATAGCGAAGGGCGCAATAGCGGTACTCCGCGTATTGCGCCGAATGAATAAAAAGAGCATAATCCATGAAACCCCGGCATTGTCTCTCTGCCCACTGGCCTAACCCGCCGTTCCAGCCGACCCGCGCCGACGTTTGGCGTGTTCAGTCTGG
>CAIODU010000122.1 GCA_903857165.1 uncultured Methylococcaceae bacterium | reverse complement strand
GCTTTGCCTCGAATGCGAAAACGGACATTGATGGAGCGCCAAGCCCCAGCTTGGCGTCGGCCAACCCAAGGCCAAGCTGGGGCTTGGCGCTCCGAGAATCCTTAAGTTAATGGCTTTGAAGCTGGAGCTTGGGAACCAGCGTGATCTCACTGCGTTTTTCCGGGGCTATAGTTCAACGACAGGAACAGGTTCGTCCCCATCTGGTTGTACAAATAGGTCGTCTGGTAATGCTCGTTAAATAGATTGGAGGCCCGCCCTTCAATCACCACGTCCTGGTACACCTCATAACTGGCACGCAGGCCCACCGTGGTGAATCCGCGCAGTCGGACTGTGTTGGCCAAATCGTCATAGCGGCGGCCTTCCTGGTTCACGGTCAGGCCGACGCGGAATTTGTCAAAGCGCCGGTCCAAGTCGAGTTGGGCCATTTGCTGCGCCCTGCGTGGCAATATATTCTCCCGGTTGGGGCCGTCTTCCTGGTTGCGCGGATCGACCAAGCTGACATTGGCATTGACATCGACACCGAACAGTTGGGTGGAAACCACGGTTTCCATGCCGATAATCTCCGCCTTGGAAATATTGGCCGGTTTGAAGGTGACGGAATCGAAAACAATCAAATCGTCGATTTTAGTGTAATAGCCATTGACTGCCCAGTTGACATCGGCCAGCTTCCCCTTTGCGCCGACCTCGACGCTTTGGGAGGTTTCCGGGTTCAGGTTGGGATTGCCGAAGTTTGGAAAGTAGAGGTCGTTGAAGGTGGGCGCTTTGAACGCGGTGCCGTAGGAGGCGGTCAGGCGCAAAGCATCGTCGAAATCGTAGCCCCAGGCTGCCCCGCCAGTGGTTTTGCCGCCGAATTGCTGGTTGCTGTCTTGTCGCACCGACAAATCCAAGCGGTGGCCTTTGATAGTGCCTTGGTATTGCAGGAAGCCGGCCTTGTCGTCACGCGAGGTGACCGGAAACGCCTCGGTGCTGTCGATCAGATCGTCATAGTAGTCAAAGCCAGCGGTGAGCAGATGATCCTTGCTTAAGGTAAAGTCGTTCTGCCAGGAGGCGGTGACGCGGCGGGTGTCGAAGCGGCTGGTGAACGCCCTGTCCAAATAATTATCGGACATGTCCGCGCTGGTGCCTG
The DNA here is from genome assembly GCA_903857165.1 of uncultured Methylococcaceae bacterium. Lineage (GTDB taxonomy): Bacteria > Pseudomonadota > Gammaproteobacteria > Methylococcales > Methylococcaceae > Methylumidiphilus. Next base: position 10,167 of record CAIODU010000122.1, on the reverse strand, counting down.
CCCGCAGGGTTGTGTCCCAAAAAGTCATCGGGCTGAAACGCAGCTTGCCGCCAATCACTTGCTGCATGACATTGGAGCGATTGTTGAAGCTTCCGTCATAACGGTTGTAACCCGCCGCCTGGAGGAGGTTGCCCTCAATTTCCACGCCGTTGTCAAAACGATAGCCGGCCCGCGCCGAACCGGACGTATTGCTGTAGCCATCATGGTCTGGATCGTAGGTGAAGCAGCCGCCGCCGCCCAATTCGAATGGCCTGCCCAGGCAGGCATTGATTCCGCCCGTGTACAGCTCGGCACCGCTGAAGTTGAACCAGCCCTTGTCCCCGCCGCCGGACACGCCGGCGGATACCTTGAAAGTGTTGTAAGTGCCGCCCCCCAAGCTCAGGAAAGGCTTAAGGCTGCCGCCCCCCTTGCGGGTGAAGATTTGGATCACACCACCGATGGCTTCCGAGCCGTACAGGCTTGAGCGCGGCCCGCGCACGATTTCGATGCGCTCCACTTGGTCAATCGGAAGGTCTTGGATCGCCGTCGTACCCAAGGTGGCCGAACCTGCCCTGACGCCGTCGATCAGTATCAACACATGGTCGGAATTGGTTCCTCGCATGAACATACTGGAGGGCTTTCCCAGCCCGCCGTTATTGTCCATGCTGATGCCGGGGATGCCGAGCAGCGCACCCTGCACCGATAATAGCTGTTTCTTTTCAATGTCTTCGCGAGTGATTACACTGACGGAAGCCAGGCTCTCATCCGCACTTTGCGCGGTCCGGGTGGCGGTGACGACGACGGTGGGCAGAGTGTCGGTTTCCGCCAAGGCGGCACTTGATGCAAGCACCAGGAAAATGGATAGATTGGGTCTCAAGGGATGACTCCTCAATAGCCCATGCTCACCCGCATGGACGTGGATGCTGAATGTATCGAGGAGGACGGTGCAACGGATGGTCAGCCAGAAAGCCGCAATGCCTCGCTTGCCTTCCGGTATGGAATACCAGCACAGGAAGCAATCGCCGCGACTTCCCGAGTGGAATGCCGAAGTTGTTGGGATCGCCCTCCGCGATACCCAAATTAATGCTATTAGTGCGGCTTGGGCCGGTATCCGGGCTCGCGAGTGACACCATTGAGGCATCCAGACCATCGCCTTCCCACGTCATGACGCAGTGGCTTGTTGATGGCCCTTGACTCGCTTACCGTTGCGGGGGCAGCGCCGGCTTGGCAGGATGGACTTCCATCCTGCACACCGGTTTCCCGTTTAACCCAGGCGCGAGTAAAATCGCCGGGCACCCAAGGGGCAGTAAGAACCGGCACTTTAAAGTAAAACGGACAAAAACGCAACGTTGAAAAGGCCATCATATCTGTTTTGTGAGCGCTGATAGTTAGCTTGCATCCGCCCGGCTGGCGTAACTTGATGTATCCATTCCTTGTGGACTAGGATAAACTTTCACCTATCATTACGCCGCTTGCGGAATCTAAAGCCATGCAAATTAATGAAATATTGCAAGTCCTGCCACTTTTCCTCAATCACTCCAACGCAGCCGTCGCGATCAAGGATATAAACGGATGTTACCTGTTAGCCAACACTGAGTTCAGCCGCTATGCCGATAAGCCATTGGAGGAAATCAACGGGCATCGCGACCAAGATTTCATGCCGCCTGAGCGCACCCAACAAATCAGCGCCAACGAACTGTCGGCGATCAGTTCTTTCAGGGGCATAAATTGCGTGGAGGAATTCATTAAGGATGCGCAGGGCGTTTATTACATCACGACGCGCTTTCCGATTTTAGATGAGAATCGTCACATGATTGGCCTAGGCATCGTTGCCATGGACGTTACCGAACAACACCGGTCCATCAGCGAAGCCGAACAAGCCCTGCACGCTGCCGAGCAGGTGAATGCCCAGTTGCGCGAGGTCGTCGAAAACCTCGAACAATTGGCAAGCACTGATCGCCTGACCAATGCCTGGAACCGGAGACGCTTTGAAGAAGCTGTGGAAGGGGAAATCCATCGTTTCCACCGTTATGGGCATCCCATCTCGCTGATGCTGCTAGACATCGACCATTTCAAGAGGGTCAACGACAATTACGGCCACCAAGAGGGCGACCGGGTTCTCAAACAGGTCGCGGACAGCGTCTTTGCATCCATCCGCAAATCGGACTCGCTGACCCGATGGGGCGGGGAAGAGTTTATCGTGCTCATGCCCAACACTGGCCTGAAGTTTGCCGGCATGCTCGCCGAGCGGATTCGTACCTACATCGACGCGCAATCTTTTGCCAGCGTCGGCAGCGTCACCGCCAGCATTGGCGTCGCCGAATTCCATCCCGATTCTTCCTATGAAGATTGGCTAGACCGTGCCGACCGGGCGATGTACACCGCCAAACGCGAGGGTCGCAACCGGATCGAACTCGATGCCACTGCAAGCAGCACCTCGTCCATCGACGAACATTTCGAAGGCCACTTTGTGCAACTGGTCTGGAGAGAGGGGTTTTTGTCGGGCAATGCTTTGATTGACACCCAGCATCAGGGACTGTTCAAGATTTCCAACGATTTGCTTGATGCCGTTCTCTCCGGTCGCCCAACCGACGAGATTTCGATGATTGTTTCCCAATTGCTTGCAGATGTGGTGCAACACTTCAAAGATGAAGAATCCATACTGGCCGGACTTGCCTATCCGAAACTGGCAGAGCATGCCACTATTCATGCCAAACTGGTCGCCAAGGCGCTGGAATTGGCGGAGGCATTCAAGGCCGGCACCTTATCGGTTGGCAGCTTGTTCCAATTTTTGGCTTACGATGTGGTCACCCGGCACATGCTCGGGGCGGATCGGGAGTATTTTCCTTATACGGCCCCTAAAAACTAGAAGACCGATTCGGTTTTGAAAACCGAGTCGGTCTGGGGGGATTCCCCGGCAATTCTCATTATGAGCCAAAATGCTGATAAACAACCCGTCATTCCGGCATCCATGCCGGAATGACGGCAATGGAGCCATAATGAGAATTGCTGGGGATTTCCTGGGCTCATTCCGACCCTCCGCCCAATTTGGTATCATTGCGCATTTATCCGTTTCACCTAATCGGACCCGTCCATGAGCATACGCACACGATTCGCACCCAGCCCCACCGGCTACCTCCATATTGGCGGAGCGCGCACGGCGCTCTTTTCCTGGCTGTACGCCCGCAAGCACGGCGGGACTTTCATTCTCCGAATCGAAGACACCGATTTGGAACGGTCCACCATTGAATCGGTCAACGCCATTCTGGAAGGCATGACTTGGCTGGGCTTGGAATACGAGGAAGGTCCGTTCTACCAGACCCACCGCTTCGACCGTTATAAGGAAGTCATCCAACAATTGATGGACACCGGCCATGCCTACCATTGCTATTGCTCCAAGGAAGAGTTGGACGAACTGCGCTCCCGGCAAATGGAAAACAAGGAGAAGCCCCGCTATGATGGCCGCTGCCGCCACCGTGCCGGACCGCGTGAGGGCGTGTCGCCGGTGATTCGTTTCCGCAACCCCGACGACGGCGATGTGCTGATCGACGACAAGGTGAAAGGCAGGGTGGTGGTCAGCAACACCGAATTGGATGACCTGATTATTGCCCGTTCCGACGGCTCGCCCACCTATAACCTGTCAGTGGTGGTGGACGACTTGGACATGCGCGTGACCCATGTCATCCGTGGCGACGACCATCTGAACAACACCCCGCGCCAAATCAACATCCTCAAAGCCTTGGGGGTCGAATTGCCGGTCTACGCCCATGTGCCGATGATCTTGGGCGCGGACGGGGCGCGGCTGTCCAAACGCCATGGGGCGGTCAGCGTGATGCAATACCGTGACGAGGGCTATCTGCCGGAAGCCTTGCTGAATTACCTGGTGCGGCTGAGTTGGTCCCATGGCGACCAGGAAATCTTTTGCCTGGACGAGATGATCGCCTTGTTTGAGATTGAAGACATCAACGTGTCCGCATCCTCCTTCAACCCCGACAAGTTGCTGTGGTTAAACCATCATTATTTGATGCATTCCGACCCCTTGCATATCGCCCACCATCTGCGCTGGCATTTGGGCCAACTGGGCATTGACCCTAGCGACGGCCCGGATCCGGCTGAAGTGGTCAAAGCCCAGCGTGAGCGCAACAAAACCTTGGTGGACATGGCGAAAAGCAGTGCCTTCCTCTACCGTGATTTCGATGCCTACGACGAAAAAGCCGCGCAAAAGAACCTTACCGCCGAAAGCTCCTTGCTGTTGCAAGACCTGCGCGAAAGTTTGGTTGATTTGCCAGTCTGGGACAAGGAGTCCATCCATGCTGCCGTCGATGCATTGGCGAAGGAGGCTGAAGTCAAAATGGGCGTTGTGGCGCAACCGTTGCGCGTTGCGGTGTCGGGTACGACCGTCTCGCCACCCATCGATATCACCTTGTGCTTGCTGGGTAAAAACAAGACACTGGCACGGATTGACCGGGCAGTTGCTTACATTTCAAAAAATTTCACAACAACAGGCTAGACGGGAAGGCTAAGACAGAATATAATGTACAGCTCAAGTTGCTTAGGGGCCATAGCTCAGTTGGGAGAGCGCTGCAATGGCATTGCAGAGGTCGTGAGTTCGATCCTCTCTGGCTCCACCAAAGCTCCTTGAACCCCTTTAGTCCCCATCGTCTAGAGGCCCAGGACACCGCCCTTTCACGGCGGCGACGGGGGTTCGAATCCCCCTGGGGACGCCAATTAAATATGGCGATGCCAATTAAATATGGCGATGCCCATAAATAGGTCGGCACCATATAAACAGCGAAGATGACAGGCAAGCGTGTGAAATTCCTTAAACAAGAAGCTTGAAGAACCATCCAGCACCAAATAAACCGGCTTTAGGCCGGTTTTTTTATTTGTGCTGGTTCCCCGCCTGTCCTAGGCGAAATCGAAGGACTCCCGCGTGGGAACGTGAGAAGCCTTATGCCTCAGCCGACGGCGACAGCCAAGGCGGTGTAATTGTCTTGGTTGGGCAGGGCATCGTCGACAATGCGGCCATGCAGCGCCGCATACTTAAAACTTTAAAAGGTAAAGGTTACTCAATAGCAGCGTTAGACAAAATCATTGCACTTCCTTTGTGCATTTGACTGCAAAAATGCTGCGTGAGTAGCCTTTGTGTTGTAAGCCCAAATGTACCAAATGGTGATAGCAATGGCTAATGTCAAATTGATGATTTCTGCACTTTCCGCCCTCGCGCTGGTTTCAGCCGGGGTTCAAGCTGGCAATGGGGAACCTGCCGCCGCCGAGTCGGGCATCGAAAAAGCCGCTCCCGGCATCCTCAAGGCCAAAGACCCCATAAAAAATCAGTTTATCGTGCTGTTCAAAGGGGCAGCCGTGACCCCGACAGGCTCGGCGACCAGCGGCACCACGCCAACCCTGAGCGCCGCCGCCACGCAAGCCTTGGCGGCGGCTTTGGCCGCCCAGTACAATGGCGTTGTCGATGCCGTGTGGAGCGCGGCGGTCAACGGCATGTCAGTCAACATGGTGCCGGCGCAGGCTGCGGCCTTGGCCAAGGACTCCAGAGTCGCGTCTGTCGAGGAGGATGGCTTGGTCAAACTCGACGTGACTCAAACCGGGGCCACTTGGGGTTTGGATCGCATCGACCAGCGGAACCTTCCGTTTAGCGCATCTTACACCTACACCGCCGACGGAACGGGCGTAACCGCCTATGTCATTGATACGGGCATCAGAAAAACTCACTCCCAAATATCAGGCCGTGTGTCCGTGGGTTTTACAGCGGTTAGCGACGGCAACGGCACTGAGGACTGTAACGGACATGGCACGCATGTGTCTGGCACCATCGGTGGTTTGACCTATGGCGTTGCCAAAAATGTCACGCTCGTGCCAGTGCGTGTGCTTGACTGTTGGGGTTCGGGCAGTTGGTCTGGTGTCATATCGGGCATCGACTGGGTCAGCGCGAACAAAAAATTGCCGGCAGTTGCAAACATGAGCCTAGGTGGCGGATACTCTGCTTCAGTCAATACCGCCGTGGCCAACTCCATCACTGCGGGAATAACCTATGCGGTGGCAGCAGGCAATAGCAACGACAACGCCTGCAATTACTCCCCAGCATCCACCCCGACAGCAATTACCGTGGGCGCCACCGATAGTGCCGACAACCGGGCGTCTTTCTCCAGCTACGGGACTTGCTTGGATGTATTTGCCCCCGGCAGCTATATAACCTCCAGTTGGAACAGCAGCGATACGGCAACCAACACCATCAGCGGTACGTCAATGGCGACCCCGCATGTCGCCGGTGCCGCAGCCCTTTATCTATCCAACAACCGGACGGCGACACCGGCCCAAGTCGCCACTGCGTTGACTGCCAGTGCTACGCTGAATAAAGTCGTCAATGCCGGCACAGGTTCGCCGAACCGGCTGCTCTTTGTCGGCTCGACCGATGTCGTGCCGCCCACTGCCAGCCTGGCATCCCCGGTTGCGGGGCAAATTCTGACGGGAACTGTCAGCCTCGCGGCCAATGCGGCTGACAATGTCGCGATCGGCAAGGTTGAATTTTATGCAGGCACCACCTTGCTTGGCACGGCTACCGCTGCGCCATTCCAAGTAAGTTGGAACAGCGCAACGCTTGCCAATGGCACTTACGCCTTTACTGCCAAGGCCACCGACACCTCGGGCAACACCGCCACTTCGGCAGCAGTGTCGGCTGTCGTGCAAAATACGGCATCAGCTTGCAACTCGACGAGTCAGTTGGTGCTCAATCCCGGCTTTGAGTCCGGCTCGGCGAGCTGGGCAGCGACTGCCGGTGTGATTTCGTATGTGGGCACCGGAGCAAGCCACGCCGGCAACTATGCGGGCTGGCTGGACGGCTATGGCACCTACCATGCCGACACACTCTACCAGCAGGTCACCATTCCGTCCAATGCTTGTGCCGCCGACTTCAGTTTCTGGTTGAAGATTGCCACCAGTGAATCCACCACATCCGTCGCCTATGACAAACTGACGGTCACGGTCAGGAACACGGCTGGGACCGTGCTAGGAACGCTGGCGACTTATTCCAACCTGAACAAGTCTGCCACCTATGTGCAGAAGAGCTTTAACTTGCTGCCGTACAAGGGGCAAACCGTGCGCCTGTACTTCTTGGGTGTTGAGGACTCTTCGTTGCAAACGAGCTTCTTCGTAGACGATGCGGCCTTGACTGTGAAAAAATAGCACACTTCAACCCCACTCCGCTTCCACGGTGGAGCAGACCTGATAGGATAAGGGCGGATGCCATGAGGCATCCGCCCTTTTTTTATTTCCCCATAGATTCAGCTTTCGATATGACACCATTCATCCTTGGCATTGCCCCTGTTGGGGTTCAACAATTCTTCGAGGCACTTATGGCAAACCAGACTGACAAACACCGGTGCAAGCATGGTTTTATCATTCTATTGTTATTTTTTGCAATTGCCAGCAACAGCATTGCAGCCTTTGCTCAGTTGGCTTACGCACCCAACGTGCAAGGCAAACAGGATATTGTCAGCAGCACTGGCGATAATGGCAACGCATTCACTGGGATTGACATTAATGCCTTAATTGGGGCCAACCGCTTTTACGATGCCGGTTATTCCGGGTCAAGGGTGATCCAGGCAAATATCGAAGGCGGACTGATTTGGAGCGGACACTCAACTTTGGAGCATGTTTCGCATGACGAGGTGGGTACAGGGGGGTTGGGTGCTGACACTGACCACGCGACTTCGGTCGGTCAAATTTTGGGCGGCAGGGAAACCGGTTTATTTCCTGGCAATCATTATGAACAGGGCATTGCCGGGGGGGCGACCTTATGGTCAGGTGCCATTGCCACTGCGGATTATGGGCAGGGTGGCTTCGAAATCACTGATGCATCGACCGCCAGTGTTTATTCGGCACTGCTAAAAGGGGGGGTCAATGGACAAACTGCCGATGTGTTCAACAGCAGTTGGACCTACAGCGATTCCGTCGGGAACAATACTATTGCCATGGGAGTGGACGGTTTGTTATACCAAACAGGCAAAGTTGGCGTGGCGGCGGTGGGCAATGATGGCTCTGCCGCCGTCAGTGGACTCGCGGCGGGATACAACTCCATTGCCGTGGGTTCCTTGGGGAGCGAGCTCGATCCCACCCCCTACAATCAACCGAGTTATTTTTCAAGCCACAGCCCCAATGATTATTACAATCCGGTTGATGGCAGCGTTATACCCGGCGTGCGTTCCAAGGTCGATATTAGCGCACCGGGCGAATCGCTGACTTTGGCGATCCAAACGCCAGCGGGCGAAACGGGCAACAGTTGGCATTATAGCTACTTATCCGGCACTAGTTTCTCGGCACCGTTCGTCGCTGCCGGGGCATCCCTAGTCGTGGATGCCGGCAAGGATATGTATGCCAGCGATGCTAAAGCCGTGGATGGCCGTGTCGTCAAGGCGGTCTTGTTAAATGGCGCAGACAAAACCCAGTTTTGGGATAATGGCCAACAGTTGGATAACGGGGTTGTGACCACTTACCAATCACTGGACTTGACAACGGGGGCGGGACGTTTGAATCTCAACAAAACCTACAATCAATACGCCGACAAACCTCACGGTGGACAAGCTGGCACAACCGATGTGATAGGCAAAGATTGCCTAACCGACGGAGACTGCGATCAGGGATTTGTCGCACCAGTCGGTTGGGATTTCGGATGGGCTAATGAAGGCGGTCAAAATCTCTATTTTTTGGATAACCAAATAGCGTCAGGAGCCACCCTGACGACCACCTTGGATTGGTATGCCGATGTCAGCCCCGGCCTTGAGGCGGATTTTTCAGGGGCGCATTACAATCACTTGTCGCAACTCGATCTGTTGGTTTTCCAGTTCGACCCGATTACTCGCACCATTATGGACACGGTTGCCCAGTCAATCAGTATTTACAACCAAGTCGAACATTTATCGTTCATTCTGCCGACGACAGGGTATTACGGACTTGAGGTCATCAATGCCGGCGACCTGTACAATTTCAGTGATGCCACCGGAGAGTTTTATGGTTTGGCTTGGTTTATTGCGTTGCCTGAACCTTCCACGCCTGAATTGCTACTGTTGGGTTTGGCATCCATGGTCATCCGCAGGCGCCAATCATCATAAATCCTACAGTTCTACATTCGACAGGCTGGGGATTGCAAGCCAATTTTCACTGTTTCTTCATGGAGTGTCCGCGTTCTACTGGTTCCCAAGCTCCAGCTTGGGAATCCTTGCTTTTCAAGCTCTAGCTTGCCATGGCCTGGGAAGCAGAGCTTCGAAGACCGCGTTCCCAAGCCGGAGTTCTCGCCGTTATACACAAGTGTAAGAGGCCCGTCATTCCGGCATGGATGCCGGAATCCAGTCACAAGGATGTGTGAACCTATGGGCTGGCAACCTACCTGATTCAAACACTTGTGCAAGCGGCAAGTTACCGTCCTTAGGCTCTGGATTCCGGCAGTCCATGCCGGAATGACGGCGTTTTTGGGTCAGCGGGACTTGTGTATAATGACGAGAGCCGGAGCTTGGGAACCGGTGAATGCTTTTGCGGTTTGCCGTATTCTGATATTTCCAGCGCCCCGCGTTGGAAATATCACAGGGCTTGAAGTTCTGAAAATCGACACTGACATAATCCGACGCCTCGGCCCTGACGAATTCTTCAAAGGCCAGCCCCACGCCGGACAGGCGCTTGCCCGCCCGGTGGACGATATACCATTGCCGCATGATGGGGAATGGTTCGACATCCAACACCACGAGCCGACCATCCCCCAACTCCCGTTCGATGGTGTGCAAGGATACAACACCTAGCGCCCTAACCGCTTTAAATTGACAGACCGAATGGATTGGGTTGTCATAAAACTCATTCGGCTTTACCCATCAGTTCAGCCAAGTTAGGGTACTAGCCCAAGCCCGACTTCGACGCCTTGTTTAATGGCACCGTTGCTGTTCATTTCCATGCTAATGGACAGGCTCACCCCCCTTTCCACCAAGATTTTCTCCACTGAACTCCGCGTACCCGAATCCTGCTCACGCATTAAAGCCGACAAAAATCCCATCCCCGCACCGCTGCGCATTTCCCGATTCCGCCGGGCATAAAAAAACCCCCCCGGTTACCCGGGGGGGCCTTTAGCCTTGCACTCGGCCTTGACTTGGGCTTGGCCCGCCGCGCCCTTCGGCACGGCGGCTTCGG
>CAIODU010000121.1 GCA_903857165.1 uncultured Methylococcaceae bacterium | reverse complement strand
TTAATGTCCATTGATTACTTTATAATCGTTGGCGGCAAAGGGTTGCCGCCCTACAACCCTTGTTACGCAGTAGGTCGGCAACCCTTTGCCGACATGGGCGTAAATAATAAAGTAACAAGTAGATATAGAAAACGCTGTAAGGAGTAGGTCGGCATCCCCATGCCGACAATGAACTTGTTCTTCCCTCGGCGGCAAAGGGTTGCCGCCCTACGTATTCTGTTGCATAGGCTTAATTCAACAGTATTGGGAGTAAGCGTTCACTCCCCCTATTTTTGCCGGAGCCAATTGATTATGCTTGCCGGTAATTTTTGCCGGAGCCATTTGATTGTGCTTACCGGTAATTTTTGCCGGAGCCATGTAAATGGGCTTGGCATTGATTGTTCCGATTGGATCTTCGCATTGGTCAAAAAGGCGTCCATTCGGGTGTGCGCCTTGGCGTTTATCGCATCGACGTTGACCGAATCCTTCTTCTCATACACGGCGAGTATCTCAGTGGGACGAAGCACTCCTTCCTCGATTTGCCGCAGATCCAGATCAAATAGGCGTTGGAGATACTGCCTGTCTTCTTCGATGTCGGGATCGAATCGTTTCCCCAGATTTGGATGTGTGCATATCATCCGCATGAACGATCCGTATTTGAACATCTTGACGGGAGTGAAGTAGTCACTCAGCAGCGCCTCGATCTCCTCTTGCCGAACGCCCTCCATCCCTATCTGTATGGATGGCTCGAAATACGGGGGGAGGACGATACCTGCTTTGTACTTGGGGGGCATCTTATTTACCAAGTCAATCGCGAAGTCGACATTCGGCTTCCAGAATATGACTTGTGTCTTGCCGATGATGTCTTGGACAATCAGCCGGCCGTGATCCTTCATGCCCCGGTGAATCTGCGAGAAAACATGTTCTAGATTCAACAGGTGGTGCAGGGAAGCGTGGGCAATGACCAGATCAAACGACTTTTCCCTTATCTGCACAAAGTTGAGGTCAAGTGGCAAGAATTGGATGTTCAGATTCTTCGCCTGCGCCTCTGATCTAGCCTTGGCGAGAATGCCAGGATTGAGATCGACGGCAGTCATTTGATAGGCTGATTTGAGGGATTGTGCGATCTCCAGTTCAACCCCACCGTATCCACAACCTAGGCTCAGGATTCTAGGGTCTCCAATGCCGTCGCAGAACTGGAGGGTTTCGGCAGTTAGTGAAGTTTTCCATACCCGTTCCGACAGATAATCAAACCAGAATCCCCACGCCTTCTGCGAGTGGATACCGCCTTCCTTCAAGCCCTCTGTAACCTCTATGCTCGAGTACTCATCGATTTCTTCCTCCACGAGCCTCGAATAGTTGGAAATACTTGTCCAGTCAATATCAACTTTTTGGGCTGAGGTGACAAGGTTTTCGCTTTTCATGGTATTAGGTGTCCTATGATTATTGATGATGCCTCACGCCTTAGGCTTGGCGAATATATTGCGGAGTTTAAGCAAAAGCCCTTCCTGTGCATTTTGTGTCTGCTGATGGTCGATGCTGCGATGCTCGTCATGCTTTTTACCCTCCTCCACTAATTTTCGCAGTCGGTTACGCTGTTCCTCGGAGATATGGAGCCTTCCGAAACTGTCATTCTTGCGCAAGACATAAAGGCCTAATTTGTCCAGCCAGTGTTCGTCGATGCTTTGATAACTCGCCAGAAAGCTCTTTTCCCCACGCCCCTCAAAATTATAAGAAGATACCCTGATACCCTCGCCGGGTATATCCACCATGAAAGTCAAGCTGACCCAAAACCGCAATTTGCATTGGATGGCCAATCCTATAACCTCTTGGTCGACATCTCTTATGGCCCAATCGGAAAACAAAGTATTTTGCGAGGTAAGAAACTGGCATGCCTCGTCACCGGCTGATTTTGGCATGACGTTATACCGCCTTTCTTCCGGGGTAGTGCATTCGAAAAGAAGCTTAATGAATTTTGGCTCCCGATGGCTGTCAATTGAAACGCGATAATTCGTCTGCGCCAAGTTGTCGATCCTTCCAATGCCTGGGAAATCAAAGCCGACTGTCACTGGCAAATCCACTAGGCCGAGTTGTTCGACCAATTCAAGGAGGTAACTGTGGATTCTCAGCATGGCCGGACAGATTCCCGCTTGGTAGATCCTTTCCAGCTCTGCTCGCCTGAGTTCTGCCTGTTCCCTTGCCATGCGCGAGGTATCGGCCTCCTTCTTCAAATCCTCGAGAATGCCCATCGAATAACTCTTGATTATATGCCAAAACAACTTACCGGTTACTAATCCCGTAAATATCCTTAGGGCTTGGAATCCGTCGGTGGCGGCGGCAGTTCAGGTTTTTCCAGTGCCTTGGTGCGCAGTTTCGATTCGCGCAACACGCCGAACCCCCAAATCCCCCATGATGCCGTTTTTAGCATTAATAAGGGAATGGCGACGGTACTCAGCCCCCACATCAGGATGGCCAACGCGCTGGCAGCGGAAATACTCCACGCCAAAATCCCCAATGGCCCACCGACAATGACCCGGCCCCAGCCCATGAGCTTTTTCCACAAATCTGGCATGGCGACAATTCCCCTTGGAAAAAAATATTATACTTCTTAGTTTGGCCAGCGCGGCGGCGACAAGTCGGCGCACTCCACAAACCCACCCAATTTGGGCTGGACGATGACCAAGGCCCAATTCCGTGACAGCGACGCAAACCAGGTTTCCCGCCAACGGGGATAAAGTGGCGTTGAATAACCTGGAAAACCAGCCATTCCCGTCAATCAACGAGCGCCTTCCCAGTGGATTCCAGCAACTCGCCAGCCTCCAGCCAAGTGGTTTCGGCTGCGTCGATTTTGCTTTTTAACCGCGCTTTTTCTTGTAATAGTGTTTGCAAACGATCTTTATTGGCCGGTTCGTAAACCGAAGGGTCGGCAAGTTGCGTCTCGACGGCTTGGCCGGCCTGGACCAGCTTTGCCAGATTGGTTTCGGCCTTGGTCAAAACCTGCTGGAATTGGCGGAGCTGTTGCCTTTTTTCCGCGCCTTGCCGTCGCTGGTGTTTACGCGAAACCCCGGATTTGACGGAATCCTGACCACTAGCCTTGGCGTTGCGCCGTTCGCCGAGGAGTTTGCGGTAATCCTCCAAATCTCCGTCAAACTGCCCCGCCTGGCCGTCTGACACCAGCCAAAAGCCGTCGGCCACGGTGCGCAGCAAATAGCGGTCATGTGAAACCACAACCAGCGCCCCTTCAAAATCTTGCAAGGCGAGGCTTAAGGCATAGCGCATTTCCAGATCAAGATGGTTGGTCGGTTCGTCCAGCAGGAGAAGGTTCGGCCTCTGATAAATCAGCATGGCCAGGACGAGACGGGCTTTCTCGCCTCCCGAAAACGGCGCAATGGAGTCCAGTGCCTTATCCCCTTGGAAGTCGAAGCCGCCTAAAAACCCACGCAATGCTTTTTCAGTCGCCCTGGCATCCAGCCGTTGCAAGTGCCACAAGGGACTTTCGTCCATGGTCAGTTGTTCGATCTGATGTTGGGCGAAATAGCCCATGCGTAGGTCTTGGGCGCAAATACGCTCACCCGCGCATAACGGCAAGACACCGGCAAGGGACTTGATCAAGGTCGATTTGCCCGCACCGTTGGCACCCAGCAGACCAATGCGGTCACCGGGGGACAGGGTCAGATCAATATTCTCAACAATGGGTTGGCTGCCATAGCCTATGGCCGCCCCGTCGAAGCGCAGCAGGGGGCGGGGCATTTTCGGTGGGGGCAGGAATTCAAAATCGAAGGGCGAATCGGCATGGGCTTGGGCAATCAACTCCATCCGCGCCAGCGCCTTGAGCCGGCTCTGCGCCTGCCGGGCTTTGGTGGCCTGTGCGCGGAAGCGATCCACATAGGACCGGATATGGGCGATCTCGCGCTGCTGTTTCTCAAATGCCGCTTGCCGCTGGGAGAGCATTTCGGCGCGCCGTATTTCAAAGGCAGTGTAATTGCCGGTGTAGAGCGTCACGGCTTGATTTTCGATGTTGACAATTTGGTCGGCGACATCGTCAAGGAAGTCCCGGTCATGCGAAATCAGCAGCAGGGTGCCTTGGTAACCCGACAGCCAATCCTGTAACCAGATGACGGCATCCAAGTCCAGGTGGTTGGTGGGTTCGTCCAGCAACAGCAAGTCGGAACGGCACATCAGCGCCTGGGCCAAATTGAGCCTCACGCGCCAGCCGCCGGAAAACTCGGCCACTGGCCGTGTTTCGTCGCTTGGGCTGAAGCCTAGGCCATTCATCAAGCGTCCCGCCCTGGCCTTGGCATCGTAACCGCCTATTGCGTCGAATTGGGCATGCAGGTGGGCGTGGTGCATTCCGTCCGCGCCTGCTTCCTCATGGTCCAGTTCGGTTTGGATGGCGCGGTATTCCCGGTCCCCGTCCAGCACATACTCAATCGCCGCACGGTTGTCCGCCGCCGTTTCCTGGGCCACATGGGCGATGACCAGATTGGGCGGCAGGCTCAACTCGCCATGGTCGGGCTGAAGGCTGCCCAGAAGCATCGCGAACAGGCTGGACTTCCCCGCTCCGTTGGCCCCGGTTACGCCGACTTTCTGGCCGGCATGGATGGTGAAGCTGATATCCTCGAATAAAAGCCTTGTTCCCCGGCGCAGGGCCAGCGATTTGAAGCAAATCATAATGGCAGAGTCTAGTTTGCGTTGCTAAATGGAAGGTTGGGCCAGTACAGGGAATGCGGCGGGAAAGGATCAACCCGCCTGTTCGATGCGCTCGTCCACGTTTTTGACAAATTCATGTAGGTTGCAGCCTTTGTCCAAGGTGTCGCGCGGAATAATCAGCGCGGCATCCAGTGAGACGAAGACAAACACATATTTTTTTTCCACCTCGATGCGCAACACTTTTTTCCAGGGAAGTTTCGACTCGCCATTGGCGCTAATTTCCACTAGACTGTCTTTTTCCACCCTTAAGGCATAGCGTCCGAGAATGCAGGTTTTTTCCTCCTCGGTGTACATTTGGCGTAATTGCTTGCGCATGTTCAACTTTAAAAAAAGAGGGACGCCCAAGCCCCAAACCATCGCCGTCAAAATGACAAAAATGGCCGATGGGATGTCCTTGAAGTAAAAAAACAACAGCAAGGCAATGGCGGCAATCACACCCGGAATGATCGCCTGATGGCGTTGGACGGTTTTCTGAATGTGTTTGGAGTTGGCCAGCAAGTGTTCGTTGAACGCAATCAAGTCTTTCTCACGCACTTCGTATTGAATTTCTGTCATCGTGTAACCTAGTAAAGTGATTTGGCGGCCCTCCCCACGGACTGACAGCCGCTTTTAAAAGTGGGGAATGGTCTGCGTCCGCGTTAAACGGCATTTTTAGGGTGACTAGTATACGCATTTCTGCTTAAATTTATCCATGTCGGAGGCACTTCCGCCCCCTTCCCCACCATTTTCCCACAGGAGTCGGATATGAAA
This sequence comes from uncultured Methylococcaceae bacterium, assembly GCA_903857165.1. GTDB lineage: Bacteria > Pseudomonadota > Gammaproteobacteria > Methylococcales > Methylococcaceae > Methylumidiphilus. The sequence continues at coordinate 3,150 of CAIODU010000121.1, read as the reverse complement.
GGCCACCCCCAAGTCATCGAACACCTCAACGCCTTGCTGGTCGGCGAGCTTACCGCCATCGATCAGTATTTCATCCATTCCCGCATGTACCAAGACATGGGGCTGGATAAACTGTTCACCCAAATCAGCCACGAGATGCTGGAGGAACAAACCCACGCCGATCTACTCATCAAACGCATCCTGTTTCTCGAAGGCTTGCCCGACCTGTCCAAGCGCGACCCCCTCATGGTAGGCCGGGATGTCCCGGAGATGCTACGCAACGACCTTGCCTATGAATACAAGGTCATCCCCCATTTGCGCGAAGTCATGTCCTTCTGCGAGTCGGTGCAGGACTACGAAACCCGGGACATCCTGTTGAAGTTGCTGAAAGACACGGAAGAAGACCACACTTGGTGGCTGGAGAAGCAATTGCGGCTGATCGATGCCATCGGCCTCCCCAATTATATTCAATCGCAGATGTAAGCCTCCAAAGCTTTGCATTATTTACTGCTGTTACGCAGGGAGCGCCAAAGCTTGCTTTGGCCCGGTTTGGGGTTGGAGCGCCAAAGCTTGCTTTGGCAAGGTATCCGTCAAGGCTTCACCTTGATGTCAAAGCAAGCTTTGACGCTCCAGCCATAGGTTCATGCGTAACATCAGTTATTTATGAAAAAAGAGCCACTGTGGCTCTTTTTTTGTTGATAATAGTTCTCATCTGTAGTAGGATGGATCACGGTATAAACAAAAGCGTGCAAAATCCTATGTATATCTGCATCTGCAAAAATGTGACTGACCGCCAAATTCGACAGGCAGTCTTCCAACAAGATGTGAGCAACATCCGTGAGTTAAGGGCATGCCTCGGTGCCTGCGACCAATGCGGGAAATGTGCGCGTGACGCGAGGGGCATCATTCGCGAAGCGGCATCCGAAAAAATGATGATGGAAACACATTCGGCGATGGCCTCTTGAATTCCGCCTCCCAGATTGAACCATCCATGCGCCATGGAAAAAACCGGGAATGTACGGCGCATGAGTAATACAGCCATGAATGCCTCTTAAAAAAAAATTTCGAAGCTTCGCGGGGAAGCACAAAAAAGACACAAAGAGCCAAAGAACAAAGGGCAAAGCTCAAAAATCCCTGGCAAGCCGGAAACCCTGGATGTTGAAGGCATCAACGGACGTGTAACTGAAACGGTTGGCCGAACGGAGGAACTGCGGGTCGACGTACCACGAACCGCCCCGAACCACCCGGCGACTGCAATCGCCCTGATTTGCTTCCAGCCAAGCCGAGCCATCCGCCGGCGCACCGGTATAATACATATGCCAGCAGTCCGCCGTCCATTCCCAGACATTGCCTAATAGATCGTAAAGGCCCAGCATCGTGGGGCGGAAACTTGCCACCGGTGCGGTATAGGCATAACCATCATTACAGTCTGCCAGCGTCCAATCTTTAGCACTGATGGATTGGGCACTTTGATCCGCACCATTGGCATAGTCGCACTGTTGCTTGCCTTCGGAATCGTTCCCCCAATAACGGGCGGCGTAGCGATGGCGGTCTATGGCCGGCGTGGCCCGGACGGCATATTCCCATTCCGCCTCGGTGGGCAGGCGATAGCGGCTGCCGGTGCGCTGGGACAGCCAGTTGGCATAGGCTAAGGCATCGGCATGGGTGACGCAAACAACCGGGTGGTTGTCGGTTTGCGGAAAACCCGGTTGCCGCCAGTGGCTTCCCTTGCGCGGTTCATATTTTTTCAAGGCCGAATCCCAAACATTGCAGCCTTCAGCATCGGGTTTTTCCGCCTCGGTCACATAGCCGGTTTCCTCGACAAAACGGCGGAACTGCCCAACGCTGATTTCACAGGATCCTAAGGCGAAGGGTTTGCGGATAGTGACCCAATGTTGCGGCTCTTCATCACCAAATCGGACTATCTCATTTTTGGGGGTGCCCATGAACAGATGTCCCGGCGGCAGCACCACCATCGCCGGGGCCAAGTCGCCCTGTTCGTCAATGCAGGCGGCGGGATCGCGGACGGGGGTGCGGAGTAATGTGGTTGGATTGGTGTTCGCGGTTCCGCCGGGGTCGGGTGTTGGCCGGATCGAAGGCGCAGGGATAAGCGGACGGGGTTGATTTCGCATGATTAGCCCTGCATCTGGCGCCACTGGGCTAGTGGATTGTCCAGCTTGCACGTCCATAGGGCCTGTGATGGTGATGATTGCCGCCAACAAAGCGACAAGGTGAGCAGTCATTCTCATTGTGGCTCCATTGCCGTCATTCCGGCATGGACTGCCGGACAAATCGGCAGGATAGCCGATTTGCACGGCTTCGCCGCCCGAAGGGTGAGGGACCAAGGATGTCCCGAATGCATCAAGTGCCATGGATGGTAACGTGTCGTTCTCGTAGGTGTTTCAATAAGCATATTTTACTCGTTTGCTCGTTCCCAAGCTCCAGATCTCGTCGTTATACACAAGTCCCGCCGACCCAAAAACGCCGTCATTCCGGCATGGAACGCCGGAATCCAGATTGCAGGGATGCCCCGAACCCCGCCGTCCATGGAGTCTGGGTTCCGGCGGTCCATGCCGGAACGACGGTGTTTTGCGTTTAGCTGAAACAACTTGCCAATCAGGAAAAAAATTTCGGGGCTACGCCCCAAACCCCAATGCTGTTGACACGCAGCAGAAGTAGGCCGGAATAAGCCCGCCCCGGCGGGCGTTTCCGGCAAGCCGACAGGCCGAATGCCGGAAACGGTCGCTGAACGACCTTATTCCGGCCTACCGCTAATCAACCAAACCAGCAATTCTCGTTATGGCTCCATTGCCGTCATTCCAGCAGGGATGCAGGAATCCAGTGCCATGGACGGTAACTCGCCGTTATGTAAGTGCTTGATTCAAGATACACATCAACCCGCAGATTCACCTCCCTGTGACTGGATTCCGGCAGTCCATGCCGGAATGACGGTGTTTTGCTCGTTCCCAAGCTCCAGCTTGGGAATGGGTTCTTTGAAGCTCCAGCTTCCCGAGGAACGGCCAAGCAGGAGCTTGCAAGATAAGGGTTCCCAAGCCGGAGCTTCACTGCCATTAAGTTAACAAAACATCGTCGTTCCGGCATGGATCGCCGGAACCCAGGCTCCAGGGATGGCTCGGGCTTGGGGGCGGCCCTGCAATCTGGATACCGGCG
>CAIODU010000120.1 GCA_903857165.1 uncultured Methylococcaceae bacterium | reverse complement strand
TTACGTTGTTTAAGTTTTGAAATCGTTGGCGGCAAAGGGTTGCCGCCCTACAGTCCTTGTTACGCAGTAGGTCGGCAATCCTTTGCCGACATTGGCGTAAATAAATAAATAAGTAACTAATAGACATAGAAAACGCTGTAACTAATTCTAAAATGGCTGGCAACGTAGATAGGTCATCAAAAAAAGAGCCAAGAGCAACAGCCTCAGCTTCGTTCTGGTCGCGCCTAGCCAGCGGTTCAAGCCGACCCGCATCGAGGTTTGCCGTGTTCATTCTGGCTCCTTCCGCGCTGTCGGCTAAACGGGGACGTTAGGCGTAGTCTTAAATACAAGATGATTGAACCTATAAATATTGTTAGATCGGCATTCTCTGGATCATTGCAGGATATTGCATCGCAATATGAAATCCTTGCGTCTATGAGTCAAGCCAAGAGGGAAAAGCATGTTATAGAAGCTAATAAACAACATGCAGAAATCGAAGCTCTGATAAACAGCGACAGAACAAAGCAATCAATAGATGTGCTACTGTACTTTCAATATTTAGCAAGATTCAAGTTTAAATTACGTGGGGGAAGTAGCTACTATGGTGGAAAAAATTATCACGCTATGAGCCATATGATTGATAATTTTGTTCATGTGTGCAATATGGCTAAAGTCGATGATGAAGTTTTAGAGCGATTTAGGAGTTTTATAAATACTACTCCACCATGGAATATTTTTTATGAGGTATCTTATGGGGGACTGATAAACTGCGATTTTTATACAAAAGTAAACTTTGTATCAAATACACTGTATGGTGTGTCTCTTCCTAATAGCAAAACGCAAGATATTTCAAGCTGGATAAGTTCATCTGGATTATCGGAAAATGCTTGGGATTGGGAATATAAAAATGAAGTTGAAGCTTGGAATAAGCACTGGTTTAAATCAAAAAAAACATTACGAACAATTCAAAATGAATGGAAAGAAAGGAAGACTGATATAACTAACTTTATAACAGAGGTTTCGGCGGTTTTTCCAAAATTATATGATAGTAACTGTTATTTAGATAGATTAATAGAAAAGCAATTGCAGGGCAATGTTGATCTCGTTGCCATGAATAAAGCATATGTCGCACTTAAAGAAGGCGTAAAATTAAAGCATTTGTTATTGGAAGAAGGCCACGAGTTAGCAAGAGCCTGGAACAACATGATCCGAGGTCTTTGAGGACCAAGGGCGCAAACGTTAGGCCGCACAACAAATGATCGCCTGCAATGATCGAGATAGCTGAACTCACACATCCGACTGATGTCGTCGATGAAATCATCCGTGAGCGGGCGATACGTGCAAAAGTGAAACAGTCTCGCCAATTCGTCGCTACAATACATGGGCGTGAGGCGGGTTACTTGTCGTTCGATGACCACTCCGATACTCAGACAGGAGTAATTTACGAGGTGTTCGTTCTTCCAAAATTCAGGAAGTTGGGAGTGGGGAGCAGTCTTGTGGCCTTTGCTGAGGAGTTGGCATCCACGTTGAAGTGCATTCGCTTGCGACTTTCCGCAATTCCATTTGATCGAAGCGTAACTCAAAACTGGCTAGATTCTTGGTACACAAAGCGGGGTTACATACCGGCATCCGATGGCTCCCATGAACTTGAGAAAAACATTTCCGTTAGCTCCGATTCCGACTAATCGGCACAACACATAAACCGAACGATACCGAACCCTTGCCGTACACCCTCGGACAGGCCGCAAAAGCGACCGGAAAACAGAAATCAACCATCCTAGATGCCATAAGGGGCGGTCGATTGAGCGCAACAAGAGATGACAAGAACCAATCAGCAATTCTCATTATGAGCCAAAGTGCTGATAGACAACCCGTCATTCCGGCATGGATGCCGGAATCCAGTCACAGGGATGTGAAACTAGGGGTCGCCATCAAGCCTTTTTCAAACACTTACGCAACCGATAAGTTACCGTCCATGGCACTGGATTCCGGCATCCATGCCGGAATGACGGCAATGGAGCCAACCCAATGCGGTAAGGCGCATTTTTAGTGCCGTAGGGTTTGGTAATGCTCTAACCGGACTTCACATTAAAACTTCGGAGTAAATATCGTGGTAAGACAACTGACAGCAATTATTGAGCGTGAAGGCAATGGCTACGTCTCGCTCTGCCCTCAACTCGACATCGCAAGCCAAGGAGACACTGTTCAAGATGCGCGGGAAAACCTACGAGAAGCTCTTGAATTATTTTTTGAAGCCGCGTCGCCCTCAGAAATCCAAGAACGGCTTCACTAAGAGGTATACATACTTGATCGTTCCCACGCTCCGGCGCTCATCGTTATACACAAATACAGGAAGACCGTCATTCCGGCATGGACCGCCGGAATCCAGTCACAGGGATGTAAATCTGTGCGCTGACACATACCCTGAATCAAACACTTACGCAATGACGAGTTACCGTCCATGGCACTGGATTCCAGCATCCCTGCTGGAATGACGGTATTTTTGGCTCGGCAGGACTTGTGTATAACCGACGAGCGTTCCGGCGTGGGAACGGGGTTCGTACCGCTCTGGCGGTTTTTGTCCCTCGGAGTGTGAAGATTGGCGTTGCAACGAAGATCAAGGAAACGATCAATAAATTATTTTTCATGAGGCTATATGCGAAAACAAACAATCCATTATTCATCCCCTTTGGATGCCTTGATTGAAGTGACTAAACGGCTCAGTTTCCACGAAATGCAGGAACAGATGGATTCAGAGGAGTTTTTTCACCAATATAGCCAAGGGCGGCTATCGGATGATTCTGGGCATGTGGAATGGGCGAACGATTACCGGCATTATCTCAGCTTACGCCAAGAATTGGAAAACCTACTGAAACATGCTGCATGATAAGCTGAAAAATTATCTCGATGCTGTAGAGCAAGCGATTCTCCAGACCAGACATGGGTATGTGGAACGCTATGTTGAGGAAATCCTTACCTCAGAACGGATAAATCTGCGAATTCGTCTACGCGCCGAGAATGGGCATTTGTTGGAAATTCATGAAGCCGTGGTGGTTGCTGATGGTGAATTGGTGCACCTCGATTATCGCTATCACTGCCAAGACGAACAGGCCCGTTTGCGATTCCGCTATGATAGCACACCACATTTTCCCAACTTGCCAAGACTTTTCTGGTTCCCACGCTCCAGCGTCACTGCCATTAAGTTAAGCAAAAATCCGCCAGATTTGCGATGATTATATGATTTTGAGTCAACAATGGATAAAAAGAGCAGGCGTTGGAAACCAGCCGGACACTCATCATGGACGAGGCATTCAAATGCCTCCACCGCTGGACGGGCCAGGCGTTCACTCGGGTTCGCAGTCTGACGTTTGAATTGGTGCTGGTCATGGTCCTGCGGAAAAGCGTGAAGTCCCTGCAAAACGTCGTGAACGAGGCGATGTCCTGGCTGGGTGTCGAGACGGTGACCGCCAGCGCCTATTCGCAGGCGCGTTACAAGCTCAAGCACACCGCCTTCATCGAACTGAACCGGAAGGCAGTGGTCGGGACGATGTACGGCGACGGCGACTACAAGAGGTTCTGGGGCTTCCGCATT
>CAIODU010000119.1 GCA_903857165.1 uncultured Methylococcaceae bacterium | reverse complement strand
TCGCCTTGCTGGCCAGTGTCATCGACACCTGCCGCCGGCGCGGCCATTCCCCCTGGGAATACTTGCAAACCGCCATAACCCGTCGGCGCCAAGGATTGGCCCTCTTGCCATTGCCGGTGTAGGGGGGTGAACGCTTACGGCTTAAACCGACTCGGTTTTAAAAACCAAGTCGGTTTGCCACTGTGTCCTAAAGGCAAACTACTGCGCTTTAGAGGTTTTGCGCCGTTTGGAAAACCCGATGGCACCGCCCAACAGCAATAGTGTCAGCGTACCCGGTTCAGGGAGCGGGGGAGGAATTCCGTCTGTGAGTACAAAGCTACCACCTGGGATACCATTACCAATACTGGAGGTAGGGAAGGTCAATGAAGTAACGTCGTTGATGAACGCACCCGTTACATAGCTGATACCCGTGGCAGTGGAAACGCCACTCATACTAAAGGCTTGAGAATCACCGCTTTGATCAAGAAAAACGGCACCTACCCGGTATCCCGTACCGATCGGCAACGAAAGGATGGAATCTAACAACCTATAACGGAACTTGCCGCTAGGGTCCAGCGAATCAACCGTCCCACTGCTTATAGTCCGCAAAGCCAGCAGCGTACCCGACGAATCCCACAGACCCACATCGTGAGATTGAGCAAGGCCATCGGCATCTCTATCATAAACCGACAAGCCTGCAACAGAAACCGGGCTAATCACATTGAAAACATAGCCTCGGGTTGATGTAGAAGAAACATTGGTAAGTGAAGCAGATGTAAAACTGAGCGCGGATATGATGCTGGCCTGTGCCGGACCACTGGCGTTCATCAGCAAAATTGGACTGAATGCGGCAAACAGAAGGTATCGGCAGACTAGGCGAAAAAAAAGGTTTTGTTGTTTTTTTGGCATGTTGAGACCCCTAAGGGAAGAATTGAAAATCCCGATGCCCGACACTCTTCAGAAATTCAGCGATCATCGCTGGCTTGCACCGCACATCGGGGTGTTTACGCCCGATGCTGGCATAACCAACCTATACGCATCAAGCGTTCATAAAATACCCCCCCCCCCCCCGCAATCTGTCAAATGAATTGGCATTTCGCCAAACTTGGGCAACAATAACAGCATGATTTCAAAACCACTTCCTCGCCCTGCGATTGGCGTCAGCGCCATTATCTTTGACCAACACGAGCGCGTCTTGTTGATTCAACGCGGCAAGCCACCGGCGGCGGGATATTGGCATGCCCCCGGCGGCAAGCTAGAAGCCGGGGAAAGTTTGGTGGAAGGGGTAAGGCGTGAAGTGAAAGAGGAAACCGGCTTGGACGTGTCTATAGGCCCGATTATGGCGGTGGTCGAGCGCAGGCAGGAGGGCTTCCATTATGTCATCGTCGATTTTCTAGCCTACCTTGCCAATGCCAACCAAACCAATATTCAACCCGCCGATGATGCCAGTGCCGCCGCGTGGGTTGCCGAAGATGAATTGATGAATTATCCAATCGCCGAAGGTTTGTTGCCTATTCTGGAACGGGCGCGGCTGGCCCACCGAGGCGGGAAGCTCGGGCTGGCCGATGTGACTGGGCTGGGTACGGATTTTATTCCTATTTTCCCCCTAGTGGCCCATCAGCCCCAATGCTGTTAAATTAAGGATTTCCCCGTCGTTCCGGCAGGGAGCGCCGGAACCTAGGCTCCAGGGATGGCGGGTATTGGAAGCGTCCATGCAATCTGGATTCAGGCGATCCATGCCGGAATGACGGCTATGTCAACAGCATTTCCTCTCAGCCCAACCCCCATGTGCGCCAAAATGATAAACTGGCAATCAATCACCTCTAGCGAAACTGCACCATGCTGAAAATACACAACACCCTCACCCGCCAGAAAGAAGAATTCATCCCCATCGAACCCGGCAAAGTCCGCCTCTACGTCTGCGGCATGACGGTTTACGACTACTGCCATTTAGGCCATGCGCGGGTGATGGTCGCCTTTGACACGGTGGTGCGCTATCTGCGCCATTTGGGTTACGCAGTGACCTATGTGCGCAACATCACCGACATAGACGACAAGATCATCAAACGGGCGAATGCCAACGGCGAAGCCACCGATGCCCTGACCGCCCGTTTCATTGATGCCATGCACGAGGACGAACGCGCCTTGGGCGTGTTGCCGCCGGACCACGAACCCCGCGCCACCGCCTCCATCGCCGAAATCATCCACATGATCGAAAGGCTGATCGAGCGCGGCTACGCCTACATTGGCGGCAATGGCGACGTTTTTTATTCAGTCGGCAAATTTGAAGGTTACGGACAGTTGTCTGGCAAGAATATCGACGAACTTCGCGTCGGAGAGCGCGTGGACGTGGATGAGGCCAAACGCGACCCGTTGGACTTTGTGTTATGGAAAATGGCCAAGCCCGGCGAACCTTTTTGGGAATCGCCGTGGGGACAAGGCCGCCCCGGCTGGCATATCGAATGCTCCGCCATGTCCACCTGCTGCTTAGGGCATCATTTCGACATCCACGGCGGCGGCATGGACTTGCAATTCCCCCACCATGAAAATGAAATTGCCCAATCCGAAGGGGCGACAGGCGAGAAATTCGTCAACCTGTGGATGCACAATGGTTTTGTGCGCGTAAATGAAGAAAAAATGTCCAAATCCTTGGGTAACTTTTTCACCGTCCGGGAAATCCTCACCCGTTACCGACCGGAGGCAATACGCTTTTTCATTCTCAACAGCCATTACCGCAGCCCGTTGAATTACTGCGATGAAAACTTGGACGAGGCCCATGCGGCGTTGACGAGGCTTTATACCGCGTTGCGGGGTTTGGGCAATAGTATTGAAATAAATCGTCATTCCGGCATGGACTGCCGGAATCCAGACCACAGGGAAGTGAATCCAGCCGCCATTCGCGACCTCACGGTTCCCGCGTTCCCTGCCGAAACCACGGGTATGAACCTTGATTCAACTGGATTAGGGGATGGCTTTGCAGTTCGCTTTGAAGAAGCCATGCAAGACGACTTCAACACCCCGCAAGCCCTCTCAGTGTTGTTTGACTTGGCCCGCGAAATCAACCGGCAAAAATCCACGGACGAATCGGCGACCATGGAATTGGCGGCTTTGTTGAAATCTTTGGCCTCTGTCCTTGGATTATTGGGAGAAAACCCGGAAGATTATCTGCGCGGAAGTGCCGAGGACGGTTTAACCGCCGAGGCCATCGAAGAATTGATTCAAAAACGACTGGAAGCCCGCAAAGCCAAAAACTGGAAAGAATCCGACCGGATACGCGATGAATTGAAAGCACAAGGGATAATATTGGAGGATTCAGCACAAGGAACCCGTTGGCGAAGGGGGTAAACCTCTTCGACAAAAACACACGAAGAAATATGCCCTATTATTTCTTTTTCGTTGCGTCGTTGCGCTTTTGCGTGGGATATTCTTTTTGCTTCCCTCGTGGCGTGGCTATGCGCCGGGGCGAAGATTTTTTTGTGTCACGCAACGTTAAAACGCAAGGCATTAGTGTTTCCGGATCAAAACCATGTTGGACGACCAAACCGTTATCCCCGCCCCTAAACCCACAGCGGCCTGTATTTGCCCGTCTTGCAAAGCCCATAACCCGCTAGACTTATTGGTAAAGCGGGAATACCGCTGCCTTCAATGTCAGTTGGAACTGGCCCACTTGGACTATACCCAAAATGGCGATGTGCGCGGCGTGTTCGGCTGGCTGCTTTCGCCCGATGTCGTGTTGCAGGGACGCTACCAAGTGCAATCGGTGTTGGGCAAGGGCGGTTTCGGCGCCGTCTACCTAGTGGCAGACTTGCGCCTGAGCCACCGGCCTTGCGCTTTGAAGGAAGTGCCGACGATGCTGTTCGACGAACAGGAGAGTTTGCTGCTGACCAAGCTAAACCATCCGGCGATCCCCGGCATCATCGACCATTGGGCGGCGGACGGCATGGCTTACCAAGTGTTGAAGTTCGGCGGCAAGCGCACTCTGGGCGGCGAGCGGTTGCAATGCCCGGACGGGCGCATCCCGCTGGACAAACTCATTCCATGGATGCGCCAGTTATGCGAAGTCTTGGCCTATTTGCACGGGCGCAGCCCGCCCATCATCCACCGCGACCTGAAGCCGGACAACATCCTGCTCAATGAAGACGGGCGCATCATGCTGATTGACTTCGGCATCGCCAAGGAAACCCCGCAGGGAAGCGTCACCCGCACTCTGGGCCGCGCCGCCTCGCTCAGTTTCAGCCCGCCGGAACAGGTGTTTGGCACGGGAACCGATGAACGCTCCGACATTTACGCGCTAGGCGCGACCTTTTATGCCTTGCTGACCGGGCAGAATCCGCCGCCGGCCCATGAGCGCGTGGCGGGCCAGCCGCTGCCGCCGCCTTCGCAGTTCGTCGCGGGCTTGAACCCGGCAGTGGAAAAGGCGGTCATCCAGTCCTTAAGCCTTAACAAAGACCACCGCCAGCCAAGTGTGCAGGCCTTCGCCGTCGCCTTGGAACGGGCCGGCTCGGCGGCTAAGAAGCCCAAACCCAAATTATTATTGCCCTTGGCCGGCGTGGCCGGTCTGCTGGTTGTCGCCGCCAGTGCTTATTTCTATGTTCCCAAACCCGCAACGACAAGCGAAACGCCGTCCATGCAATCCGCGCCGACACCGGTTGCCGCGCCCCCTGTTGTTAGCCCGGCCAACCCAACGCCGGACTCGGCGACGGAAATGTCGTTCTGGGGCGAGGTTAAAGACAGCAGGGATCAGGCGGATTTAACGGCTTATCTGAAAAAATTTCCGACCGGTTTACATGCGGAACTGGCCCAAAACAAACTGGTTCGGTTGAAGCCCGCTATTAAACCAACAATACCAGCACCCACCCCGAAGCCCGTTTGCGACGACTGCCCGGAGATGGTGCAACTACCCGGCGGGGAGTTTTGGATGGGATCGGACGACAACGACAAGGATGCACAAAGCGATGAAAAACCCAAGCACAAGGTTCAAGTCGCGCCGTTCAGTATCGGCAAATATGAAGTGACGCGGGGGCAATATGCGGTTTTCGTCAAAGACACCGGACGGGCTTCCGGGCCGTCTTGTTGGGGCTATGATAAAAGCGGTTCGTGGGGAAAGCAGGACGGCGCGGACTGGCGCAAGCCGGGGTTTAATCAAGAAGGCAATCACCCTGTCGTCTGTGTCAGCTATGATGATGCCCTGGCCTATATCCAATGGTTGAACCAAAAGACCGGCCAGGTTTTCCGTCTGCCCACCGAGGCGGAATGGGAATATGCGGCGCGGGGCGGGACAGACACCATTCGCTTTTGGGGCGATAATCCCGACGAGGCTTGCCGTTATGCCAACATCTACGGCCAAACCGCCAAGGCCAAGCTAGGATATTCTTGGACTGAACCCCGCTGCCCCGACGGCTACGTCTACACCGCCCCGGTTGGGAGTTTTCAAGCCAATGATTTCAAGCTGAACGATATGTTGGGCAATGTCAGGGAATGGACCTGCTCGGATTATGAAGACAAGTACGCGGGTGGCGAAAAGAAGTGCTTAGGCAATAATGGCGCCAAAACCCGCCGGGTGTTGCGCGGTGGCTCGTGGGGCGGTGAAACTCAGTACGTGCGTTCGGCTTACCGCAACAGGGACACGCCTGACTTCCGCTACAACTACTTTGTCGGTTTTCGTCTTGCCCAGGACCATTGACCCTTTGTCCCTTTGCGCTTTTGCTCCTTTTTTCCGGCGAAGCCGGCGATTTTTTTCTGGTTTTTCTGGTTCCCACGCTGGAGCGCCACTGCCATTAAGTTAAGCCGTCATACCGGCATGGACCGCCGGTATCCAGATTGCAGGGACGCCCCCAAGCCCGCGCCATCCCCGGAGCCTGGGTTCCGGCGGTCCATGCCGGAACGACGATGTTTTGTTAACTTAATGGCAGTGACGCTGGAGCGCGGGAACGAGCCATGTAGGTCGGGCGCGTCTCCTTGCACCCGACATTCAGGCATTTGTCGGGCAACGATGAAGCCGTTGCCCAACCGGACCTTACTCGGAAACACCGTCGAGATATAGCGTCTCCGGCGCGATGTCAATCTCGCCCGGCCAAGTGACGGTGCCGTAATCGAGTCGGGCCAGTTTGAAGAACCCCGGATTCTGCAAACGCTCAAACACGCGGTAGTGTAGATAAGGCGTCATATCGAAATATCTATGTTCGCCATTTTCAAAAGTCAAAAACAGGCGGTAGTCCGGCAAGGGTTGGACAGCGGTGACCGCAGGCAGCATGGCATCCTCCTAACGTAGCGGTTCGATGGGGAAAATGGGCTCGCCTTTGACAGCCAGCGACCAGTCAGCCATCAATTCCTCTTCATGCAAATCAATCCACACCTGCACTTGGCGCACTTTTTTCGCTGGCAACTTGCCTTCTAAAAACTCGCCGCTGGGAATGGCGAACACTGCGCTTTGGCCTTGGTATTCGACATGGATATGCGGCAGGTTGTGCTGCTTGGTATCCATGAACAGCATTCTGATAATAAGCCCGTAAAACATGCTGATCGCTGGCATGGTGTTTATCCTACTTATCAATCCAGGTATTTATCCGTCACCGCCCCCTCCGAGGCCGAACTGACCAGCTTGGCATATTTCGCCAACACCCCGCGTTCATAGCGGCGCTTCGGTTGCTGCCACACGGCAAGCCGCTGTTTGACAACATCCGCGTCCACATGCAGCGTCAATTCGTGGGTTTCGGCATCAATGGTGATCTTGTCGCCATTTTCAACAACGGCTAGAGATCCGCCGACAAAGGCTTCCGGGGTGATGTGACCAACCACAAAACCATGGGTGCCGCCGGAGAACCGGCCATCGGTAATCAACGCCACGTCCTTGCCCAAGCCTTTGCCCATCACGGCGGAGGTGGGGGAAAGCATTTCCCTCATGCCAGGGCCGCCCTTCGGCCCTTCAAAACGAATGACGATGACATCGCCCTTCACCACCGTGCCGTCGAGGATCGCTTTCAAGGCCAATTCCTCGCAATCGAACACCCTCGCCGTGCCGGTGAATTGCAAGCCTTCCTTGCCGGTGATTTTGGCGACCGCGCCCTCGGGGGCGAGGTTGCCCCTCAGAATGACCAAGTGGCTGTCCTTTTTGATCGGATTGTCCAAGGGTTTGATGATCTCCTGGCCCGCCGGATAATCTGCGGCAAGCGCCAGATTTTCCGCCATGGTCTTGCCGGTGACGGTCAGGCAGTCGCCGTGCAATAACCCGGCTTTGAGCAATTCCTTCATCAACGGCTGGATGCCGCCGATGTCCACCAACTCCGCCATGGTGTATTTGCCGCTGGGTTTGAGATCGGCCACCAGCGGCACATGTTCGCCGATGCGGGTGAAGTCGTCTAGGGTCAAATCGACCTCGGTGGCGTGGGCCATGGCCAGCAAATGTAGCACCGCGTTGGTGGACCCGCCTAAGGCAATCACGACGGTGATGGCGTTCTCGAACGCCTTCTTGGTCATGATGTCGCTAGGTTTGATGCCCAGTTCCAGCAATTTGACCACTTGCTCGCCGGCATGTTCGCAATCGAGTTTTTTGTCATCGGAAATGGCGGCCTGGGCGGAACTGCCCGGCAGGCTCATGCCTAGTGCCTCAATGGCGGATGCCATGGTGTTGGCGGTGTACATCCCGCCGCAGGAGCCGGGGCCGGGGATGGCCTTGGATTCGATGGCTTTGAGTTCGGCGTCGTCAATCTTGTCGTTGGCCCTGGCTCCGACCGCCTCGAACACGGAGACGACATCCAGTTTCTTATCATTATGGCAACCGGGCAGGATGGTGCCGCCATAGACAAACACCGCCGGACGGTTGAGGCGGGCCATGGCAATCAAACAACCGGGCATGTTCTTGTCGCAGCCCCCGATGGCAACTAGCCCATCAAAACCTTGGCAGCCGACCACGGTTTCAATGGAGTCGGCAATGACTTCACGCGACACCAGCGAGTATTTCATGCCCTCGGTGCCCATGGATATGCCATCGGAAATGGTGATGGTGTTGAAAATCACCGCCTTGCCGCCATGCCCGTCCACGCCCCGTGCGGCATCGTCGGCGAGTCGGTTGATATGCATATTGCAAGGGGTGACCATGCTCCAAGTCGATGCGATGCCGATTTGCGGTTTGGTGAAATCGGCTTCGGTGAAACCGACAGGATAGAGCATGGCGCGGCTAGGTGCGCGCTCCATGCCGTCTACGACTAGGGAGGAAAATTGGCGGGTTTTGTTAGTCATGTGATATCCTTTAAAGTTAAGCCTAAAATGGCGATTATTTAATTAAATAGATACTTATTCATGGGCACGTCCTATTTCTTCCTTCCTGTTTAGCACGATATAATTCTTTATCCGCCTGTATCAGCGCGGCTTCTGTTGTAACACTGATATCCTCAATGACCGATATACCTATACTGACCGTGACAGGTAAAAACTTTCCATTATATTCAGCGACAGAATCCATTATATTAACCATAAGCCGATCGGCAAATACTTTGGCAGCCCCAATGTTTGTGTTAGGTAATATTATTGCGAACTCTTCCCCTCCCAACCTTCCTACAGTGTCAATCCTTCTCAGGTTATTCCTAAGAAGCGATGCCAGATGCTTAAGCACCATATCCCCTGCCGCATGGCCGAACGTGTCATTAACGTGTTTGAAGAAGTCAATATCCAGCATTAGAACTGCAAGCTGGGCATAATATCCCCGCTGTAAGAGGGCAAACTCATGCTCCATTTTATCCATAAAGGAGCGACGGTTAAAAACTTCTGTCAGGTAATCTATGGATGATAGCTCTTTAAATTTCATTTCTAACAGCTTGCGCTCGGTAACGTCGCGTTGCACAGATACAAAGTGCGTATACACGCCTTTCTCATTTGCAATTGGAACGATTTCAAATTCATTCCAATAGCTTGATCCATCCTTACGGTAATTTAGAACCTCTGCCCGAACTGATTGCCAGCTTTCGAGTGCTGTACGCACTCGGTGTAACACTGCCCGGTCAGTTTCAGGGCCCTGTAAAATACGCGGTGATTGCCCTATGATTTCATCAGGGCTATATCCATTGCGCTCGAAAAATACTTTATTTGCCCAAATAATTCTTGGGCCAGGGACATTGATTGCATCCGCCTCGGTAATCACGATTGCATCGTTCAAGCGGTTAATGCAAATTTCAAGCAGCTTGGCTAAATCTTTGATTGGTGACAGAAGCAATGGATTGCTGTCTACCAAACTATTTGAATTCATAGTATCCACCCTCTGTTAGTTAACTTTGAATACTGCGTCCAAGTAAACTCATTAAGCTGTGTTTCAGTGATGCCTGCAATTTACTTCGACCGGGAATTGTGTTCTCATAAAAAATGCAACGGTGTGCACCTACATCAAACGGGAGGGATGTGCCTTTGGTCGCCATTAGCAGCGTCGGCTTGCCAAAAGCGTGGGCAAGCCCTAACTCGTAATAAACATTTGCATTTTTCTCCGAGATTTCCGCCAGGACAATAGAAGACTCGGAGAGGTTGTTGATGATGTCATTGATGACGATCCTAGGGCCATACACATCGTCTACCCGGAGTGGCTCGAAACCGATTTCCTTCACCAAAGGTTCGACGGCATCCCTATACACCTCGTTGTAAGGCTCGGAGAACTGCATAGCAATGAATGCTTTCGGTTTTGATGAGCTTACCCTAAAATTACAGAAAGTCGCTTTAGGGGTTTCTTTAAGACAGAATAACCCAACGCTAGTGCCAGTCTGCCTTGGCAGATTTGAGTAACTTATAACCTTTACATGATCGATGAAAATATCAACTTTTTGGCCTTCAAGGACAATTTTTACTTTGTAGGTTCGTTCATGTTCAATGTTAGACCCGCATCCCACACCAGTAATCCTCTTCAAATAAAGTTGATTATTTCCTTCGTTCAAAGAGTATGTACTTTCCCAACCACCAATTCCGGCCGCATAAAAAAGCTCCTGACCATTAGCTCTAAAAACGATCATTGCACCGCATTTAGTGATGTTCCCTTCTAATTTTATTTCAACCTCAACTGTACCGTCCTCCAAATCGTATCCAAACAGTGCCAAGCCATGACCCAGATCGTTGTCGGAGCTAGTAAAAATAATTTTATCATCTTCCCTTGACCATTTGCCATAAAGGGGAAGATAGTTGCTTAATGTTTGCATTAAAAGTCTCTGATTATTTAGATTGTACATTATTAACTTTAAAACGATTCCCAACTACCTTTTTTGCGCCAGCTCAGGCGCGGCAGGAATACGCCCAGGAAAATACCCCCGAACAGAACACCCGCGCCGATCATGAACCAGTTTTGCTTGCTGTTGGTGTCCTGCGCGTTTTTTTCGCGCTTGAGCATGTCAAGTTCGCTAACCAGTGTGCGCTTGTCTTCGGTCAGCGTATCACGTTCGTTCTGGATTTGCAGGACAACGGCCGATGCTTGCCGAATGGCAATGATCTCGCTGTTCAGGCGTGAGTTTTCCGCGTTCAACACGACGATGTTTTTTTCGGCAGACTCCTTGGCGATTTTCAATGCAGCAAGCTCGGTTGTAAGGCGCTGATTCTCCGCTTGCAATTTCGCCAATGTTTGCGGGTTTTCCCCGATCCGGGCCGGGGTTTCCGCCCCTGCGTCCAGGCATGACAAGAGTAAGGCGAACAGTAGGCTTTGTTTCAACGTGCCACCCGAAAGTGAGTGTGCAACCGCCATTGTCCGCAAAGGGCTGTTGTTATTAACTGATGCTACGCGGCATCGGTCGATGGCTATTGTAGGGCGGCCTTCAGGCCGCCAACTGGGGCCAGTGCCACCTCGCAAGCCAAAGCGGCCTGAAGGCCGCCCTACAGATGATCGCTGCGCAACACAAGTAATCAACCCTTCCAAAAATTCCACGCATGCACCATCCGCTAGGCGTGTGCCAGGAGGAATTCCAACAGGGCTTTTTGAGCATGGAGACGGTTTTCCGCTTCGTCCCAGATGACGCTTTGCGGCCCGTCAATGACCTCGGCGGATACTTCTTCGCCACGATGGGCGGGCAGGCAGTGCATAAACAAGGCATCCGGCGCGGCCACCGCCATAAGCTTGGCATCGACTTGGTAATTGGCGAAAGCTTTGGCGCGGAGCGATTGCTCCTCTTCTTGCCCCATGCTGGCCCATACGTCCGTCACCACCAAGTCCACACCCTCGGTGGCCTCGAAGGGCTCACGGGTAAGCTTGATGCGATCCCCCGCTTGCTCGACCAACTCCTGCTCAGGATCGTATCCCTCGGGACAAGCAATGTTGAGTTTAAAATCCAATTGCTGTGCCGCGTGGATGTAAGTCTGGCACATGTTGTTGCCGTCCCCGACCCAAGCCACGGTCTTACCCGCAATATCGCCACGATGATCGAAATAGGTTTGCATGTCCGCCAAAACCTGGCAGGGATGAAAGCGGTCGGACAGCCCGTTAATGACCGGAACCCTCGAATGTTCGGCAAAAATCTCCACCGTCCGGTGGGAAATGGTTCTCAGCATAATGGCGTCCACCATGCGGCTAAGAACCCTTGCGCTATCCTCCACCGGCTCGCCGCGTCCCAGTTGGGTGTCTCGCGGCGACAGAAAAATCGCCCCGCCACCGAACTGGATCATGCCAGCCTCAAAGGAAACGCGGGTGCGGGTGGACGATTTTTCAAAGATCATGCCTAGCACCTTGTTCTTCAGCGGTTCGTAGAGTGTCTTCAGCCGTTTTAACTCGACGGCACGGCGAATCAGTCCGCGGACTTCTTCACCGCTCAAATCCATAAAAGTGACAAAATGGCGCGGGTTCATAATCGCCTGGCTGTAATTATTGGTTTTGGATGGTATGGGCATTGACGATGCCGGCCAATTGCCCAACCAAGAGCTGGGCCTCCGCATTGTCAAGAATCAGCGGCGGCAACAGGCGTATGGTGGTTTCGGCAGTGACATTGATCAACAGCCCCTGTGCCAACGCCAAGCCGACCAAGTCGGCGCAGGGCCGGTCAAGCTCTATGCCAATCATCAGGCCGTGGTTGCGTACCTCGCGCACATGCGGGTTACTGCCGAACTCAGTCCGAAAATTTGCGGCTATGGCGGAACCGAGAATGCCGGCACGTTGGACCAAGTTTTCCTCGCCCAAGGTTTTCAGCACCGCCAGGGCAGCGGCACAAGCCAACGGATTGCCGCCGAAAGTCGAGCCATGCTTGCCCACCGTCAAAATTTCAGCCGCCGTCCCACGCGCCAGGCATGCCCCGATGGGAACGCCATTGCCGAGCGCCTTGGCCAAGGTGAAGACATCCGGGACGATACCGGCTTGTTGGAACGCAAACAGGGAACCTGTGCGGCCCATGCCGGTCTGCACTTCGTCCAGCATCAACAGCCACTGGCGTTGGTCGCAGAGTTCGCGCAAACGCTTCAGGTAGCCGGGGCTTGGGATGCGCACCCCGCCCTCGCCTTGCACAGGCTCCACCAAGACGGCGACCACGTTGGGATTGTCAATGGCGGAGACGGCATCCGCATCGTCATAGGGGACACGCACAAATCCACTTACCAAGGGTTCGAAGCCCTCTTGGATCTTGCGGTTGCCGGTGGCACTCAACGTCGCCAATGTGCGACCGTGGAAGCTGTTTTCCATGACGATGACGGCGGGTTCGCACACCCCCAAGCCATGACCGTATTTGCGGGCCAGTTTGATTGCCGCCTCGTTGGCTTCCGCGCCGGAATTGCAAAAGAAGACATTATCCATGCCACTTGCCGAAGCCAAGGCATCGGCCAAGGTTTCCTGCAGACCGACCCGGTACAAGTTGGAAGTATGCACCAATTTGCCCGCTTGCAGGGCGATAGCCGCTGTCACGGCCGGATGGGCATGGCCCAAATTACACACCGCGATGCCTGAGAGGGCATCCAAGTGGCGCTTTCCGTCACTATCCCAAAGCCAAGCTCCCTCGCCCCGTTCAAAGCAAACGGGCAGTCTGGCATAGGTCGGCATTATATGGCTGTTCATTGGTATGTCTCGAAAAAACAAAAGGCAGTCCGTGAGACTGCCCGAAAATCAAGCCGGTAATTATAGGCAAAAAACACTGGCGCACAAGTCCAAAATTGTCATTTCCCCTTGCGGACGTGGATGGCAATCTTGCCTTTGCCATGGCCTTTTGCAATTGCCACTTAATTTGCTCTGCGTTTTCTGATATTTTATAGAGGTTTACCCAAACCACTTGAGGAATTGTTATGGATGTCATCGAACGCATCAAAAACCAAGTCGAATCCAGCCCTGTGCTATTGTACATGAAAGGCACGCCTGATTTTCCGCAGTGCGGCTTCTCGGGAAGGGCCATTCAGATACTGGAGCAGACCGGAACGGAATACGCTTACGTCAACATCTTCGAGGATCCTGAAGTCCGTGAAAACCTCAAAGCTTATTCTAATTGGCCGACATTTCCGCAATTGTTTATCAACGGTGAGTTGGTGGGTGGATCGGACATCATGCTGGAAATGTTTCAAAATGGCGAGTTGCAGAAGTTGTTGGACGCAACGAAAAATAATGCCTGACAAGCCAGTTTGACCGACAACCTCACCGAGCGGCGGCCGTCACCAAGTCCTCCCAGCGGTTGACGATGCCGCAGAACAGCTTTGCAGTCATTTCGGCATCGTAGGCGGCCGAATGGGCTTCTTGGCTGTCCCAAGTAAGGCCAGCCGCCTGGGCGGCCTTGGCCAGCACGGTCTGACCATAGGCCAGACCGCCCAAGGTGGCGGTGTCGAAGCTGCTGAAGGGATGGAATGGGTTTTTCTTAATGCCCGTGCGTGCCACGGCGGCGTTGAGGAAGCTCAAATCAAAGGCGGGGTTGTGGCCCACTAGGATGGCTCTAGTGCAACCATGGCGTTTGACAGCGGCCCGCACTGGATGGAAAATTTTTTCCAATGCCTCTTTTTCTTCAAGGGCAAACCGGAAAGGATGGTAAGGGTCGATTTTATTGAAGGCAAGAGCCGATTCGTCTAGCCTCGCCCCAGGAAAGGGCATGACATGTGCGGAATGAATCTCTTGGATTGACAGCCTACTGTTTTCGTCCATCTCCGGGATGACAGCGGCGATTTCCAGCAAGGCATTGCGCAAGGGATCAAACCCCGAGGTTTCAATATCGATTACAACAGGCAAATAGCCGCGAAAGCGCTTGGAAATCTGAGGTTTTTCGGAGTTCATCGGCGTATTGGTGATTTTTTCCTCGACTAGAGTCGGTCTTGGATTTATATTTACAGGCATGGGATAGTTTAAACTGAAGGGCTATTGAAGGGTTAGGGGTTGTGACGAACAGCGCCACCTGCCTTAAGCATCCTGACCTAAATTCTGAGGAAATCAAGCAGGAACAGAAAAAATGATGAAATTTGCATATATTTTCAAGCTTAAAACAGCCACGCTGGTTGGACTGGCCCTCGTTGTGACCAGTTGCGCCACAACGAATAATAACGATCCGCGCGATCCTTTGGAAGGATGGAACCGGGGCGTGCAGAGCTTCAACGATGGCTTGGATGACTATGTCATGAAACCCATCGCCACGGGTTATCAAACCGTCACCCCCGAGTTTGTGGATCATGGCGTCACCAATTTCTTTAGCAATGTTGACGACATCGCTGTGATAGCCAATCAACTTCTCCAGTTCAAGCTGAAAGAAACCGGCATGGACACCGGCAGGTTTCTCATCAACACCACGGTGGGGTTGGGCGGGTTTGTGGATGTGGCGAGCCACATGGATTTACCCAAACACAGCGAGGATCTGGATCAGACACTGGGCTTTTGGGGCATCCCTTCCGGCCCTTACCTAGTGATCCCGTTGATAGGCCCCAGCTCGCCACGCGGCGTTGTCGGCTTGGCGGGAGACACTATGTCCAATCCGATAAACTGGGTCAGCCCGGTGGCGTGGCCCTACGGTGCGGGAACCTTGAGGAACATCGACACGCGCGCGGATCGCTTGATTGCATCCAAAATCGTTGACGAGGCTTCGGTTGACCGCTATGAATTCATCCGCAACGCCTACTTCCAAGATCGCAGAAACAAGATCCATGACGGCAATCCCCCGCCCGATGAAGACGATCTGTTGCTGGAAAAGGAAATGGACGAATTGGAGCATGCGAACACCAAACCGCCGATCAAAAGCAAGTGACGGCACACGCATCAAAAAAACCGCAGCAAGCTTAATTGCTGCGGGGTTATGTCAAGTGCGTCGGCAAAGCCACCGTCAAACCATTTTCCAAGCCATGGTTTCCGATGCTCTCAAAGGTGACAGACGCTCTTCGCCTAAGGGGTAGTCTGCGGGAACCACCCAGTTTGTTTTTTCCAAGGTGATGGTGTCCGCGTTCTTGGGCAACCGATAGAATGCCGGGCCGTTGCAACTGGCAAACTTCTCCAAATTTTCAAGTTTATTGGCTGCATCGAACACTTCAGCGTAGAGTTCAATAGCGGCATGGGCCGAATAACAACCAGCGCAACCGCAGGACGATTCCTTCATCGCTATTGGATGGGGCGCACTGTCGGTTCCGAGGAAAAACTTTCCCTCACCCGAAGTGGCCGCTTCGACTAAAGCCAGGCGGTGGGTTTCCCGTTTTAGCACGGGTAGGCAATAAAAATGTGGGCGGATGCCGCCCGCCAACAGTGCGTTGCGATTGTAAAGCAGATGGTGTGCAGTCAAGGTGGCCGCCACTTGCGGGCCAGACTCCCGGACAAACTGCACCGCATCGCGGGTGGTGGCGTGTTCCAGCACAATGCGCAGTGTTGGAAAGTGCCGAATGATCGGCGTCAATTCCCGGTCAATGAAAGCCTTCTCCCGGTCGAAAATATCAATGTCCGGGTCAGTCACTTCGCCATGGATCAACAAAGGGACTGCATGCCTTTCCATGGCTTCCAGCAGCGGATAAATTCGTTCCAGACAAACCACCCCCGCGTCTGAATGGGTCGTCGCCCCCGCCGGGTAGAGCTTGAAGGCATGGATATGGGGGTTTTCAGCCACTTTTAACGCTTCGGACAGAGGGGTTGCCTCGGTCAAATAAAGCGTCATCAACGGATTGAATGAGGTCTCTTCTGGCAAAGCATGAAGAATCCGTTCGCGGTAAGCCAAGGCGAGTTCCACCGTAGTGACCGGCGGTTTAAGATTCGGCATAACGATGGCGCGGGCGAATTGACGGGCGCTGTGGCCGACGACGCTGGCGAGTGCTGCGCCGTCGCGCAGATGCAGATGCCAATCGTCGGGGCGGGTTAGTGTCAAACGGGTCATGGGATGGATTTCTGTGTAAAATGCCCATGATACAAGGGATCGGCAAAAAGAGACAATTTTACGAAATGTCATGGATGATGGAACAACATACCCCTTGCAAATCCTCTGAGGCTTCCATGTCTAGACCACTCTTCCCAATCCTGTTGTTTTGCTTACAGGTGAGTTTCGATGACGTGCAAATTTTTATCCAAAAACTTAACGTCAAAACCGGCAAACACTATCGTTTGCCGACCGAGGCGGAATGGGAATATGCCTGCCGGGCGGGCGTCGATCTCAACAAGTATTGCGGAGGGGATAACGGGGGTGCCGTGGCTTGGAATATGGATAATTCAGATTTTACGACCCATTTGGTCGGTCAGAAACAAGCCAACGGATTCGGCTTGTATGATATGAGCGGGAATGTGTGGGAATGGACACAAGACTGCTGGCATGACAACTTCCAAGGTGCGCCTGTGGACGGCTCCGCCTGGCTGGCTGCGGGACAAGCGAATTGCGACCGGGTGGGTCGGGGAGGATCGAGGTTCAACCTCGATTGGGACGTGCGTTCGTCCAGCCGCTACGGATACGCATCTAGCTACCGGCTCGAGATCCAAGGTTTTCGACTGGCACATGACTAATTTGATGTGCTCTGAACAGGTTTACAAAATCTGACTAACGGTGTTACACATTATTATTGCCTATTTTTTTCTAAGGAACAAAAGCCATGAGCGAAACCCTAAACCCCGAAGCCCCCAATTGGGCTGAATTGCATGAGATCATTAAAGAGTTGTCAAAATCCCAACAGGAAACCGACCGTGAATTAAAAGAAACAAGTCGCGAAGTAAAGGAAACTAGTCGAGAAGTGAAGGAAACCAGCCTGGTAGTGAAGGAAACCAGCAGGATCATTCGTGAGCTAGGCAAGCAAATCGGCTCCTTGGGCAACAAGTTCGGCAGCTTCACCGAAGGTTTGGCATTTCCAGCGTTGAACAAAATCCTTCGGCAGCAGTTCGGCATGGATGTCGTCAGCCCACACTTGCAAGCGTGGAAGAATAGTGAGTGCTTGGAAATGGATGTGCTGTCCTACGCGAACGGCGAGGTCAACGCGGTGTACATCGTCGAAGTGAAAAGCCATCTGCGTGAGGACAGCATCACGCAATTGCTCGACATTTTGCGCCGTTTTCCGAGGTTTTTCCCCGAACACAAGGGCAAGAAGCTATTTGGCATCTTGGCGGCAGTGGACATTCCCGAAAGGCTTAAGGGTAGGGTGTTAGGACAAGGCTTGTATCTGGCCAGAATACAAGACGAGGCTTTCGAGATGGAGACGCCAATGGATTTCCAGCCAGTGGATTTCAGCGTTTAGGCAGAAATTGTAGGCCGGTTCAGTTGTCATCACCGAGATAGTTTCCCTCAAGCCCTTGAAAAATCGCCTTCCGCCCTCCACCTCAGCTTTATTTGCCGAATCACTAAGGAGACAGTCCATGCCTATCTACGAATACCAATGCAAATCCTGCGGCCACGAGTTGGAAGTAATCCAGAAGCTCAGCGAAGAGCCTTTGAAGTTCTGCCCGGAATGCGGCAAGCCTGAATTGAGCAAGCTGGTTTCGGCGGCTGGCTTTCGCCTTAAAGGCGCTGGCTGGTATGAAACCGACTTCAAAAGTGGCGACAAAAAGAAAAATATTGCCGGCGACAAGTCGGACTCGCCGGTTTCTTCTTCCTCATCAGGAGAAGGGACAAAGCCTTCGGGCACAGACACTGCCAAGGCCACTTCCTCGGAAAGTACGCCCAAAGCACCTGCCAGCGAATCTTGAAGACATTTACTTCAGGCCATTGCAGGGTGGCCTTCAGGCCACCTAGCGCACTGAATGGCGCCCTGCTTGCGCATACCCCCGCCAGAACGTAATATTCCCATCATTTACCCGTAACGAACACAGAGATCAACTTATGCGCAGCCACTATTGTGGAGAATTGAACGAAACCCATTTGGGACAGGAACTGGACCTTTGTGGTTGGGTACACCGCCGCCGCGATCATGGCGGGGTCATTTTCATCGACTTGCGCGACCGGGAAGGCTTGGTGCAGGTGGTGTTCGACCCCGACCAACCGGAAGCCTTCAAACTGGCCGAGAGTGTGCGTAGCGAGTATGTGCTGAAAGTCCATGGCAAAGTGCGCCACCGTCCTTCCGGCACGGAGAACCCCAACATGCCCACCGGGGCTGTCGAAGTGTTTGGAACCGGCATGGAAGTGCTCAACAAGTCCGAAACACCGCCCTTCCCGGTGGAAAGCGAGATCGAGGTGAACGAGGAGACCCGTTTGCGCTATCGCTACATCGACCTGCGCCGCCCGCTGATGCAGCAACGCATGAGAATGCGCCGGGACATCACCCGCCACCTCCGCAGCTTTCTCGACAACGAGGGTTTTTACGAGATCGAAACCCCGTTCCTCACCAAGGCCACCCCGGAAGGTGCCCGCGATTACCTGGTGCCAAGCCGAACCCATGAAAACGCTTTTTTTGCGCTCCCCCAGTCGCCGCAACTGTACAAACAGTTGTTGATGATTTCCGGCATGGACCGGTATTACCAAGTGGTGCGCTGCTTCCGTGACGAGGATTTGCGGGCCGACCGCCAGCCGGAATTCACCCAGCTCGACATTGAAACGTCCTTCATGAATGAAGACCAAATCATGGGCATCATGGAAGAGATGATCCGCAACCTGTTTGACGAAATTCTCCACGAGCCGTTACCCAACCCATTCCCCCGGTTGACCCATGCCGAGGCGATGCGCCGCTACGCCTCCGACAAGCCGGACCTGCGCATTCCCTTGGAATTGGTGGATGTGGCCGATGTGTTGAAATCGGTGGATTTCAAAGTTTTTGCCGGGCCCGCCAACGACCCCGAAGGCCGCGTCGTCGCCTTGAAACTTCCGGGAGGGTGTGAACTGACCCGCAAGCAAATCGACGAGTTGACCCAGTTTGTCGGCATTTATGGAGCCAAGGGACTTGCTTACGTCAAGGTCAACGACCGTGCGGCGGGTTTGGAGGGTTTGCAGTCGCCTATTTTGAAGTTCCTGCCCGTGGAAGTGGTCACCGCCATTCTGGATCGCACCGAGGCGAAAACCGGCGATTTGATTTTCTTCGGTGCCGACAAGGCCAAGATCGTCAACGAGGCCATGGGTGCGTTGCGCGTCAAACTTGGGCATGATTGCGGCTTGGTCGAACGCGGTTGGAAGCCTTTGTGGGTCACCGATTTTCCGATGTTCGAGTGGGACGATAAGACGAATCGCTGGTTTGCCATCCACCATCCCTTCACCGCCCCCAATTGCTCGCGGGAAGAACTGGAGGCGAACCCAGGCCAAGCCCTGTCCCGCGCCTATGACATGGTGCTCAACGGCACCGAACTGGGCGGTGGCTCGATCCGTATCCACCGCACTGAGTTGCAGAGCGCCGTGTTCGAACTGCTTGGCATCGGCGAGGAAGAAGCCAACCGCAAGTTCGGCTTTCTGCTGACTGCCCTCAAATACGGCGCACCGCCCCATGGCGGCTTGGCCTTTGGCATGGACCGTCTGGTGATGCTGATGACCGGTGCCAGTTCCATCCGCGAGGTCATGGCCTTCCCCAAGACCCAATCGGCCTGGTGTCCCTTGTTCGACGCCCCCGCCCCAGTCACCGAGTTGCAATTGCGCGAGTTGGGCATTAAATTGCGCAAACCGCCCAAGGAACAGGCAGAGGGTGGGGAGTAGGCTTGGCTCGTTCCAAAAGCCATATTGGATTAGTCTCTTTTTCCTCAACAAAACTGCTGAATTGTCGGGCAACCATAAGAAGTTGCCCGATCTTCTATGACTGCGCATAGTCACGCGACCTTGTATACTAGCGGTTCAAGGTTTATTTGGTTAAAGACAAAAAATCATAGATGGCTACGTCAAGCGACAATCAATCCCCGGAGTCTTTGGCTCGCCGCCCGGAAGCACGCACTTTCAAAATAGAGGATCTGCTCGCCGAGGTGCGACTCGGTCGAGTGCGCATCCCTTCTTTTCAACGTGGACTGAAGTGGGAGAGGGAGGATGCTCGCAAGCTCATCGACAGCCTCTACCGTGGCTATCCGGTGGGTACCTTGCTGTTTTGGGAGACTACCGCCGAACCGGGAGAAATGCGCTTCGGCTCGCTCAATGTAAGCGGGGGCGGTCGCAGCGATGCTCTTTGGGTGGTGGATGGACAGCAGCGTATCGTCTCTCTGGCGCGGGTGCTGCTGGCGTCCGAACCGGAAGTTGACGAGTTCGCGCTGTATTTCGATCTGGAGGAGCGCAAGTTCGCCGCCCCGCCTTTACCAAGCAAGCGGGACGAAGACCCATCACGCTGGCTACCTATGAACGTGGTGCTGGATTCGGAACGTTTGTTTCAGTGGTTGCTGGAGCAAGTACCCGATAGCAAGGAACGGCGCGATCGGGCGATTCTGTTGGGCAAGCGTATCCGTGAATATGACATCCCCGCCTATTTATTGCGAACCAGCAATGAGGACATCCTGCGCGAGGTATTCGAACGTAGCAACTCGTCTGGAAAAAAACTTGAGGCATCCGAGATATTCGATGCCCTGCATGGGGCGCGTTCCCAAACTAGGCCAGCAACGATTCCGCAGATTGTTTCAGAATTGGAAAAATACGGCTTTGGACATGTCGACGAAAAGATTCTTTACAGATTGTTACGGGTCTTGCAGGGTGCGGATGTGAGCGAATGGGGGCAGTCGCTACGCCTTGCCGATGTCAAGTTGGCAGAAACCGCTTATCGCGAAACGGCGCAAACGGCGGCTTTCACCATCCAGTTTTTGAAGCGGGATGGGGGCATACCCCATTATGCGTTGCTTCCCTACAAGCAGCCGCTAGTCATCCTTGGCAAATTCTTCCACCAACATCCCAGCCCGCAGCCACGCTCACGCGATCTGCTTACCCGCTGGCTCTGGCGCGGGGCGCTAAACGGGACGCATCAGGGCGACAACGTTTCCACCCGTGCCGCTTTAAAGTGCATCATGCCTGGCAATGAGCAAGAATCCGTGCAACGGATGCTGGGGATGGTCAAACCAAAGCCAGCCGCCTTGCCGGATCTGTCCCATCCATTCAAATTCCGCTTCGCCGCAGGCAAATTGCAGATACTAGCACTCATGGAACTCGGTCCGCGGGATATTGAAACTGGAGCGCTTCTGCGCATGGGTGAATTTCTGGATAGTGTGCTGCCTGACCGTAAACTACCCTTTCACCCTGTGATTGCATCCAGTTCCATAAGCCACGGTGGGCACAATGGGTATATGCTGTCCGTCGCCAACCGGCTGGCCCACCCGAGCCGTGCAGGAGGGCTGCGCCGACTCCTGCTGGGCGTTACTGACAAGGCGATTCTTGCTTCCCACGGCATCACCGATGAAGCAATGCAAGCGCTACGTAAAGGGGATGCGGGAGGGTTTCTTACCTTGCGGGCGGAATATCTGCGCCCTCATTTCAAGAGCTTTTTCGAGCGCCATGCCCGCTGGGACGAGTCGGACCGGCCTTCACTAACCTCGATGCTAGTGACGGAAGAGGAGGATTGATCCCGTGCCTACCAAAACTCTACGTGTATTGCTTCAAGACACGGCGGTTGGCACCCTGAGCTTGGACCAGAACGAACGTTGCGAATTTCGCTTGTTGGAGTCCTATAAACGAGCCTATCCCCGACCCGTGCTAGGGCAGATATTTTTGGACGACTTGGAACATATCCACCATAGCCGTGCGCGTGTGCCACCCTGGTTTTCCAACCTATTGCCGGAAGGCCCACTGCGCGAGTTGGTGGCGAAACAAGCTGGAGTCAGTCCAATGCGGGAATTTTTCCTGCTCCACCGCTTGGGTGACGACCTTCCGGGCGCGGTGCGCATTGTTGCCGACGAAACCTTGACCGAACCGGATGATGACCCGATTTTCCAGTCGGATAAGCAGGAGATGCCTGGATCATGGCATTTCTCCCTGGCCGGCGTGCAACTCAAGTTTTCCGCCCAGCGAGGGGAACGTGGCTTTACCATCCCGGTCAGTGGCCGGGGAGGTGACTGGATCGTCAAGCTCCCTGATGCCCGCTACCCCAAAGTGCCGGAAAACGAATACGCCACGATGCTGTGGGCCAAAGCCAGCGGTATCCGCATCCCCGAACTGGAATTGGTTGATGTAGCCAAGGTATCAGGCTTACCCGCAGCGGTGGGTGCCTTCCGCGAACAGATGGCCTTGGTGGTTCGTCGTTTTGACCGGCCTACACCGGCCCGTCGCGTCCATATGGAGGATTTCGCCCAAATACTGGGGCTGTATCCGGAAGAGAAATATCAGAAATACAACTATGAAACCCTCGCCAGTCTTATCTTCAACCTAGTCGGCGAGACGGGCCTAGACGAGTTTATCTGCCAACTCGTCTTCATCATCGCCTCCGGTAACGGCGATGCCCACCACAAGAATTGGAGCCTACTATACCCCGAAGGCATCAAGGCAGAACTTTCCCCAGCCTATGATCTGGTTTCGACGATTCAGTACATGCAAGACGACAACCTTGCCTTGAATCTCGCCAAATCTAAACGCTGGGAAGATGTCAACATGGAATCTTTCCGCCGCATGGCACGAAAGATTGGCGGGGAAGAAGATCGCATGGTCGCCCGTGTTCAAGCGGCGATAGATGCGATCCTGAACGCTTGGAGTGAGTTGGGTCGTGATTTCGGTTACGATGCCGAGGCGCACAAGATTCTTGAAAAGCACTTTGGAAGGATTCCAATGCTAAAACGCTGAATTGTCGGGCAACACGCTTCGACTTCGCTCAACGAATAGCCGTTGCCCGACCTTTGTACTCGCCCTATAATGTGGCCTTGAATTTCCCATGCTTCCCGCTTTCCCTCAATTTTTGCAGTGAACTCATCAGGAGAAACCCACATGGCCAAACAATCCAAAGGCAAATGCGCTTTCTGCGGACAGGAAATCGCCAAAAGCAGTGCGGCAAAACATCTGGCGACTTGTGCATCATGGCAAGCCGCCATGGCCAAGGCCGAAGGCTCCAAACGAAAAAGTGAGACCCTCTACCATCTGCGCGCGCAAGCGCAGGGCCAAGTGCAATTCTGGCTGAATTTGGAAATGCGCGGCTTGGCCGCACTGAAAGAACTGGATCATTACTTGCGGGAGATTTGGCTGGAATGCTGCGGCCATATGAGCCAGTTTTCCTACGGCGGGTGGGGCGGGCAGGAAATCGGCAAGGGCAGCACTATCGCGAAAGCCTTTGAATACCAAGACGAGTTGACCCACATCTATGACTTTGGAACCGAGTCGGTCACCTTGATAAAAATGGTCGGGGTGCGTGAGGGCAAGCCCGTCACTTCCCATCCGATTACGCTGCTGCTCCGCAATGTGCCGCCGACCTATGAATGCCAAGAATGCCAGCAACCCGCCGCTTGGCTGTGCATGGAATGCGTGATCGAGGACGATGCTCAGGGGATCCTGTGCGATCTTCACGCGGAAAACCATCCCCACGACAACTACGGCGAGCCCATGCCCTTGGTGAACTCGCCGCGCCTGGGTCTATGCGGTTACGAAGGGCCGGCCGAGCCGCCGTATTGATTTGGCTCGTTCCCAAGCCCCACTCTCGTCGTTATACACAAGTGGTTGAAGCCCGTCATTCCGGCATGGACTGCCGGAATCCAGTCACAGGGAGGTGAATCTGCGGGTTGGTGTGTATCTTGAATCAAACACTTACATAACGGCGAGTTACCGTCCATGGCACTGGATTCCTGCATCCCTGCTGGAATGACGGCATTTTCGGTTTGGCGGGACTTGTGTATAACGACGAGATGTCCACTTGGGAATGCGGCCCCCGGAAGCTCCAGCTTCTGAGCGAACCAAGAAGCTTGAGCCTTCCAAGGCGAAGGTTCCCAAGCTGGAGCTTCAAAGCCATTAAGTTAAGAAAGCCGAGCTTTGCCTCGAATGCGAAAACGGACATTGATGGAGCGCCAAGCCCCAGCTTGGCGTCGGCCAACCCAAGGCCAAGCTGGGGCTTGGCGCTCCGAG
>CAIODU010000118.1 GCA_903857165.1 uncultured Methylococcaceae bacterium | reverse complement strand
TTACGTTGTTTAAGTTTTGAAATCGTTGGCGGCAAAGGGTTGCCGCCCTACAGTCCTTGTTACGCAGTAGGTCGGCAATCCTTTGCCGACATTGGCGTAAATAAATAAATAAGTAACTAATAGACATAGAAAACGCTGTATAGGCAAATGTCCGGATTTGATTACCGGCATCCATGGTGATGATACAGTCAAGTTATATGGAGAATTATGCGAAGTGATTGAAGATGTTGTCAATCACTTTACAGAACAAGGTCGGCAGCTTCCTAGCCTTCGTGTTAGACCTATGCAGGAAGTTGCTGGGTCTATATAATCTCGTTTTATTACTATCCAATGAAGATATTATTCCATGTTAAAACGCATCATAATTAAAAAACTCTTTGATTTGTTTGATTACACTATCGAACTTAAAGAGGAAGGTATCACTATTTTAACGGGACCTAATGGCTATGGAAAAACAACGGTCTTAAAAATTCTAGATGCTCTAGCATCAAAAAACGGCCTTTTTTTCATTCGATTGCTTTTCAAAGAAATTACATTAGAGTTTAATGAACAAGAAATAGTTTCTTTGAGAAAAAAAGGCGACAACAAAGTTGCAATAGAGGTATCTGGAAAGCAGTCTAAAGAGATTTTCTTAGATAAGGGAAACCTTAATAAAGTTTTGCGAAATTACCCGTTTATTCGTCCGCTGCATGAAGATCACTGGCTAGATCAACGCACGGACAATATTTATGACTCAGAAACCTTATTACAGAATATATTGCCAAATCTACCAGAGTATTCAGATCATAGTTTAACTATAAAGCTGCCTAATATATCAAATTTATCAAATGTGTACTTTATACGTGAA
This sequence comes from uncultured Methylococcaceae bacterium, assembly GCA_903857165.1. GTDB lineage: Bacteria > Pseudomonadota > Gammaproteobacteria > Methylococcales > Methylococcaceae > Methylumidiphilus. The sequence goes on along the minus strand of CAIODU010000118.1, from coordinate 17,282 downwards.
CAGCGATTACTTCGCCCTGTTCAGTCTGCTAGGCGCAGACAAATTCCTGGACGCATCTATCCTGGACGCATCTATATGGACGAAGAATATCCTGATATTTTTGCAAAAACGATTGAGGAATATGCCAAAGAACTCCGTGATACTATTAAAGAGACCTTAGCAAAGTCATCGCAAATTACCCAACAGCTTGACAGTAGTTTTCCTCGTCGCCTATTTGATCAGACTAAAGAGATTTCTGAGAATCAGTTCAATCAGCGCTTTGACAAGGTGAAAGAAATACAAAATGCACTTGTTAAATTTGGGTTGTCCAACATAAAGGAAGACGATCACCCTACCTTTAAAAAAGAAAATGCTAAAGCACTTTATGTATATATTCATGATATACAAAAGAAATTGGACGTGTTTTCAGGCTTTCTCGATAAACTAAAAATATTTACTGAAATTCTCAATGAACGTCGCTTCAACTTTAAGCGAATAGACATTTCTAAAGATGAAGGTTTTAAGTTTAGCACAGAACACGGAACGCCTTTAGCTTTAGGTGATTTGTCTTCAGGTGAGCAACAAGAGGTTGTGCTTTTATATGAGTTGTTATTTAAGGTTAATTCAGGAACTCTTGTGCTAATTGATGAGCCAGAACTTTCATTACACATTGCGTGGCAAAAACAATTTCTTGATGACCTTTTTAAAATTATTGAATTGCAAAAAATTAGTGTGATTATTGCCACGCATTCGCCACAGATTATTAATGAACATTGGGATTTAACTGTGGATTTGGAGGAAATTTCTCAATGCGGAAATATTTAGATGAAAACCTTAAGATTAATGAAATTCGTCTTGAGCTTCGCCATCCCACTGGAAAAAGATATTTTTGGGTTTTAGTGGAAGGTGAAACGGATCAAAAGCTTTTCGCAAAGCTGATTGACGGTATCAATACAAAAGTTGAGATGGTGCATGGCAGGGGTATTGAACCTTTGTGCCGTGCAATGTCCGTGTTGATACAAGAAACAAAGCAAGTTATTGGTATTCGCGATGCTGATTTTCTGCATCTAGACCAACAGCAGGAAACGATAAATTTCTTGTTTCTAACAGATGTCCACGACGCGGAAATGATGATACTGTCTTGCGATGCGGCTTTTCAGTCCGTGGTGGCTGAATACCTAGAATCTAGGCGTACAGATTTTGATTTATTACGCCAAGAAATATTAAACTCTATTGCCTTTTTAGGAGTAATACGTTGGATCAACAACTCAGAATCTCTGAAGTTAAACTTCAAGGGGCTTAGTTTGGCAGCTTTTATTGATCCAATTAAACTAATCCCTGATAAGCAGGGCTGTATTCAGGTAATAGAAAATCGTTCCCCGAATAAAAAACGGGCAGTTAAAATGCAAGAGATCGATGATAAATTATTTGAAATATTAGACTATTATAACTTATGTAATGGACACGATTTTGAAAAAGCGTTTGCACTACACATAACAGAGAAAGCCCTAGGAAAAAATGGTATAAATGATGTGGATATTGGCAAATCCTTGCGCATAGCATTTAGAAAGCAGGATTTTGAAGCTACAAAATTATATGCATCCCTTAAACAGTGGGAAGGCCAAACTGGATATTCTCTGTTTAAATGAGCCGCCAAGATGAATTGTACCCGTCAACTTTAGGAGGGCATCATGGCCTTGCAAACAACACGTTGGGATTCTGCCGAATACCTGAAAACTGATGAGGATATTTCAGCTTATTTAGATGCCGTACTTGAGGAAGGCGACCCTGCTTTAGTCACTCATGCTCTGGGTATTATTGCCAGGGCCAAAGGCATAAACCAAATCGCCAATGAAACAGGATTGGCTAGGGACAGTCTTTGTTCTGCGCTTTCTGCCGAAGGTAAGCCCGAATTTGCCACTGTGATGAAAGTCATCAATGCCTTAGGATTTCGTCTGCATACTCACGCGGTTTGATAATGATGTATCTATCGAGTATGAATAAACAGAAGGCGAACCCCGAAGGGGTTCAAGCTATTAGCCGGGGGTTGAGCGTAGCGACACCCCCGGATGGCATAAAAAAAATATCGACACTAGAAGGGTTGCAGTCTTTCTTAACACGACTTAGATTATCTTCAACTAAATGCATGATGCGCACAATTTTGGAATGACATTATGGTCGTTAGACCTGTCGCTACGACCCCCTTGGGGTCGTGGGTCTTTTTCCGCATTATCCGGGGGTGTCGCTACGCTCAACCCCCGGCTAATGGCTATCAACCCTACGGGTTGCAATACATGTGCATCCCCTCGCACTTGTGTATAACGGTAAGAGATAGTGTTTGGTAACGATAAAAAAACACACCTACAATGAGATACTAACCATGACAGACAACACTACACATTTCGGTTTCAAAGACGTACCGGTAAGCGATAAGGCCAAGCTGGTCAAGGGCGTATTCGACTCGGTGGCGGGCAAATACGACATCATGAACGACTTGATGTCGATGGGCGTCCACCGCATCTGGAAGCGCATTGCCATCCAACTCAGCCATGTGCGGGCGGGTGAGCAAGTGCTGGATTTGGCGGGGGGTACGGGCGACATGACCGCGCTGTTTCAAAAAAGAGTCGGGCCGACCGGGCGGGTGGTGCTGTCCGACATCAACGCCGCCATGCTCCAGCGCGGGCGGGATCGGCTTATTGACGACGGCATCGCGGGCAATGTCCAATATGCCCAGATTGACGCGGAGAAACTGCCGTTCCCGGATAATTCATTTGATTGCGTTAGCATCGCGTTTGGCCTGCGCAATGTCACCCACAAGGAAGAGGCGCTGAAATCCATTTACCGTGTGCTGAAGCCGGGCGGACGGGCGATTATTTTGGAATTCTCCGAGGTGCAGGGCGATTTGATGAAGAAGGGGTACGATATTTATTCCTTTAAGATTTTGCCGTTCCTTGGCAAGCTTATCGCCAACGACTCGGAAAGTTACCGCTATTTGGCCGAGTCCATCCGCATGCACCCAAACCAGGAAACCCTCAAAAAGATGATGGCGGAGGCGGGGTTTGAGCGCTGCGAGTTTTTCAATATCACCCAAGGGGTGGTTGCGATCCACCGCGGCTATAAGTTTTAACGCCATGGCTGGTTCAAACTTATTTCCTGAGTTGTTTGCGTCTGTGTTGGGCGAAGCGACCGGGCGTTTTTTGCAACTCGCTCCCAACAGCCACCAATATCTCGCGCCTATGGCGGGCAAGGTCATCGCGCTGCGGTTTGTGCCTTTTGATTGGCGTATTTACCTATGTCCCGGTGAAACCACGATGGAGGTATTGCCCAGTTTTGCAGCCGAGCCGGACGTGACGTTTACCGGCTCGCCGTTGGCTTTTGCGCGCATGGGCTTGGGTGGCTCGCCGTTGCGGGCGTTGTTTGCCGGCGAGGTGGTGATTGAAGGCGATATGAAGGTGGCGAGGCGCTTTCAGAGGCTGTTTGAAAAATTGGACATAGACTGGGAAGGTCTCATGGCCCACTTTGTCGGCCTAGGGCTTGCCGCCCGCCTAGCCGATGGCTTGCGTTCCTCGCATGCCTGGCGCGTCGAAACCGTGGAGGCTTTGCAACTCAATGTCGCCGAATATTTGCAGGAAGAAAGCCGGGAGTTGCCGGCCTCCGCCGAGGCGGAACTGTTTTATGCGGACGTGGATAAGCTCAGGGCGGATTGTGATCGGTTGGAAGCGAGGGTTTTGAGGTTGGAGGAGAAAGCTACCGTGCAATCTGCAAGAGATGGTAATGGGAGTTGAAGAGTGGCGAACTTTATTCCTCATCTTGTCTGGTTTTTTGCTGTAACTATTCTAGGCTTTTTGTGTACTTGGAGATGGCCCGACCTTGTTAACGATTCAACAACAAGCTTTTCCACAATAGGTTTTTTTGTGACATTATATGGTGTGATTTTTACCATAGTCGAGGTTCAACGCGCAAAATCCGCAGCAGAGCTTGCTAAATACGAAGCCAAAAAAGCACATGAAAAAATAAATGACTTCTTCAATGTGCGTGATATTGTAGAATGTCAAAAGGCGATAGAAACCGCTGTTTCATGTATTGATGAAGGTCAGAAAATACCGGCATACATGTTATGCCTGATTGTGAAGCACTATTCAGAGATATTTCATGTTCAATTGAATGATGCCAAGTCTGAACATAGAAAAAATCGATCTGCCATTGATTCTTATCATTTTACAGCGAGTTCAATTTCTGCACCGAGCAATGTCCATCTGAAAACCGCTCTTCTTTCATCAATGGGGCATCTGTCTCAGATGGTAGGTTCAAAATCAAGCTATAAAGAGTAACTCCAATGATTCCAAAGCAACTTAAAGGCTTTATCTCTGCACTCTCCGATTTTACGGAAGAGGAAAAAATCGTCTGGATTGAAGGGGATAATGACGCATTTTTTTGTGACCATAAAAACCATACACTTCATATTTGGCATCGCTTTGATGAGGATAGAGGGCAGCAATCTTTTATTTTTAGGCTTGTGACAGCAGGAAAGCCAACGCAATTTACGGTCACGGAAGACGAAAGGGATTATGACATTATGAGATGCCTTTATGAATCGGTCATCGCAAACGCAAATAACGTAAGCGAAGATATAGCAGACTTCTTCGAATAGCAGAGTTGCACATATAAAATAATGGATACCACCAAAACTGAAAACGAAACCCTTTATCCACCACTTTCAGACCGCGCTAGGCTTGCCCACAAACTATTATTAAGCCTTGAAGAACTTTCTGAGGTAGAGGTTGAAGATGCATGGCTTGATGAGGCTGAACGTCGGGCGCATGAAATTGATGAGGGATTGGTTCAGTTAATTCCCTCCGAAGAAGTTAGTCGCAAAGCAAGGCTACTGCTGAAGTGAACTATTACTATTGAGTTTTGGAGCAAATGAATATGGGTCATGTCTTCGCCGAAATTGAATTAAGCAATCCGCGCCAGACGGAATTATCTCCAATCAAATCAAATGCCTTGGCAGATACCGGGGCATTGATGCTGTGCATACCGGAACATATTGCCAACCAGCTTCAATTGGAGACTGAATCCTTGCGCGAGGTGTCGGTTGCCGATGGGCGCAGCACCAATGTGCCTTACGTTGGCCCGATAAAAGTCAGTTTTGGCAAACGGTTTTGCTATGTGGGCGCACTGGTGCTGGGCGACGAGGTATTGCTCGGTGCCATTCCAATGGAGGACATGGATTTGGTCGTGAACCCTGGAAGACGTGAAATAACAGTTGACCCCGCCAGCCCGAATATACCCCATGCACGGGTTAAATCAATGACTTCGTGACAGCCGATAATCTTTTCATTCAAGGAAATCCAACGTGATCCGACTCTCAGTTCTCCGCCGCCTATTGCATATCCAGTGGGTTTTGATTTATCACGGTCTGGATGATTTGATCCTTGCCACCCATTTGTTCCGCCCGGTGCGCTACCTGGCCGTACTCTCCCCCAGTTATTGGCGGCGGTCCAAGCAAGGCCCGCGTGGTGTGCGCATCCGCGAGGCGTTGGAGGATTTGGGTCCGATCTTCGTCAAATTTGGTCAAACCTTGTCCACCCGGCGCGACCTGCTGCCGGAAGACGTGGCTGAGGAGTTGGTCAAGCTGCAAGACCGGGTGCCGCCGTTCCCCGGCGAGGAGGCCCGCCTTATCATCGAGCAAGCACTGGGGAAGCCAGTGCTGGAAATCTTCCACGAGTTTGACGAAACCCCGTTGGCCTCCGCATCAATAGCCCAGGTCCACACCGCCCGCCTGCACACGGGCGAAGAGGTGGTGGTGAAGGTGTTGCGTCCAGGCATCGAGAAGCGCATTCGCTCCGACCTTGACTTGCTGTATGAACTGGCGAAGCTGGCCCGCCGTTTTTTGCCGGATGCCCGCCGCCTGCGCCCGGTCGAGGTGGTGGCCGAATTCGAGAAAACCATTATCGACGAACTGGACTTGGTGCGGGAGGCCGCCAACGCCTCGGAAATCCGCCGCCATTTCGAAAATTCGGAGATGCTCTACATCCCGAAAATCTACTGGGACTACACCCGCCGCAACATCATGGTGATGGAAAAGGTGGGCGGCATTCCGGTGGGCGATGTGGCGAGGCTCAAGCGCGAGGGGGTGAATCTGAAGACATTGGCCTACCGTGGGGTGGAAATTTTCTTCACCCAAGTGTTCCGCGACAATTTTTTCCATGCCGACATGCACCCCGGCAATATTTTCGTCGGGCCCAACGAGCAATACATCGCCATTGATTTCGGCATCGTTGGCACCCTCACCAAGGCCGACCAGCATTATGTGGCGGAGAATTTGCACGCCTTCTTCAAGCGCGATTACCGCCGTTGCGCAGAAATGCACATCGAGTCCGGGTGGGTGCCTGCGGACACCCGTGTCGAGGACTTCGAGTCGGCCATCCGCACCGTCAGCGAGCCGATTTTCGAGAAGCCGCTGAAGGAAATTTCCTACGGCCATTTGCTGTTGCGGTTGTTCCAAGTGGCCCGCCGCTTTGACATGCAGGTGCAGCCGCAACTGGTTTTGTTGCAAAAAACCCTGCTCAACATCGAAGGCTTGGGGCGCGATCTTTATCCCGAACTCGACCTCTGGCAGACCGCCAAGCCGTTTTTGGAAAACTGGTTCCGCCGGCAGTTGGGCCCGCAAGCGGTCTATAAGAAGTTGCGCACCCACCTGCCGGAGTGGGCGGCGCAGTGGCCGGAAATGCCGGGTCTGGTGCATGATGCCCTGCACAAGGTCGTCAACGGCAAAATGGACTTGCGGTTGGACAGTCGCGAATTTGACAAATTGCGCCAGGAAATGCGTCGTAACCGCCAGCGTACCGTGGCCAGCATCGCCGGTGCGGCGTTGATGGTGTGCGCGGCATTGCTGTTGGGGACTGGGCCGGCAGAAGTCCCCAATATACCGTTGGTCAGTGCATGCCTCGCCGGACTGGGGGTGGTTTTGTTGTTGGGGGCTTGGCGCAACTAATTGCAGACACTGAAGCTTGTGGCATCATTTGCATAAGCCTATCATAGGCAATGCACCGATAATCCATGTCCAATTTCCTATCAAATGAAGACTATGCCCGAAAAACTTAGAATTCGTGTCATCAATGCCCAATCCCTTGATCGAAAGGAATCGTCGAAATCCAAGGTAATCGTAGAATATCACTGGAATCGGATTTTTGCCGCGGCGCTTATAATCGTTGCGCTGCTGGCCGGTCTCATTTGGGGTGGGGTGCATCTTTTTGAGCGTTCACAGGACAAGCCCCCAGTGCTTATCGAGCAGGCGGCGCAGCCAGCGGAGACTATTTCACCAACGCACGCCGATAGCGCAATGCCGGAACCGTCAAAGCCCAAGGACAGCGCCAAGGCGGTGACTGGAACGCAAACGGAAAGTGTTGTTTCTCCTTTGGCCCAAGCTTCGTCCAAATCCGTTGCGGAGTCACCGGACAACTTAGCCGTTGCAATTCTTTCCGGCAATATCAAGCGTGTCCAACTGACGAGCGGCGTCAAGGATGGCGCGCCTGTGGACAGCATCGGCCAAACCATCCCCATGAATGCCAAAGGTTTGATTCGTGTTTACCTGTTCATGGAGACTGAGGGTTTGAAAGGCAAAGTCCTGTTCCATGACTGGTACTGGAAAGGCAAGCGTATCGCACATGCGCGGATACCCATCAAACGCGATGCCAATATAGCCGCCTCCAGCAAATTCATCGACCGCATCATGATGGGGCCTTGGGAAGTCAAAGTTGTCGATGAACGCAGCCGGGTTTTGGCCAAGGCCGATTTTGCGGTACAGTGAGGAGGCAATGGCCCGGCTTTCACTGCCAACCGATGGGGTTGCAGCTTGGGTTCTTATCCCAACAGCGCTTGCCGGTATTGTCAAGAGTCAATTTCCCGTCATTGGCCTGCGGGGTGTTCGTTGGATCGGCTGTCAAAGTATATTTTGAGCCATTGGAGCCTGAGGCAGCGTCGAGGCTTATAGTGTAAAAGAGAGTGCCAGTGGCGGGTGAGCGCAAATAAGGCAGGGTGGGATTGGTGTCGTCGCTGGAACTGCAAACAGTGTCAGTGCCTTTGTTCCTATAACAGCCATTTTCGGTGTAAAACCGCTCCAGGTAGATGGCATCCTGAAGCAAGAAGTTCATCGCCTCCGCCCGGCGCGTTTTGGTCACATGGCTCAAATAGCTAGGGTAGGCGATCATCGCCAAAATGCCGATAATCGACACCGCGACCATCAATTCGATAAAACTGAAACCGGTTGTTTTCATCGTTAAACTCCCCTTTGGCACTGTTTCAAAAGCGTTTATTGCCTGACAACCGATTGGGTGATTACCACGGCGTTGGCGTCCACGCCGACCCCGTGTGCCGTAATTCGATAGTATTTTGGCCCCGGCGCGATGGGAATGGCCGCTTCCAAGCTGACACCCGCCCCCATTGCCCCCGATGGTAATGCCTCAATGATATATTTCGGTTTGTCAGCCAGCTTGTCGTATTGATGGTCGGTTTCCCCCAATTTCTTCACATCGGGATTGTCCTTCCAAAATTTCTCATTTTCAGGGGGGTAAGGATGGTCTGATTGGGAACTCGAAGGCCAACCCTTGGATGCGGGGCAATCCGATATGGACCCAGGGGCAGTATTGCTATACAGGCCATCATTCACTTCGCTAGCGCAGACAAACGCCGGGACACCGCTGGCAAGGAATGCCTCGCCTGACCTCAAGGCGGATTCCGCCGCCTGAAAGGCAAGGTTGTGTTCCCGCAGGTGGCCCGCCATCTTTTCTTGCAGGGAGGTGTTTTGCATTCCGGACAAGCCGATGATGGTCAGCATGAATAAAAACACAAGGCTGACGAATAGTGCGGCACCGGTTGCCCGAATTCCACCGTTCAGATTAAATGTTGGGAGAACCCTGTTCATGTCACTGGCCTCTAGGCTCTTGGATTGCGTAAATTGACGGTGAAACTATAACACCTTCTCAACCGTTGGTCGGTTACGGCCGTTCCATCACAAGCCGTCGTTGTCGTTGTCGGCGTGGATGTCAAATATTTACCCCCCTCACCGGTTGAGCGTAAGACCAAGTCAATGCGGACGGCAATCACATTTGCCCAGTCCGTCGTGGGTACGTTATTAGCCGTAAGGTAACGGTCAACAGAACCGTCGGCAGTGCCATCGGTTGGGTTTTTGTCTATCCCGTAGAGTACCTGCATGTTTTCGACACCTTCAATCAGCGGCTGCGGGGTGGGTGTGATTTCGGTGTTTTCCCGCCGGTAAAGCGTGGGTTCGTCATTGAACATCCGAATGAAATAAGTATGGGAATGAAACACCATGACTTCGGCATCCATGTCATGAGTGTAGGTAAAGTGATCCATGATATTATTAGCAGTAGTCGTGATTCCGATCATGGTTTTGTTAGACGACACGGAATCCGCACGGAACACCTCGGTTTGGCCGCAATCGGACAAGATCAATTCATCTGAACCCGCTTGAATTGAACAGGTGTTGGTGGATGGGATTGAAACCGTGGGGGAACCCGTCATACCCAATACTTGGGCTTGCAACCGCCCCCCGCAAGACTCGGCAAACTGGATGGTGAAAATATCCGTTCCTGCAATGGCTTTTAGGTCGGGCGCATCGGGAGCGAGAGTCCAATTTGTTGTGCTGTAGGTTTGGTCACTGACGGGATAGGAAATGATGTCACTATCACTATTGGCGTTGTACCCCATGATAGAGGTGGCCGGGGTAATGATTGGCGTTGGATTGGCAAGCACAACGGGTGTTTTTTTTATCGAAAGGCAACCCATGTTGCCTGCCCGGCGAATATCCTTGGCCAGTATCTGCAATGCAAACCGGCCATTCTCCTGCAAACGGCTTTGGGCCTCTTGCAACAGATAGGTTTGTTTGCTGCCCAGATATATCTGGCTCACTACGAGCGTCAGAATCAGGCTGAGCGCCATGGCCAGCAAGATTTCGACGATTGAAAATCCGCGCTGTCGATGGGTCCGGGCAGTGATGCCAGTGGTATCCACGTTCTACTCGCCTCCAAACTGGAAACTGGTCACAAAACCTTGGGTGGTTTTGCCGCTGCGATCATCGTCCCACCAGACTTTCACAACGTAAACTTTGCCTGTTGAATCACAATCCGCACTTTGGTCGGATGAGTCTCCGGTCTCTGGTGCTTTTTTGGTCAAACACACGATGCCTTTGCCTCCGGGCAGTCTGGCGGCAAGTTCGTCGTTCCACCGCTTCAGATCGTAGGCCGCCAATTCAGCGGGTGTGCAGCTGGGGATGACGGAGGGGGTGACTTGTTCGCATTTACTGGCATCGGTGCCGGAAGGTCCTTGGTTATATCCCCCCCCAATGACACCGGCCTGATTCGATCTCATGCGGTCGGCCATGTCATAGGCCAATTGGGTGGCTATCGAACGGTGGTAAGCGGTTTGGTTGCTTCGCATGCCCACTAACTGCAATGCCGCCAAGCCAACGAGGCCAATGGCAAAAATCAAAACGGCCACCAGCAATTCCACCAAGCTAAATCCAGTCATGCGGTTCATGGATTGGTACATGAGGTGAAATCTGTTCCGTCATTTTTCTTCAGGATGCCATCGTTGTCGCTGTCCGCAGTCAGGCTAATCCGCCCGAGGATGCTGACAGCGATCAGGCGGGCGGTTCTTTTCGTTGGGTTTCCGCTGACACTGGTGTCGCATAGCGCAAAAGAGCCTAAATTGTTGCTTTCACCGCTGGGCTTGTAAGAAATATAATTTATGAAATTGTTATTTCCTCGTAACGTGTAGTTGTTTTTTAAGGGTTCGTGAACGCGCAGAGTTTGATCCGTGCCTTCTTTAGTGCCGTATTTGTTTTGATCATTCGGGCTGTCCGTAAAAACCTCCCATCCGCTTTCCCAGCCGCTTCCCCATTCGTCTGGAGTTGAGGTGGATGTCTTTCTGGCAGTGACGGTCACCCCCCTCTTTACCGCCTCGCTTCTGGCAAAGTTCAATGTGGCAATAAAATCATTCATGCCTGCGGTCAAGACATTGTTGCGTATTGTATCCTTGAAGGCGGGTACGCCTATCGCTGTGACAATGGCAATCATGGCGATGGTGACCAAAAGTTCGATGAGGGTAAAGCCTAAGGCAAGCGGTGGTTTCATGCCTTAAGTTAACATCGTTTTTCATCTTTGAACAAGATAAATGTCGGGTGGGATGAAAAATTATTACGGTGTGGCGGTTTTTCGACAAAACGGCTGGCCGGGAGGTGCGACTGAATGGATGGGAGGCGGTTGCTGTCGGGTGGCGGGCAGCAATTCTCATTATGAGCCAAAGTGCTGATAGACAACTCGTCATTCCGGCATGGATGCCGGAATGACGGCGTTGGAGCCATAATGAGAATTGCTGGGTGGCGGGGGTGGTTGCAAAGAACTGTCTGGGTTGGATGCGGGGGTCAGTTCGAGGCAAAGCGTTGCCACCAAGCGAGCGGGCGCTGGCCGGGTTGGCGGGTGATGGGGGCGAGATGGCCTTCAAATTGCCGCACACAGTTTTGCCAGGCATAGTTCATGGCATAAGCCCGGCAGTCTGAAGGATTCAGCGCCAGTGCGTTGAGTGCCGCCTGTTGCAGATTGTCGTCCAGGCAGCCGACTTGCTGGTCGAGTATCACATCAATCGGGCCGCGCACCGGAAATGCCGCCACCGGAACGCCGCAGGAGAGGGCTTCCAGCAAGACCAGGCCGAAGGTGTCGGTCAGGCTGGGGAACACAAACACATCGGCGGCAGCCATGGTTTGTGCCAATTCCCCGCCCAGTTTGTAGCCGACGAAGCGGGCCTCGGGATATTTCCTTTCCAGCTCCTCGCGTTGCGGGCCGTCTCCGACGATGTACTTAGTGCCCGGCAAATCCAGCCGCAGAAAAACCTCCAGATTTTTTTCAATGGCGACCCGTCCGGCGTAAAGCCAGATGGGCCGTTGTCCGTCAAGAAACCCCTTCTCGCTGGGTCTAAACAGATCCACCTCCACGCCCCGTGACCATAATACGGGGTTGTTGAACCCCCGTTGCTTCAATTCATCGATCAAGGCAGGAGTGGCGACCATGATGCGCTCGCTTTTGGTATGGAACCAGCGCAGAAAGGCATATCCCCATGACAAGGGGATGCCCCACCGAAGATTGACGTATTCGGCGAAACGGGTATGGAATGAAGTGGTGAAGGGGACGCCGTTGCCTACACAATAGTTGCGGGCGGCAAGCCCTAAGGGGCCTTCAGTGGCGATATGCACCGCGTCTGGCTGGAATTGCCGAAGGCGCTTCCGCAGTTTGGGGCCGCAGCCCAATGCGAGCCGAATCTCGGTATAGCCAGGGCAGGGCCAATTGTCGAACTGGTCAGGGGTGAAGGTTTCCACGGTGTGGCCAAAGCCCCGCAAATGTTCGCAGGTTTTTTGCAGGGTGGTCACGACACCGTTGATTTGCGGTCGCCATGCGTCCGTGATTAGGGCAATTTTCAAATGATGGTTCCTCGGACGGGTGGGCGCTTTTTAGTGGACGACAACTTGATTTACTGATGTTACGCGGCAACGCTTGGAGGCTTGTCGTAGGGCGGCCTTCAGGCTGCCAACTCAGGCCGACAGGGTCTTCGCCTGTCGAAGCGGCCTGAAGGCCACCCTACAGGTACTTGCTGCGTAACATCGGTTATTTGGCGGAATGATAACGGGGCAATATGACAAGAAAGTAAAGCTCGCATGACAGTCCTGTGACATTGCCCGCCATTGGGATTTTTCTGTTTAGGGCAGAATACCGTCATGCGGACATGTTATGCTTTTACGCATTTATTCTATGCAAAGTAGCAATGAAACTTATCACCGATGCATCCGTGGCAGAATTTAACGATCTACTGACCGAGTTAAGGACGCTCCGCACCCAAGTGGAGGAACGTGCCACCCGGCGATTGGCTGGTTTCAATCGCCATTTCGACGGCGGGGAAATCAGCCCCAGTGCCTTGAATATGGCGCATTACCTGGCCCTGCGCCAATTTGACCTGCGCCGCTTACAGGAGCGTCTGGCGCGAATGGGGCTGTCCTCGCTGGGCAGGATCGAGGCCAATGTGCTGCCCAACCTGGATGCGGTCATTGGACTGCTCGGCCGTGCCTTGGGCGAGCCCGGCAGCGACTTTGCCCCTTATGGCGATGTGGGCAAGCGCTTGTTGGGAAAGCATACGGATGATATTTTCGGCCCAATGGACGGAGAGCGTGAAGTGCGGATCATGGTGACCCTGCCCTCCACGGCTGCCGAGGATTACAAGCTGATCAAAAACCTATTGCGCGTCGGCACCAATTGTGTGCGCATCAATTGCGCCCACGACGACGAAACGGCATGGGCGGCAATGATTCACAATGTCCGCAGGGCATCCAAGGAGACCCGTCGGCATTGCCGTGTTTTGATGGACTTGGGCGGGCACAAACTGCGCACGGGCCCGCTGGCCGAGGCACCGAAGATTTTGGCCTGCAAACCAAAACGGGATGTTTATGGGCGTGTTGTCGAGCCTGTTGAAATCCTGCTGCACAATGCCCTTGCCAAAAACCCGCCCAATCCAGTTGACAAGGGGTTGATTGTTTCCGGGGAAATTTTCAAGCTGTTCAAGGCGGGGGATGTCCTCAATTATACCGACACTCGGGGCAAACCCCGCACCCTGCGACTCATTCGACATCCGTCAAGAAACGTTTGGCTGGCCCATTGCGAAAAACTCGCCTATCTGGGGGACGGGGTGAATGCGACCTTGGTTCGGGGCGAGAGTGAAATTCTGGGCGAATCCACCCTTTCCATCATCACTCCTTCTGCCGTGGATCTGCGAGTCAAAGTGGGGGATGCTTTGTTGCTTAGTTTTGGCGACGAACCTGCACAACCCGCACTGCGCAACGCCAAAGGCAAGATTGTCACCCCTGCGCGCATCGGTTGCGGCGAGGAAGAAGTCAAAAACTGCCTGCAACCGGGCGACCCGGTCTGGTTCGATGACGGCAAGATTGGCACCGTGGTGGAGAAAATCCGCAAGGACGGGGCTTTGTTGCGGGTGACGCAAGCCAAGAACAACGGTTCCCGCTTGCTTAGCGACAAGGGCATAAATTTTCCGAAAACCCGGCTGCAATTGCCGCCATTGAGCAGCAAGGATTTGCACGATTTGGATTTCGTCTGCCGGCATGCCGACATGGTCGGGTTTTCCTTTGTCGAATCCTTGGAAGATTTGGAATTCATGTTGGGGCAACTTGACCAGAGAGGCGCTTCCAATTTGCCTGTCATCGCCAAAATCGAGTCTGACCGCGCCGTGCGCAACCTGCCCGACCTGATTCTGGGCGGCATAGGCCGCCACAACTTGGGCGTGATGATAGCCCGGGGCGATTTGGCGGTGGAACTGGGCAGTGTCCGCCTGGCGGAGATACAGGAAGAAATCCTCTGGGTTTGCGAGTCGGCCCACGTCCCGGTGATTTGGGCCACGCAGGTGCTGGAGACCATGACTAAGAAAGGCGAACTTTCCAGGCCGGAGTTCACCGATGCCGCGATGAGCGTGCGCGCCGAATGCGTGATGCTGAACAAAGGCAACTACATTGTCCGCACGGTGGAGATATTGGCCGATGTGTTGTCGAGGATGCAGGCCCATCAGCGGAAAAAATTCTCCCGGCTGCGGGCGTTGCATTGGTGATTTCAAAGCTTGAATGCGGTGGCGGCCGCAATGCTGTTAAATTAAGGATGGAATGGGAGGGGCGGCAAGCATGAATGCCTCCGACCCTTGCCACGATGCCAAACATGCCTTGCCCGAGCTGCGTGAATTGCTTTTCCTGGCCGGCCATTTGCCTGGATCGGGCCGGGTGGAGACCTTGGCCACGCTGGATCATCAGGGAACGGCCTTTCCACTGCTCGCGCTGAGTTTTGGGCCGGATGATCCCTCCGCCCCGGTTTTAGCCGTGTTTGGCGGGGTGCATGGCTTGGAGCGCATCGGTACTAGGGTGGTATTGTCTTATCTGCAAACATTGATGGAATTGGCAAGATGGGATCGCAGCATCCAGCGTATGTTTGAGACGACCCGGCTGTTGATCGTACCGCTGATCAATCCGGTGGGGATGATGCTGCGCTTGCGTTCCAATGGAAACTACGTCGATTTGATGCGCAACTCGCCGGTGGAAGCCGAGGGATTGTCGCCCTGGCATTTATTCGGCGGACACCGTTTGACTCCCCGGCTGCCCTGGTATCGCGGTGTTGAAGGTGCGCCCATGGAAGCGGAGGCGCAGGCCGTTTGCGATTTTGTGCGGCGCGAAATTTTCCCCGCCAAGCTGGCCATCGGCATTGATATCCACTCCGGCTACGGCATCGTGGACCGCTTGTGGTTTCCTTATGCCAGAACCCACAAGCCCTTCGCCGGGGTGGCCGAAGCGCTGGCGCTGAAACAATTGCTTGACCGCACCTATGCCCGCCATGTATACCGCATCGAGCCGCAATCGCGGGAATACCTCGCCCATGGCGACCTGTGGGATTATCTCTATGACGAATACCGCGCAGCCCAGCCTGATGGCTGTTTCCTTCCCTTCACCCTGGAACTGGGTTCGTGGCTGTGGGTGAAGAAAAACTGGTGGCAGTTTTTCTCCCGCATTGGCTTGTTCAACCCAAGCCTGCCGCACCGCGAACGGCGCATTCTCAGGCGGCATCTGTTCCTGCTGGATTTTCTTTACCGTGCGGTGCATTCCCCGGAACCTTGGGCGTTTCCTGATGCGGCCCAGCGCGAGCGACGGCATAAACGGGGTCTGGGGCTTTGGTATGAAAGCAAGTAGGCTGGTTGAAGCCTCTGGCGGAACCAAGGGGAAATGGGCCGCAACTCCCGGATTACGGTGCAGGGAGAGGGGCAATGCTGTTGAATTAGCCGCGGCGGTAGGCCGGAATAAGCCCGCACCAGCGGGCGTTTCCGGCAAACTGACAGGCCGAGTGCCGGAAACGGTCGTTGCACGACCTTATTCCGGCCTACATCAAATCCATAATTCAACAGCATTGAGGGAGAGGGGCAGGCGGTGAGGGCGGCCAATTGGGTTTTCCTGCGTGGCCTGGTGCGGGAAAGCGCCCATTGGGACGACTTCCCCGAACGCTTCCGCGCCGCCATTCCCGGCGCGAGGGCGCATCTCATCGACTTGCCGGGCAACGGCCGGCATTGGCGGCAGCCCAGCCCGCTTTCCCTGCGCGAGACGTTGGAGGCGGTGCGAGGCGAAGCCTTGGCGGCCATGCAAGCGCAAGGGCAGGGCGGTAAGCCGTTTTTTCTGTTCACCATTTCCCTAGGCGGCATGCTCGCGGTCGAATGGGCCAATCATTATCCTGCTGAACTGGCCGGCGCGGCGCTCATCAACACCAGCCTTCGCGGTTTGAGTCCATTGCACCAACGCCTGAGTTTAAAAATCTGGCCGCTGATGGCCCGCATTATTACGGCTGGCGATGGGGCGGAACGCGAACGCTTGATTCTGGAACTGACTTCGGCGAAGCAAGACCCAATTCCCGGTTTGATTGAAAGCAGGGTGGCCATCCACCATCGCCATCCAGTGCAGCTTAACAACGTCTTCCGCCAACTCTGGGCGGCGGCGCGTCACCACCCGCCCCAGGACAAACCTTCCATCCCGGTGTTGTTGATGAATAGCCTCGGTGATCGCATGGTCGATCCTGCCTGTACGCAAGCCATGGCCCGGCGGTGGAATGTGGAACCTAATACCCATCCTTGGGGCGGGCATGATTTGCCCTTGGATGATCCAGAGTGGGTGATTGCGGCGGTTTTGGAGTGGCTGGAAAGGGAATAAGTAAAGCCAGAATGAACCCACCAAAAGAATCGTCCACGAAAAACACGAAAGGCACGAACAAGACATGCTTTTGTTCGTGCTTTTCGTGCCTTTCGTGGACTCTATTTTTTGCTTACGGATCAGATTCTTGATGGGATGTTCTTTCTCAGGAATCACCTTACTACGGCACTTTTCATGCGCCGTAGCCCACACGCACGGGGAAGCGTCTCCGTGCCAGCGGATAATGCAGCCAACGATCCGGGGAAGCGTCTCCGGGCCAGCGGATAACATTATTATTGATGGATGTCACGCAGTGGCTATTTGATTCAGCAATTCTCATTATGGCTCCATTGCCGTCATTCCGGCATGGATGCCCAGCAATTCTCATTTTGGCGATTATCCGTTAAAGTAGCCACATTACCCACACTTGAATCCCACTAATGAGCGCACCTTTTGGCCCCTTGGCCCTGACCCTTGACGACATCACCCGGCAGATTCGCGGGACTTTCGAGAC
>CAIODU010000117.1 GCA_903857165.1 uncultured Methylococcaceae bacterium | reverse complement strand
TCGTCCATGAAACTGGAATGCCCGGCGAACAGGGTGATGCCCATGCTGGCGCCGCCGTAGTGTTCGCGACCGGCGAGATCATACACTTGGTTGAGCCTGTTGAGAATTTTGCCCCCGACCTGTTTCGCCTGGGCGGTAGCCGCTTGCGCGTCACCGTCCAGGCCTGTCAGCAGCACCACGAATTCGTCGCCCCCGAGGCGGGCCACGGTGTCGCATTCGCGCACACAGGCACTGGTGCGGCTGGCCACTTCTTGCAATAGCAAGTCGCCCTTGTCATGGCCCAAGGTATCGTTCAGCGTCTTGAAGTTGTCCAAGTCGATGAACAGCAATGCGCCATACAGTCTGCTGCGGACACTGGCCACCAGGGCTTGTTGCAAGCGATCCAACAAAAGCCGGCGGTTGGGCAGTTGCGTCAGCAGGTCGTAGAAGGCCAACTGCTTGATCGCTTCCTCCGCCTGCTTGCGCGCGGTGATGTCGTGGATGAACACCGCAAATTTTCCGCCACCGGAAGGCATAAAATTGACGCTGGCCTCGATTTGCAATAAACGCCCATCCTTGCACCGATTCCAGGACTCGAAACGGTCGGAACCCGCCTGCATGATGTGTTGAATACGCGCCTGGATTTCTTCGGGGGTTTCGTTGGCCTCGACATCGGCAATCTGCATGGCAAGCAACTCGTCCCGGCGGTAACCGGTCATGTCACAGTAGGACTGGTTGACATCAACGATGCGCCCTTCCCTGTCAGAAAAAAAGAAACCATCTTTGGCGGTTGCAATAATGGTTTGGCATCGTTTCTCGGCTTCGGCTGCTTGCCGTTGGGAGCGATCCAATGCCAGCCCCACATAGGCGATATCGCTGATCACAGCGACTAGGATACCGGTAAGGGCTAAGGCGGCCCTACTCACGCTTGGAACCATCAGATCGGGGCTGGATGACCCGGTTGTTATCCAGATCAAGTCGTTTAGCATCGTAATCGCAAACATTAGGTAAATCCCGGCAATCCAGCGGGCGCTTTGGCTTTGCTCTTGATACCCAATGCGCCAAGCCAAGGCAGCCACATACAAAGGCAAGGCACTGAAAACAACGTGAATGTATTGGAAGCGCAACAAAGCATCGCCCAACCCCAAGCTGATGCCTTCAAAGCCTAGCATGAACAACAAGGCCGCAGCCACCATCCATGCCGTTCGCCTAGGCAATGCCAAGTCCCGGCGCAAGGACTGGATGCGCAGGATAAGGCCAGTGAACATCAGGAAGTTGGCAAGCGGAAAAGTCGCCCATTCGGGGACATGGCCACGCAGCCCAAACAAAACGCTAGCCATGGCCCCTAAAACCTTGCCAACGCACCACAGGGCCACAGCCGGCGAGCGACGCTCCGCCAAGACAAACCATACTATGGCCGGCATGACTAAACCGAGTAGGCTGGTTGCCAGGAAATAGGTGGGGATATGGAAGAGGTTCACGCTTGGACTCCTAGTTAAAATATTCCTCAAACTCCGCCAACGGCACCGGCTTGCCGAACAGATAGCCCTGGCAAACCGGGCAGCCGTGTTGCTCTAGGAAAGCCCGTTGCGCCTCCGTCTCCACGCCTTCCGCAACGACGCCAATTCCGAGCTTGTCCGCCATGGCAATGATGGTTTGAATGATGATTTCATCGGCGGGCTTCACGCCGATGTTTTGCACAAACGACCGGTCGATCTTCAGTTGATCGAAGGGCAGCCGTGCCAGGTAGGCCAGTGACGAATAGCCGGTGCCGAAATCGTCCAATGAAAAGCGCACCCCGACTTGCTTGAGTGTATTCATTTTGGCGGTGGTATCGCCAAGCTCGACAAGAATCACATTTTCGGTGAGTTCAAGCATCAGCTTGCTGGGATCAATCCCAGTATCCCGCACCATCTCAAGAACCCCGTTGACGAAATCGGGCTGACGGAACTGGCGCGTGCTAATGTTGACGGCAAGATACCAATGCCGCCGGTCTGAGATTTTCCCCCATGATTTGAGCAAGGCGCAAGCGGATTCCAGCACCCACTGCCCGATGGGCTGGATGAGCCCGGTTTCCTCCGCCAGGGATATGAATTCCTGGGGCGGGATCATCCCGCGATCAGGATGATGCCAGCGCAACAGCGCTTCGACACCGATGATCTTTTGGTTGTGGCCTGCCTCGATCTGGCAAAAGAGCTGAAATTGTTTTTTTGCCAGTGCATGGCGCAAATCATGGATCAGCGCGGATCGCACGGTGACGGATGACTGCATCTGCGCATCAAAGAGGCACAGGGCATTGCGGCCTGCGGCCTTGGCCTGATAAAGGGCAATATCCGCCTGTTTCAGCAACTCGTCCAAGGAACTGGAATATCCGGCGAACAGGGTGATGCCCATGCTGGCGCTACCGTAGTGTTCGTGACCGGCGAGATAATACACTTGGTTGAGCATTCCGAGCATTTTCCTGCCGATTTTTTGGGTCTGGGCAGTAGCCTCTTGCGCGTCACCCTCCATGCCTATCAGCATCACCACGAATTCGTCGCCCCCCAAGCGGGCCACGGTGTCGCATTCGCGCACACAGGCACTGATGCGGTTTGCCACTTCTTGCAATAGCAAGTCGCCCTTGTCATGGCCCAAGGTATCGTTCAGCGTTTTGAAGTTGTCCAGGTCGATGAACAGCAGTGCGCCATACTGTTTGCTGCGGACACTGGTCGCCAGGGCTTGATGCAACCGATCCAACAAAAGCCGGCGGTTGGGCAGTTGGGTCAACGGGTCGTAGAAGGCCAACCGCTTGATTTCCTCCTCCGCATTCTTGCGCTCGGTGATGTCGTGGCAGATGCTGCAAACGTACCCCTCGCCTTCGTACTCGATGAAGTTGTTATGGACTTCCACAGGATAGACGCGCCCGCTGCGGGAGCGGTGCAGGCTTTCCAACGTGATCGATCCGGCGGACTTTATCGCCTGCCAGCACGCGACGGCTTCGGCCATGTTGTTGAAGAAGGGATCAATGTCCGGCACGGTCATGGTCATCAGTTCCTCGCGGCCATACTCCAGCGTCCGGCAGGCGGTGTCATTGACATACTGGAAACGGATGTCATCGCGAATGATGTAAACCTCATCGACGAACCGTCCCACCGCGAATTGAGTCAGCCGCAACTGTCGTTCGGTGGCCTTGCGTTCGGTGATGTCCTGAAACATGCCGTAAAGGCGCACTATCTGGCCGTCAACCCTGCCTGCGTTCCCGATTACACGCACCCATAAGTGATTGCCCTTGGCAGTGATAAACGGTAATTCAAGATCAAAAGACTCGCCTTGGGTCAGAGTACGCTCAATGGACGCTTTCAGGGCCGGGCGGGCATTGTGTGCGTAAAAATTAATTGCATCTTCCAATTGGGGCTGAAAATGCGGATCGACTTCATGAATCAGGTAAGTCTCCTCAGTCCATGTCAGCGTGTCCGTCGTCAAGTCCAGATTCCATCCGCCCACTTTGGCAACGTGACCCACCTCGCGCAAAAAATCCTCGCTCGCCCGCAGCGCTTCTTCGGCTTCCAAACGCTCTATTTCCCCCGCTGCCCTAGCCGCAACGAGCTGCAGCATGTCTTCGGCCAGCAAGCGGTTGTGCAGGGGCCTGCGTCCTATGACCGCGATTAGGCCAATCGGACGGCCAGAATAATCCCAGAGAGTCACCCCGACGTAACTTTCCGCGAGTAATTCTTTGAGCACTTGATCGTGCGGGAAGGACCGGCATACGCTTGACGGGAAGCAACAAACCGTCCTGCCGACTACGTCGCCGCAGGGAGTATCCTTCAGCGCGTAGGTTACATTGTCCTCGAAACGACCATCGCACCAGACGGCTAAAGTCCGGGCAGTTAAACCGTCCCCTTCAAGGCGGTCAATGCAAACGAAGTCCATGCCTAGGGACTGTGCCAAATATCGAGCCAATTGGTTGAAAAAAGACTCATCCGACTTTATCACGCTGGTGTTTGCCAGGAAGGTCAGTACTTGCCCCGCCTGCTTACGC
This sequence comes from uncultured Methylococcaceae bacterium, assembly GCA_903857165.1. Lineage (GTDB taxonomy): Bacteria > Pseudomonadota > Gammaproteobacteria > Methylococcales > Methylococcaceae > Methylumidiphilus. The sequence continues at coordinate 15,015 of CAIODU010000117.1, read as the reverse complement.
TCGGTGATGTCAAAAATCAACGAGATAAAATAATCAACCGATCTGTCGGGCTTGCGCAAGCAATGAACGGCGATAAGGGTATGGACGCTATGCCCATTTTTGTGGGTAAAGCGTTTTTCCACGGTGTAGCCATCGATCTCCCCTGCCAGAACCCGATTGAACTGAACCAAATCGGCGGCGATGTCGTCGGGATGGGTCAGTTCCGCCCACGTCATCCGCGTCAATTCGGTTTTGCCATACCCTAGCATCTCGCACAGAGTGTCATTGGCATCCAGCCAGCCTTTACTTGGCAAGGTGACGGCGCACCCTACTAGGGGCAGTTCAAAGTAACTGCGGAAGCGGGCCTCGCTACCCCTTAACTCATCCTCCATCTCGGCTGTTTGCCGTTGTGAGCGCTCGAATGCCAGCCCCACATAGGCGATATTGCCGATCACTGCGGCTAGGGTGCCGGCAAGGGCAGAAAGAATAGTACTCGGGTTTGAATTCAGCGGGTCAGGAGGGGATAAGCCGATTGACATCCTGATTAAAGAATATACAAATGCAACTCCCAGCAGCAAGAAAACCCCGGCAATCCAGCGGGCGCTGCTGCTTCGCTCCAAGTGGCCGATGCGCCAAGCTAGAACGGCTATGTACCCATTCGTAACGGCCCAGATTGATTGATTGTATTGCAAGCGCAGCAAGGCATCGCCCAGCCCTAGTCGGATGCCTTCAAAACCTAGGACGAATAACAAGGCCGCCACCGTCATCCATAGCGTTCGCCAGGGCACTGCCAAGTCCAGGCGAAATGATTGTATTCGCTGGATAATGGCAATGAACAGCAGGAGGTTGACGAGCGGGAAAGTGGCCCATTCAGGGACATGGCCTCGCAGCCCCAACAAAATGACACCTAACCCAAATGAAATGTCGCTACCGCACCACAGGGCCAAAGCCGGCGTGCGGCGACTCGACAAGACGACCCAGGTCACGGCAGGCATGACCAAATAGAGCAGGCCGACGATCAGAAAGGCCGTGGGGATGTGGAATAAGCTCACGCCTGGACTCCTAGTGCATGGGTAACCGTTCACTCCCCCCTGGGAGCGCGGGCGTCTCGCCCGCTGAAATGGCGGCCAAGATGGCCGCGTTCCCAGGAAAAGGCAGGGGGGAGTGAACGCTTACGTGCATGGGAGGCTTGCTGCCAATGAAACAAAAAGCGGGAATCACCTTAAACCTTTGGGTTGATTTGTTCATTCATCGCCGCAGGGGTTTCAGCGTTCGGCACAAGGGCATCCGTGGATTCCGCTTCGTCTTTGCCAACCGCTTCCGCCCGTCCTTTAATGGCTTCGGTGACGATTTCAGGAATCACCGGCTTTTCTTCGACTCTGTACAGTATCAACCCCGATTTGCGCCGGACATGAACACGAAACTCCACCCAATGAGGTTCATCCACCGCGCCTGATTCATCGAAGGCGACATGCCACCGGCCATTGGGCAAGCGGAATTCAATATCGGATGCCTCTTCGCCGTTGATCAATATGCAGGCTTCCCCCCATGTTTCATGCTCAAGATCAAACCCATCAATTATATAAACCAAGGTTTTTTCATTAGGCGCAGAGTGGGTTTTCACCCGATCCCTGATTTGATCCGCCGAACGTAGCCTAAATAAGGGATGTAGCTTCCTAAGCCGAATCAATTCCCGGGTATAACTGAACAATCCGTAATTCTTGGCTTTCAACGACCAATCAATCTGATTGATTTCATCCCCGGCATTGTAACTATTGCCGTGGCCGAATTTAGTCCTGGCAAACTCTTCACCGCCGTGAATGAAAGGAATCCCTTGGGCGGTTAATAGCACGAGATAACCCAGTTTCATCATCGCCATGATGTCTTGTTCCGATGCGCTTGGACTAAACCACCTGAGTTTGTCGTATAAAACTAAATTGTCATGGCAGGTTATATAATTAATCGATTGTGAGGGCTGCGAAGCCCAATCCCGATGACTGCCTTCCATGCCGAGGATCAGCCTTTCCCGGTTTGATCCATTTTGGATAAAACCTAATTCCGCACCATTGGGGCTACCGCCTAGCGCATTGCGGAAATGGTCATTGAATGCGCCAATTGAGGTATTGCGGATGGCATGTTTGTCGGTCGGTTGGCCTTTAATGGGTGAGTAACCAGAAGACCAGGGTTCGCCATACAGTATGATGTCAGGTTTTATTTTTCTCAATTCCCTTTCAGCTTCGCGCATCGTTTCAAAGTCAATCAAAGCCATTAGGTCGAATCGGAAGCCATCAATGCCATACTCGCAAACCCAATATTTCAATGAATCAATGATAAACTTACGCACCATCGGGCATTCAGTCCGAAAATCGTTGCCGACCCCGGAGCCATTGGCATACCCGCCTTCGGCATTAAAGCGATAATAATATTGCGCATTGATGGAATGAAACGGGGCGGAATAGTCCGTGTGATTGTAGACTACATCCATGATCACACCGATATTCCGGGCATGAAGCGCACCGATCAATTGCTTGAATTCGCGGATACGGCTGTCATCGAGTTTGTTCGTGGAAAACCAACCCTCGGGGGAATTGAATGCAATCGTCATGTATCCCCAATTGTAAACACCTTCATCCGCATCCTTGTTGAAATCCTGCACCGGCATCAATTGCACATGGGTAATGCCGAGCTCTTGCAGGTGATCCAACCCAGTCAGGATTCCGGGATCACTGGGTAAATGAGTACCCTCCTCGCTAAAACCCAAGTATAAACCCTTTTGGGTGACCCCTGAATTTGCCGCAATGGTAAAGTCGCGGACACTTGCCTCGTAAATGACCAAATCAACGGGCGATTCCACCGCCGGACCTACACGATATCTCTCCCAACCCGAAGGATTGGTATTGTTTAAATTGGTTATGCGCGCACACTGGCTGTCACCAACGGTATTTATCGCATAGGGTTCCAGCACTAGATTGTCTGTCGCAAACCCAGGGCCGTTTAAGCGGTAGCGATAAAACTTGCCTAGCATATCCCCCTGCATGATCCCCTCAAAAATCCCTTTGCCAATTTTTTTCATAGGCACGGTCCAGCGAGGCGGGGCATTATCCACTGGCTCATCAAACAACAACGCCTCGACTACGTAGGCCGTCGGGGCAAATAGCCGGAAAGTTGTCGATATAGGGGAGTAGATGGCTCCCAAGCTAATTTCTGCATCATAAAACAGATCGGCATCATGGAGTATGCCACGAAGCAATGACACAACCGTTCCGCCAAAATCTTCCAAGCTAATCGTATAAGAATGACTTCCGACATCCAATGCATCTTGGGTGATTGCCGTGATGGTGTTGGATGGCTTATCTCCGTGAGTAATATGTTTAACCCTATGGCTCTGGTTATTCTCATCCATGATAAATACGCATTCGGGGTTTACCTCACCCGGATCGACTGGCCTTGAAACTTGTATGGACATGCAATTTTGATTGTCAATATAAGCTGCCATCACATGTTGGCGCGTGTCCGGCCTTTCCTTCCAGATGTGGTTGACTGTGCCAATCAAGTACACTTCGCTGCCAAAGCCAGGCTCCCAATATTTATTGTCGTCTTCCTTAAGGCTCCAGTCACCCCCTCTGCGAGGCAAAATTCCAATGCGAAGATTGCCCGTTCCATCGCTATAATTAGCCTTGTCCAACTCGAATATAAGCCCAAAGTCATCCCAGCCTATTTCAAAAATCTCGATGGGTGGCACATCAGAATTGGGATTCCATGTCCAAAAACCAATGCCTTCATAATACCCGCCGTATCGATGATAGTGTATGCGTAGGCGATTGTCCGGGTTGGAAAGTTGTTTTTCCTTCCAAAGGGATGGGTCGGTAAATTGCTTCCAAGGGCCATCATGGAGATGCCACGAATCATGAATATACAAGTCGGAAAACCCGGGGTACCAAGATTCAAAACCGTCTTGGTCCAGAGTCACCCACAATTCATAGTCTGAGTCACCTCTGTGCGCCACATATTCCGTGGTCAGCAGTATGATTCTCGCATCATCATATTTTGATACCTTGGATCGCCCCTGGGCGACTATGCGCCCGTTCGATCTCAACGTGGCAATGGTAGTTTTGCCAACACTGCCCGACGGGGCAGCAACCTCCAAGGTAGCCAATGGGACGCCCTCAGGCGAAGTATGACAACTGGTATCATGTTCATGCATAGGTATGATTTCCTGATCTGTCAAGCAGATGATAGTGTTGGTAAGCATCGCCCCAATATATATTAGGCGTACAAGGCTCGCTGTAATTCGTCCCAGGAATAAACCGGGGGAAGACAGGCAGTTGCCACGCAAACGTAGGCGACTGTTTCAGAACCCGGCTTGCGATCCTTCAACAAACCCGGCAAATCGGTCGCAGATGCCGGAATGGCAAAGCAAAGCCGATTAGGGACATGGCATTCCATGGCCATTTTCCGCCATCCATGCATCTCGTCCCCATCCCCCCGGATGATGATGGTTTGCGGCGGGGAGGACCATTCGTCCAAAGCATTTAACATCGATCCATATACCTGTGGATAACGGCCCATATCCTGCGTGGCCGCCTTAAGTGTACGTTCTGCCGCAATCGAATAACGCGGTTCACCCAGCAAGTGGCCTAATCGGTTCAGTGCAAATGCGGCAATGCCATTGCCGGACGGCATGGCTTCGTCCATCATCGACTTGGGACGATGAAGCAAAGGCTCATGATCATGCGCGGTAAAGAAAAAACCTCCCTCCGCCTCATCTTCAAACCGTGCCAGCAAATCATCGGCAAGGGCCAGGGCAAAATCCAATATGGACTTGTCCCAACGGTTCTGCAACAGTTCCAGGGCAGCGTCCAACAAGAATGCATAATCGTCCAGATAGGCCGGAAACCTAGCCCGGCCATCCTTCCATGCGGCAAGCAACCTGCCGTTTTGGTAGGCACGAGTCCGTAGGAAATCCAAGGCTTTGACCGCCGCGTCAGTGAAATCATCCCGCTCTAAAATCCGTCCGGCAATGGACATGCCTTTAATCATCAAGGCATTCCACGAGGTGAGGATTTTATCGTCACGGCCAGGGCGGACACGGCCTTCCCTCGCCGCAAACAATTTGTTCCGGGACGAGTTCAGCAATTCCTTCGCCGCATTCATTTCCATGCCTAAACGGCTCTCGCATTCTTCCAGTGGAAGCGCGACATGGAAATGCCAACGGCCTTCAAAATTGGGCGTGTCCGCCAGACCGTAATGTAGCGCAACCAGCGCATACTCGCCATCACTCAACAAGGATTTGACCTCCTGCCTGTCCCATGCGTAAAAGCGGCCCTCCTCCCCTTCTGAATCCGCGTCCAAGCTTGAATGGAAGGCCCCTTCCGGCGATGTCATTTCCCGCAAAACCCATTCGGCGGTCTCCATGGCAACTTTACGGAACAATTCATCGCCTGTGATCTGCCAAGCTTGGCAGCAGAGGGCCAACAAAAGTCCGTTATCATAGAGCATTTTTTCAAAATGGGGGATGCGCCACTCGGCATCGACTGAGTAACGGCAAAATCCCCCCCCAATTTGGTCGTAAATGCCACCCTCTGCCATTTTACGCAAACTGTAGGTCGCCATGTGCAATGCCTTCGCATCATCGCTAAGCGCATAGCGTCGCAGCAGGAAATCCAGAGAGGTTGGATGGGGGAACTTTGGCGCCCCGCCGAACCCGCCCCAGCGGTTGTCAAAACTCTTCTCCATTTCTGAGCGGACACGGGACGGCAAGGCGGCATCCACGGAAGAAGGTGCCGTCACCGAAGTTGAGTTCAAGGCATTGATGAACGCTTCCTTGCCTTGCCCAAGGCTTTCTTTATTTTCACGATAGTAGCCGCTAACTTTCTCCAGCAACGGAACAAAGCCAGGCAAGTTGTAGCGGGATTCTTTGGGGAAATAGGTGCCGGTGAAGAACGGCACCAAATCATGAGGATTGAGGAAAACAGTGAGCGGCCAGCCACCTGACCTGTGCGCCATCAGTTGATGGGCCCGTTGGTAAATCTTGTCCAAGTCGGGGCGTTCTTCCCTGTCGACTTTGATGTTGACAAACAGGGCATTCATTTTTTCCGCCGTGGCTTGATCCTCGAAAGACTCGTGGGCCATCACATGGCACCAATGGCAGGCGGAATAGCCGATGGAAAGCAAGATAGGCTTGTCCTCTTGGCATGCCAATTCCAGCGCACTGCCATTCCAAGGATGCCAATCAACCGGGTTGTGGGCGTGTTGTAAGAGATAGGGGCTGGTTTCTTCGGCCAAATGATTGGCAGGAACATTGTTTTGCATTTTAATTTGACTGTCTGTGATTTTCCAACCCAATAATATTCCCGTTTTCATCGAAGTGAACGACGATAAAACGGCTATCTTGGCATTCATTTAAAACATTTCCGGCTACATTGAAAGTTTGCGATAACTCTCTGAGGCTGACTGGGCTTAGTGGAGGTGCCTTTGGCCGGGAACGGATAGAGGCGAGATTATAGACCACCCATGCAGCCCAAACCAAAACTATCGCCGCTACGGTTTCAAGGTAATTTAGCAACATCTCCTGTAGATATGGGCGACCCCCCGGCATGCCCACCCATTGGGGACATTGCAAAAACTCGAAAAATGAACATCCCAAGGCAACCAGCGGGAAAAGGAAATAACTCCATAGAAGCCACCCGAATAGGTGCAGCGTCATCGCAGCCAAGCGTTGACTCTTGGTTTGCGTGTGGGGTGCATTAATAATAAGTTCGATCACGCTTCAATACCCCCCTATCAGAAGTGCGCCATACCGCCCTCTGACCTCGCTTTTTGGCAATAGCCTTGAGCAAGCCAAAAACGGTGGTCAATACATTATTCATCCAATAAATAAGAGGATACCATATCATCCAGTAGTAATAGCGCCCAGTGCCGCCGAATTTGCGCTCGTAGCGGGAATCAATGGCGAGACTGACTCCAAACTGGGCTAGGCAGGTCACACTTAATAACATGCCCGTCCAGTTCGGGATCAACCCTGAAATAAGATGCCTGTGCCAATCAAATAACTGGCTGACACCCCATATCGCCAAACCGGCAACCATCAAGTAAGACCAGACTATGCTGGCAAAACATTCCAACCAGATGGGCCACATCCGCCGGGAGGGCCAGTGGAAGACTTTGGCAGTATGACGCAACAATACTTCCGCCCCCCCCTGCGACCAGCGCAAGCGTTGCCTCCATAAACCTTTGAGCGATTCTGGCATCAGTACCCAGCATAGCGCATTCGGTTCAAAACGGATGTCCCAGCCATTTAACTGTAGTTTCCAACTGATGTCGATATCTTCAGTCACCATGTCGTTACTCCAATAACCCACAGTGTGCAAAGCCGATTTGCGGAAACCGGCAATGACACCGGAAACAGTGAATATCTTCCCATAGACCTGTTGGGCGCGTTTGATAAGCCCGACAATGGCGGAAAACTCACCCACCTGTATCTTGCCAAGCAGGGTGGAACGGGTTCGAATGCGCGGGTTCCCCGTCACCGCGCCTACTCTTTGATTTTTCAGGAAATGGCGCATCATCCAGACGACCGCCTCCGGGTCTAACAGGGCATCGCCGTCTATGCATACCAGAAATTCATTTTTGGTAAGCAAGGCCCCGGCCCGCAAGGCCATGGCCTTGCCTTGGTTGGCAGCCCAGTGGACAACCCTTATCTGCGGGTGGGTCGCAGCCATGTCAACGAGAATTTCCAAGGTATTATCGGTGCTGCCATCGTTGATGGCGACGATTTCAAAGTTCGGGTATTTCTGCCGCAAAAGGAATTCCAGAGTATCCCTTATATTTTCACCTTCGTTGTGGCAGGGGACGAGAATGGACACTGCTGGATATTCATGCAATACCGGCATGTCATCCTCTGTGTCACCATCGTGCCGTTCCCACAAAAAGTAATGGATGACAGACCCAACCATCCAGATATAGGACATCATCAGCGGGTAATGGAAAATGAAATGCGCGACGGCATGGTGTAGATTTGACCAAGGCATGTCCTTGTAGCCCCGTGGAAAAGCACCCCCCCTACCCTTCAGTGATTCAAAAAAATCCGACAAGAAATCAGGCAAGGCCGATGATTGAAGCTCGACAACAACGCCGATTAAATTAAGGCTAAACGCCATGGACGGCTAGTTGTGAATGGGTTCAGGGAAATACAGGCAGGGCAAAAGCACTTTCCATGTCTTGCCGACGGGGGTGATCCTCGAATACATTGTCTGGATAGTATCCCAAGTGAATCCCGCCATTGTCATGGATCAGCTTCAATTGCCCCAACAAAGTATCCATGGGGATTTTTTTATGGGTATTCCAATCGACAGTCTGCACTTCAAAAACTGTTTTTCTCAAACCGTCTGGATATTCCGCAACCTTTTTCACCAATTCCACTAGCCATGCACCCGGGTTTTCCGCCTTTTCCATAGTCGGCATGGCCTCAATGGCAACATAATCATACGCACCCAGACCGCTAGCGAATGACTGGGCATGCCACTCCTCGCTGGCAGGTTGTAACACAGGCAAGGCATAGTAGTTGCGGGCCGTTTTAATATCGGGGTGATAATAGCGGACAATGCCTGCAAGAAAATCCGTCCACTCGACCAACAATTGCGTCTTGTGCCTCGCCCATCTCATGCGCATTCCTGAATCCTCGCGCAATTGTTTTCGGGTGACGGGAAGTTTCCATTGCCCGCCCACAACCTGCAATGCCTGTGGGGTGACGTCCTCATAATCCGTCAACAAGGCATCATCGTGAAAAAGAATGCCCGCAAAGTGACAGTATTTTGCCAAATCTTCATATATTTCCCCTATTAAATGCTTGGCAGCGGGGTTGAACGGCGACAGGCGTTGGTATGCATGCTTCGGCAAGTAGGCTTTGTCGGGTTTGCCAAGCCTATTTTCCTTTGCACCCTTGGTGGTCTCAGGCAAGGCACGGGCCACCACACGATCCTTTTCTTTTTCTTCCGCATACTTTTCATCCCTCCATTCATGCACAAACCAAGATTCCGGGCGCTTGACTTTAAAAGCCAACACCGGCATCCATGCATAAACCTTTACCCGTGTCCGCGTCAGTAATTGCCAAGCGGCCCGGTTGAATAAATCATCCGCAACCGGCAGATGCCGATTTGGAAAATAAAGGCCATCGGCATTGCCATCCCCATCCGGATCGGAAAACGCCTGTAGATAGACAGTGTTCACCCCCATGGCCTGAATGCGGTCTAGGAGCAAACCGAGGTTTATCTCGGTCTGCTTAGGGTCAGGGTCATGGATATAATCCAAATCAACATGGGCCACACGCAAAGGCCGGTCGTTGGTGCGCCGCCCATTCACCCTCTTGGCAAAATCCTCAATTCCCGGATTTTCCACGATTAACAAGCGGCGGGCATAAGGCAAATCCGCCAGCGTATTATGTCCATCGCCCAGTCCAAATGTAACCGGCATGCCCTGTTTGTTGGCTTCCTGGATCAAATGCTGGTTGGCTTCGCCGTAGGGCCAAACCAATACACGCGGTCTTTTGCCAGTATGCCTGAAAATGGAATTCGATGATGCTTTGATTTCATGACGGATTCTTTGACGGTAGGCGGCATCCGTTTCGTAAGCCTTATGACGGGGATCATAAATCCGCGTGACACCCGCCGGTTGAAGGTTCCCTTGCGGATTGCCCGGAACGCCATGATGCAAATTGTAACTGTGGGAGGCTACTTCCACCAAGCCAGACCGGCCCAGTTGATTGATTTGTCCCCACGTCAATAAAGTCTCACGGGCCGGGATTTCCCCGCCGCAAGGCACGTTGTTTGCCCCGTGTGTCTCCATCCAGCAACCCACCACCGCCAACACGGCCGGGTACTGATATTTTTTCAGCAGGGGGAAAACTGTATTGATGAAACTGGCGTAGCCGTCATCGAAACTCAACACCACGGCTTTTGGGGGGAGAGGTTTCCTTCCCGAACGCGCATTCAGCAGATCGTCGATGGCGATGACGTGATAACCTTCCTTTTTTAACCAGTCAAACTGGCTTTCCAAGTTGATTGGACTGACCTCCGTCTTGCCAATGCTTGCGTCATTCGTTACGACCTTCCTGACATCATGGTAGGACAACACGACAAATTCGCCGTCAGCCCAAACCCAGCCGCTGCTGAAAAGCGGGGAAACCAAAGCAAACAAAAAGAGTGGCCCGCGCAATCCCATCCTGCCGGTTTGAAGGAAATTGACTTATTTCACCAAGGCCAACAACACGCCAGCCGCCACGGCCGAGCCGATCACACCGGCCACATTCGGCCCCATGGCATGCATCAACAGGAAGTTGTGGGGGTTGCTTTCCTGGCCTACCTTGTTGGCGACACGCGCTGACATGGGTACGGCGGAAACGCCGGCGGCACCGATCAACGGATTGACCTTGTTGACGCTGAATTTGTTCATGATCTTAGCCATGACCACCCCCGATGCCGTGCCAAAACTGAACGCAATCGCACCGAGGATCAGAATGCCCAAGGTTTCGGGCCGTAAAAATGCCTGGGCGCTTAACTTGGAACCGACGGACAAACCCAGAAAGATAGTGACGATATTGATCAATTCATTCTGCGAGGTTTTGCTCAAGCGTTCCACGACACCACATTCACGCATCAAATTGCCCATGCAAAACATGCCGATCAAAGGCGCGGCGGAGGGCAGCAACGCCGCCGTCAGAATGAGCAACACGAGCGGGAAAATAATCTTTTCCTGTTTGCCGACATGGCGCAATTGCGCCATTTCGATCAAGCGCTCCTCCGGTGTGGTCAATGCCCGCATGATGGGTGGTTGGATCAGCGGCACCAAAGCCATATACGAATAGGCGGCAACGGCGATGGCCCCCAGCAGGTCGGGGGCAAGCCGGGATGCGACATAAATGGCCGTGGGTCCGTCTGCGCCGCCGATGATGGCAATCGCTGCGGCGTCCTTTAAAGTAAAATGCAGTCCCGGCACCAAATTCAAGGCCAGCGCGCCGAGCAAGGTGCCGAAAATACCAAACTGCGCTGCCGCCCCCAACAATAGCGTTTTTGGGTTTGCCAGCATCGGGCCGAAATCGGTCATCGCGCCCACCCCCATGAAGATCAACAGGGGGAATATGCCGGACTTGATGCCGAAGTAAAGATAAGCCAGCAAACCGCCTTCTTCGGCAATGCCTGCCACTGGAATGTTGCTCAACACGGCACCGAACCCGATGGGGAGCAACAGCAGCGGCTCGAAGCCTTTGCGAACGGCCAGATAAATCAGCAGGAACCCCACCGCCATCATCGCCAACTGGCCCCATAGGATATTGGACAGGCCCGTGCTTAACCAAAGTGCGAGAAAAGTATCCATGCGCCCTTAACCTCGGCCTACCCTGACCAAAACATCATTGCCGTTCACCGCGTCGCCTACTCTGACACACACTTCCAAAACCTGGCCGGCCTTGCGGACACGCACTTCAGTTTCCATCTTCATGGCTTCCATTATGACCAACACTTGGTTGTCTTCGACCCATTGGCCTTCCTTTGCGTTGACACGCAAGATATGGCCGGCCATGGGGGCTTTCACCGGCTCTTCCGCTACAGATTCGCGCCTGGGGGCGGCATCTTCCCCGACAGCAGCGGGGAGCGGCGGCGGGGGTGCGGGTTGCAAACTGCCAATGACACCACCGGGTGCGACCTCCACCTGATAACTACGACCGTTGACCCTCACGGTATAGGTCTTGCCGCCGTCGGCTCCAACTTTTTCAGCAGTGACCATGGCAGGGGCAGGTTCCTTGCCCGGAGCCGGTTCAAAAGCGGAGGGATTGCCGCGATTTTGCAGGAATTTCCAACCCACTTGGGGAAAGAGTGCGTAGGTCAACACGTCATCCACTTCGTTTTCCGCCAGCTTGACATGGGCTTCCACGGCCATTTTTCTCAATTCCAGCGTCAGCCTGTCCAATTCCGGTTCGAGCATATCCGCCGGACGGCAAACGATGGGTTCGCCACCTTCCAGCACCCGCAACTGCAATTCCAGCTTGACCGGGGCTGGCGTCTGGCCATATTCCCCTTTGAGGACACCGGCGGTTTCATTGGTGATGGTTTTGTAGCGCTCGCCCGCAAGCACATTGATCACCGCCTGGGTGCCCACAATTTGCGAAGTCGGGGTTACCAGGGGTATGAAACCCAGATCTTCGCGCACACGCGGAATCTCATCCAACACTTCGTCGTAGCGGTCCATTGCCCCCTGCTCTTTCAACTGGCCCTCCATGTTGGTCAACATGCCTCCCGGCACCTGGGCCACCAGAATGCGGCTATCCACACCCTTCATGCCGCCCTCGAAACGGGCATATTTTTTTCGCACCTCGCGGAAGTATCCGGCAATTTCCTCCAACAACTTGAGGTCAAGGCCCGTGTCACGCGGCAAGCCTTCATAGGTGGCAACGATGGTTTCCGTCGCACTGTGGCCGTAGGTCATGCTCATGGTGGAGATGGCCGTGTCGACATTGTCGATGCCGGCTTCCACCGCTTTGATGATGCTGGCCGTGCTCAATCCGGTGGTTGCGTGGCACTGCATATGGACGGGGACCGAGAGCGACTGCTTCAGCCGCTTGACCAATTCTTCGGCCACATAAGGTTTCAGCAGGCCCGCCATATCCTTGATGGCAATGGAGTGGGCGCCCATATCCTCCAGACGCTTGGCTAAATCGACCCAAGCCCCGACCGTGTGGACGGGGCTTACCGTGTAGGAAATGGTGCCTTGGGCATGCTTGCCGCAGTCGATGGCCGCTCGGATTGATCGCTCAAAATTGCGCGTGTCGTTGAGCGCGTCGAAGATGCGGAACACATCCACGCCATTCTCTGCCGCCCGCACAATGAATTTATCCACCAAATCATCCGCGTAATGGCGATAGCCCAGTAGGTTCTGGGCGCGCAGCAACATCTGCTGCCGGGTGTTGGGCATGGCATTTTTCAGCAGGCGCAAGCGCTCCCACGGGTCTTCGCCCAAGTAGCGTATGCAAGCGTCGAAAGTGGCGCCGCCCCAGCTTTCCACCGACCAAAAACCAACTTGGTCCAATTTGCCGCAAATTGGCAACATATCCTCAATGCGTAAGCGGGTGGCCAACAGCGACTGATGAGCGTCACGTAGTACAACCTCGGTTATGCCTAGCGCTTTAACCATTCAAGAACTCCTAAGATATTAGATGCTTCAATTATTTTGATGATGATGAATCGCCGCGCTGATGGCGGCCACGAGTTCGGCATCGACTTCCTCCGCGCCGCCAGCCGCTGGGACGCTTTGGGCAGGATGCGGGGGTTGCGACGGGGACTCGGGGGAAAAGCGATGAATTAGTTTTGAATTGAGGCCAATGACCCAGACCAGCAAAGCCAAAAAAAGATAGACGATGCCCATGCCGACCAACATGAGCTTTGAGCCGGAAAGTAAGAGTTCGCTTAATGATGAATCCATGTCCAATCAAATCTATAGGTGGAAACGCCTTGAATGATAATCCCCGCTGGCACGAAAGTCGAACTAAAAATGTGCGGCCCTTCGGAGTCCGCCCCTTGCAACGCCTTGACAAATATTGGACGGTTGGCATTGAAAAAGCATGGGCAAGCGGAACCCTACGGAAAAAATGTCAGGAAAAATGGCCTGATCGTTGAAAAAATGACGGCCAGGCGGTGAACCCTGCTCAAAAAAGCCAGTCCTAGCCCCAAAACTGACATAAATGATGTTACGTAGGGATCGTCAAAGCTTGCTTTGGCCCGGATTGGGGTTGGAGCGCCAAAGCTTGCTTTGGCAACGTATCCGTCAAGGCTTCGCCTTGATGTCAAAGCAAGCTTTGGCGCTCCAGCCATAGGTCCATGTCAAAGCAAGCTTTGACGCTCCAGCCATAGGTCCATGCGTAACATCAGTTATTCAGCGCTTTGTCAACACCTGCTTCACCAAAAAAGAGGTTTTTTATGTCTACTGCGGTTATCTTTGCCATGTTCAAAGCATTGGTGGTACTTTCGATCCTTATCCTGATCATCGGCATGATCAGGCCAAAATGGGTGTTTTTCTGGATGAAGGAGCCTAACCGCATTTTAGTGAGCGGCATCGCGTTGACCATGTTCATGACGGGAGTGACTGGCTACTCACAATTCACTGTGCATCCCAAGCCCAAATCGGAACGGGAAAGCACTCAGGACGAAACCAACGCCATCAACCTTGGACGGACTGTAAAATAGAAAACGGTCATACTTCGGCCTTACCCCCCTTGACAACGTCAACCCCTTACAGGCAACCCAATGATAGATATGGTAAAACAAATCTCCAAGTATTTTCTGATCGGTGTCCTCGCGTTCATTCCCATCGTCATCGTCATCCAAGTGGTCTTATTGACTAAAGGGATAATTGAAGGGCTTTTTTTCAGGGTTTACGGCTATGTGGACAGTTACCTGTTCACTTTCATGGTGTTCGCCACAGTGATTGCGGCACTGTCCTACATTGGCTATTCGATTGTCCAATCCCAACGCTCCCTCATCATTTCCGCCGTTGATTTGCTGATGGAAAAAATTCCGTTCCTAAACACCGTCTACCGGGTTTCGAAGAAAGTCATCAATATGTTCTCCGGCTCGGATGCCGACGGAAGGAAGGAGGTGGTCTACATCGAATACCCCAAAGAAGGGCTTTGGGTGCCCGCCTATGTGACCAACCGATCAGGCGAATGGTATGTCCTGTTCGTCCCCACCTCGCCCAACCCGACTTCCGGCTTCACTGTGCTAGTCCACGAAACCAGGGTGGTGAAATCGGCGCTTAACATTGAGGAAGTCACCAGTTTCATCGTCAGCGTCGGCGCGGATTTCCCGAAACCCGGCGAGGTGGACAAGTTGACGCGCTGAATTTGACATGAACCTGAATTCGGCAGTTGGAATAGCTGTAGGGGCGAATTCATTCGCCAAATCAATGTATTACAGGCGAATGAATTCGCCCCTACAAAAAGTCGCATGTTCATAATTGTTTTGACGTTTTATGTTCAACTGCCGGATTTAG
>CAIODU010000116.1 GCA_903857165.1 uncultured Methylococcaceae bacterium | reverse complement strand
TACTTATTTATTTATTTACGCCAATGTCGGCAAAGGATTGCCGACCTACTGCGTAACAAGGACTGTAGGGCGGCAACCCTTTGCCGCCAACGATTTCAAAACTTAAACAACGTAATCAATTGGAATTAAAAACGCTGTAACGGGTTCTGCGGAGGTGATAAAGCCGCATTACTTGGCTTTCAACACCAACCCGAGCGTACCCGTCAAAGGTATGTTGAGAATATTGGCGCAACGCCGCGCCGCAAGATCATCCAAAATTGCGGTTGTGTTCGGGTCACCAAGGCAATCGGCTAACACCGATGACTCCCCCGCTCCGAGTCCCCAGTCGGCGATTATCGGGGGGATTATCGGGTTCGGGACACCCTTAAACCATCGCCTATCCGCCACAGCCATGACCGCAAGATCGGACACTGGCTTTTTCCTAATTTCTTGTTCCACAGCGGCAGTTAAACGAATTTCTGCCAACGCGAAGCGGAGCATGTCCAGCAATCCCGCCTGAGCCAAGAAGATAATCGGGGAGGCGTTGATATAAGCATAATCAATCACGCATCAATTCCCGCTGCAAATCCTCGAAGTCCACCTGAAACACCTCCACCTGTTCCCGTGCCAAGTGTTGCAGAAATTCCGAGCGGCTCATCCCCGCAATTTGTGCTGCCTTTTCCTGAGACACTTCGCTTTTCTGATACCAATAAGTCGCCGCTGCGACACGCATGTCTTTGCCAAACTCAGGCGGCGAGCGACGCAAGGCGGAAAACGCTTCTTCGGGCATGTCAATGGTCAAAGTCGTCTGGCATATTCCCAAATCACCGGATCGGGTTCGCCGCCCACACTTAAGCGATCCAGATGGGCCGACTCAGGAAACAGGTCGGCCAGTGCAGCAACCAAGCGGGGCGACAAGTTTTCGCCAAACAACAGCTTCATGCGTTGACGATGAGTTGATGCCGCTCACGGTCGGCGGCATAGCTCAGGCAAGCCTGAATATCCTCCGCGTTCAAATAGTCGAATTCTTCAAGTATCTCTTCCACTGTCATGCCGGAGGCTAAATATTCCAGCACATCGTATACCGTAATGCGCAACCCACGGATGCAAGGCTTGCCGCCCCGTTTATCCGGTTCAATGGTGATGATGTCTTTATAGTTCATAGTGTCCTTGTAAGTGGAGTTTGAGGGTGGAATATCAAAGCCGGACGGGATATGTCATCCCGTCCGTAACGTTTTGTGCTTTCCCCAACATCAACAACTCGCACAAAACGTAAGCAGCGGGGTTACAAACCCCGCCGTGCTTCGGGCTTATTTTTTACCATTCAATATCCCAGAGAGCCAGATCGAATTCCTCTATAGATTTCCAGTCTCTCGCCTCTATGTCTTTGGTGGTCCACCATTGCGCTGAATAATAAAGTAGATAGACAAATTTGTGATACTGATCATAGAACGCTGCCAGAGAGAGTTCTGTATTTGGTCTTGCTCTCTTTATGCTGACATGGGGGGGTTCTATTTCGTATTTGGCGGAACTGCATGCCGAACTCTTCCGGCACATCCACTTGGTAAACAGAGATGTGATTCTCCCATGACGGAGCGTAACCATTCTCTATTGCGTGAATTCTGTTTAGGAGTAGCTTTCTTACTTCCGCATTGAAGATATGATCTAAATTTCGATAGTCAATATCCTTTAGGTTATGTTGATCTCGCTTTATGCAGCCAACATAGAACTCATAAGGGTGATGCAAGAAACTTGCATATGCATCATGGGATCTGATTCTTGTAAGCTTATCTCGCTTTCCCATGATATTCAGGCCAGCAAAGTATGGAAACGATCAAAGCTATCTTTGCATAGGATAAATTCATGTGCTATTGCGGTTGTGAGCGCATTGTCAGTAGCGTCACCGATTTCAAATTTCACGTAAACTCTTCCGGTGGTTGACGTTTGAATTCAGCCATGTGGGCCGAACGCGTCTTTTTGCGCACGACATTCAGGCATTTGTCGGGCAACGATGAAGCCGTTGCCCGACCTACCCGGCTAACAAAGCCATGGCCTTTCGATATTGAGCTTCGTCATCATGCATGGCAATCCGAATCAAAATATTAGTGTCCACGGCGATTACAGCGTTTTCTATATATTAGTTACTTATTTACGCCCATGTCGGCAAAGGATTGCCGACCTACTGCGTAACAAGGACTGTAGGGCGGCAACCCTTTGCCGCCAACGATTTCAAAACTTAAACAACGTAATCAATTGGAATTAAAAACGCTGTAACATAATTTATTCCTCATGCAAGTCTACTGGCTTGCAAAGTTCTTCGGTCGTTAATCGAATGGCGTTGTTCTTGAAAAAACCGCCCAAGTCATTTATTTCGTCAGACTTGTCATAATGGGCGGGCCGTAAAACAACCATATCACCCAAGCATAATAAAGTCAGTTCGGTATTGTTTTTCCAAGTGCTGATGTTTAATACATCATCAGGCAATGTTATTTGCCCTTGAGGAGAGATGGATACAGTCGTCATGGCTTTTTCTCACTGGCTTTGAAGATATAAATGGCGTAATGTCAAGGCGTATTGTACGGCATGATTGATGCTGCCAACATTCGGCGCAATAGGCGGCGGAGCATCTATTGCACCCTACGAATGCGCCTTACCGCGTTACCCGGCTTTGTCATCCTCTAAATCTTTTGGAAGCAACCACCAACTGCCCTTCTTTTTGCGTATTTTTCGTTGAATAGCTAATTGATCTAGATTGACATCCTGCTTGGCATTAAGTTGAGGGGCAACCGTCGGTGAGTCTGTGAACTTGCGTAGGTGTTCCACGAGCTTCTTTTCTACTTCAGGGGTGAGGGAAATATCATTCTCGTCCCGCTTCTGCCAACCCGAGTCGTGTTTATTCCAGAGCTTAATAATTAAGTTCTCTGGGTTTCCTACCGGCAACCGTGCGAATTTCATTACACCTTTTTCACGTTCAGATTCCGAAAATTGGGCAAAGTGATTATTCAAGCGAGTAAGTTCAGGCTTCAGATCAAATCCCCAAATAAAGTCTTGCTTCTTTCGAAGAAATACTCTTGCGCACTTCCGATGGAGTTTGTCAGAGGAGACGAACACCATGCAGAACGGCAGATAAAAAAGGTATGCAATATCTACCCGGTTTGAAGCCCGATCTGCGGGGATAATATTCGCAGCGAGACCGATTTGGAAAAACAGCTCGACCGTTAGAACATGGGCTGCGTATGGGGCATATTCGGCAAGTGGGCGGTAATTATAAATCGACCATCGTTCTAAAATCGGACGCTGCAATTCTGATGGAATGTCAACAAACGCAAATAACAATGCCATCTGTTCAAAAGGCTTATTCCTCAAATTTACAAGCTTAGTGGCGATGGCATGGGCTTCATCGACAGACTTGCAGTTCTTAGCGTCCAATCCGAGAGTTCGCATATTGGCTGCTATTGCTGGTAAGTCAAGGGTTGTAAGCATCTGACGCCAACCTTTAGCGAAGTGACGTTCGATCTCTTGGAATTCACCGTGCTGCCAGCGTATGAAGGCTTGGGCTTCGGGTGATTGGTCATAAACTATGCCTTTTTTTCCATCGGCGGAACGAACTACTCGTCCTCCTGCGACTGGAATCTGGCCGTTCATTGGCACATGATGACCCATCAGATCCGAAATGCACAACTCGCGGTGATGGACACATGGACTACCCGATAATTCTGGAGTTTTATCCGCGATAATTCGGACTTCATCCTCTACGGTGCGTCCTAATTTTAGTGATGTTTTATTTAGATCGGCGAGCGTTTCGACATAGAAGAGTGGGCAGATATTTGGATAAAAGAAGTGATCGAACCAGACTGACTCGTCAACTGAGAGCGATTGCAGGAACGACTTGTCGAAAAGTGTGATCGGACCCATTACATGATACTTTGAGGTGACAAACGTATATTCTGCCTAACAAATGATGCTGAGACAAAGAATATAATAAAACAGCATTCTTGATGAGTTGTAACCCATCAAGAATGCTACCTAAATCACCATCTGGATAAACCAAAACAGCACAATTTCACCCCCCCCCCCACTAACACGGTTTGCACCGCGCTCCTTTCGCCGTTGGCCTCGTCCTTGTCCCACCAGCGCATCCGGTAGTTACGGTTTTCCGGGGTGCCGGGGGCGGCAAGCGGGCGGTAGTCATAAGTGGGTTTCTGGGTGACGATGGCAAGCGATTCCCGTGGCCCGCCGTTGCTGCGGCTTTCGATGGCAATGCCTTGGTGTCCGTATTTGGTGTAATCAATGCGCACCCGGCTTCCCTTCGTGCCTTGCTCCAAGGCGGCGGTGAACTGCGGCACAGGATGGTCCGAGTTGTCGGGGATCGGCACGATGCCGAGGTCTTGACCGATGGCATCGGTATGGTGCGGGCATGATGTAAAACCCTCCATCAAACGATGAATAATAGCACGGTACAGCATATTCCCACGCCAATTCAGGAATTTATATCCATGGCAGGATTGTGTCAAGGGAATTTGGGGAATTGTCGCTGTCCTGCGCATTTTGGTACATGTCCTACAGCGCGTAGGATGTGCCGACGAAGGATGAGCATCAATCGAGTAATACGAATAATGCGATTTGTACCTCAGCGCATAGTTTCTGTGGCCCTACCCGTCTAGTTCTGCATAGGCAAACGATAAGCCTTTTCCCACGGGTATGATGGATATGCATCAAACCAATTTCACCGGCTCGCCATATTCCGCCAGTTTCAGGTCTTTAGTCAGCAAAACCATATCTTCTGTCCTGGCTTGGGCGAGCAGCAGCCGGTCGAAAGGGTCTTTATGCAGCAATGGAAGGGTTTCAACCGCAATGCCGTGTTCACCCGTGACGGGCAATTCACGATAGCCATTGATCGGCAACATGCGCCACAATCGACGCGGATCGACTTGGAAATCAGGCCGGCCCAAGCCGCGTTTGATGGTGATTTCCCACAGGCTGGCGGCGCTGTAGAAAAGCTCGTTGGCGGAATCCAGCAATAATAACCGTGCCTCTTCGGAAAGTCGGCGCGGGTCGGTGGCGGCCATAAGGATCAGATGGGTGTCTAGCAATAGGTTCATCATTTATCGCCCTTGAAATAGCGCCTCGATTTCATCCGCCCCCATGCGATCAAAATCATCTGGAACTTGGATTTCGCCTTGCATGAATCCCAACCGTCGTTGTGTGCCGGTTTCTTCCGCACTCAGTGGCACAACTTTGACCATAGGCTTGCCGGCCTTGGCGATAATGAAAACTTCCCCTTTCGCCGCCTCTTCAACCAATCGGGGCAGATGGGTCTTGGCTTCGTGGATATTGACTGTGTGCATGGTGCAATTCCTGTGAACTAATGTGTGTCACGGTCCTGTCACGTCGGCGAAGCCCTCTCTGTGGATGAGAGGGTTAAGTCATTGAAATAATGGTGCCCCGAACACGACTCGAACGTGTGACCTTCCCCTTAGGAGGGGGATGCTCTATCCAACTGAGCTACCGGGGCTAATGGAGGGATGCGTGCGCTTCAACACGAAAAAGATTAATTTTAGCATTGGCAGGGCTTGGATTGCTAGTAAATAAGGCATTCCATGGAGGGTGGCGGCAGATATGTCGGTTTCCCGATGTGGCCCCGCCGCCCTCACAAAACCGGACGCGGAGCGTCATGCCATGCATTTCGCCTCCGACTGACTGGCCAGAGGGGAGAGTTTGAAGGATGAATTCACCCCGGCACTATCAAATAAAGCCCCAAACCCACCATGACCAAGCCGCTGATGAGTTTTAACCAGCGGCCTTCCTTTTCCTGCAACCGGCGCTGGCTTAAGGTGATGACGCCGATGGACAGGACAATCATGTCGTCAAGCATGTAGGCTAGGTTATACAACAGAAGATAGGCGTAATAGCCAAAGGCATCCGGCTGTTTAAGCGTCAGGATGCGCGTAAACAAGGCGGGAAAGCCGGAAGTGCAGAGAAACTCCACAACCTGCACCAACACCGCCAACACTATCGCGCCAATAATCGCCCCGGTCAGGTTTTTGGCTTGCAGGATGGCGCGGATGCGGGTGTAGATGCCCGGTTTCGCCGCCTTTGGAATGGACAGCGACACGCCCCAACCGTAAGCCCAGAAGTCCTTTAGATTGACCGCACCGGCCAGCAGCGCAATCGCGGCGATGACGATCTCCGAAACCCGCGACAGTCCGATGAACAGGAACAGGTTAAGCCAAGCCGCCATGAACAGGAAATAGGCAGCGCCTTCCACCAGCACGAAAGTCCCGGCCACGGCGAACATCCTGCCTCGGTTGTTCATCGGTGCCAACAGCGAAATCATGAGTACCAACACCCACATGGAGCAAGGATTGAATCCGTCCAACAGGCCCATGGCCAGTGCAAACAAAGGTAGGCCGATTTGATCCAGTGAGAGGGTGTGGCCGAGGAAGGCAATCTCGAAATTTTCCGGTTTGCCGGCTGCGACGGGCGGCGGCGAATCGGGCCCGCAAGACAGGCTTTCTTCCGCCTCGCAACTGCCGGACGAGTCACTGGGCGGATTGGCGGCTGTGCCTGTCAGGGTGAGTGCATCGCGGATCAGCCGCCCCGAAGTGATATCGTCCGTGAACCCCAAAATCAACTGACCGCCGACAGCAAAAGCAGGCACCCGCGCCGATTTGACATGCATGCCCTCGGCGACCTGCTTTAAGCGATCCAGTGCGGCAGGTTCTTTGCCGACATCGTGAATCATGATCCACAATGCGGGGCTTTCCTGCTTTAGTTTCGCTAGGAATCCCTCGGCCTTGCCGCAATGGGGGCAGCCTTCACGAACGAAAACTTCAATGTCGGCTTGGGATTTGGTTTGTCCCACCATGGCCTGGCCAATCGGTTGACCGGCCAAGACACAGGGTATGCCAATCCATGGCAGCCAAAGGAGCAAGATTAAAACACGGAGACACTTAAACCCTGTCATCGGCTGTTTGGCAATATTGTGACAGATATTATCATTTGGACATTACTCTGAATTTAAACGTTTGACATAACTCGCTTCACCATACCCATCGGCCTGAACCAGAAATATCCCACCATCATTATCTTTGGCAATGAAATAGTGGTTTCCCAGATACAGGACATGGGCATCGGGCACGACTTGGTAAACTGCTTTGTAATCTTCCTCGGAACCGCTACAACCGTCGAGTGCAAGCGACACGATACACAGCAAAAAGACTCTTCGTACTTTCATTCCACTCATATCCTCACTTGGTTTTTGCCCCGCCATTTAGAATCAATCGATCCAGCCCCCGGGAACCTAGACGTCATCCGTCGGCAGGACAGGAACCACATTCCAAATCTGACTCGCATATTCGCCAATCGTGCGGTCGCTGGAGAAATAACCCGATCTTGCGACATTCAGGACGGCTTTGCGTGTCCAGGCTTCGGGGTTTCGATAGAGCGTGTCGACTTCTTGCTGTACGTCAATATAAGACTGATAGTCGGCCAAGAGGGCGTAGCGGTCTCCGTTATGGAGCAGTTCATCAAACAGGGGCCGGAAGCGCAGCGGTTCTTCCATCGAAAAATAGCCATTGCCGATCATGTCCAAAACCTGCCGCAGTTCGGCATTGGCGTAGTAATAATCCCAAGGGTTGTAGCCACGCTGGAAAAGTTCTTGAATTTCCATCGCTGTCTTGCCGAAGATGAAAATATTTTCCTTGCCCACTTCTTCAAGAATCTCAATGTTCGCGCCATCCAGGGTGCCAATGGTCAATGCCCCGTTGATCGTCATTTTCATGTTGCCGGTGCCGGAGGCTTCCGTGCCTGCCATTGATATT
This sequence comes from uncultured Methylococcaceae bacterium, assembly GCA_903857165.1. GTDB lineage: Bacteria > Pseudomonadota > Gammaproteobacteria > Methylococcales > Methylococcaceae > Methylumidiphilus. The sequence goes on along the minus strand of CAIODU010000116.1, from coordinate 730 downwards.
TGTTCGGATAAATCGACGGCGGGGATCAATTCCATGGCGCGCGAGACGTTGTAGTTGGGTGCAAACCAAACCTTGAGTTTCGAGGCGGCCAAAGGGTCTTGGTTGATGGTGTCGGCGACGTCGTTGATCAGTTTGATGATGAGTTTGGCGGTACGGTAGCCAGGGGCCGCCTTGCCGCCCAAGATGATGCAACGCTTGGGGCAATCCAGATTGGGATTGGCGCGCAAACGATTGTAGAGGGTGATGATATGAAAAACATTGAGCAACTGGCGTTTGTACTCGTGGATGCGCTTAATCTGCGTGTCGAACATCGCGGTGGGGTCAAGTTCGATGCCGTGGCGTTTTTTCACGATCTCGGCAAGGCGCTCTTTGTTGGTCTGCTTGACGGACAGGAATTCACGGAGGAAAGCCGGATCATCCGCCAAGGGGGTTAATTCCTTGAGTTTGGACAGGTCGGCCATCCATGCCGGCCCGATGGCTCGGGTAATCAGGTCGGATAAAGCTGGATTGCTGTGCATTAGCCAACGCCTGGGGGTAACGCCGTTGGTGATGTTAATGAAGCGCTCCGGGAATAATTGGGCGAAATCACGGAAGATGGTGGTCTTCATCAACTCGGAATGCAATTTTGCCACGCCATTCACCTTATGGCTCCCGACGATTGCCAAATAAGCCATCCGCACCCTCCTGCCGCCTTCCTCGTCGACGAGGGAAACGCGGCGGATGATATCCG
>CAIODU010000115.1 GCA_903857165.1 uncultured Methylococcaceae bacterium | reverse complement strand
GCCAAGCCCCAGCTTGGCCTTGGGTTGGCCGACGCCAAGCTGGGGCTTGGCGCTCCATCAATGTCCGTTTTCGCATTCGAGGCAAAGCTCGGCTTTCTTAACTTAATGGCTTTGAAGCTCCAGCTTGGGAACCCCGGCCTTACAAGCTCTAGCTTGCCTATCCTGGGAAGCTGTAGCTTCCCAAACCGCATTCCCAAGCAGGAGCTTGGGAACGAGCAAACCCGCTATTGCGCCTACGAATACGCCTTACCGCGTTGGAGCGTTGGGTTAGGCATCATTATTTATAATCCTCTCAATCTCTTGGGTTCCGATATTCAAGCAGGGGAAAACCTCTTATATCTTGAATTGTTGAGTATATTGAAAATATCTTTTTTGCTATCTTTTCGCCCGTTGAGTTTTTTATTCTTTTCATTGTCGCCTCGATGTTGCCCTCGTACTGCGGTAATTGAGATTTATATTTTGTACTTTGGTTTATTATCCAATCAAAATCAGCTTGTAGCTCTTCTGGAAATTCTCTGGTTTGTAGTGACAATAGTGTCATGATGGCTCCTACAAGACGCTTTCTCACGTCTCCCTGTGCAGTGCATAAATGTTCAACTGCAAGGTATACCCTCTCAACTACTGATTCAGCCTTGCTTCTTGTAGTCAGATCAGTTGTTGCTCTTGCGCCGTAATTATCCATTTCGTCATCTCATCTATGCCTAACTTTACGTTAAACATCAAACCTGATGTCTAACGCATATTCCAATTGATGCTTAACTCCCCTAAAAATCCCCCAACACACTGTTTTTACGAAAAACACTCTGCATAGCCGTTTTTTCAGTGAGTCAATGGCATCATATTGATCCGGGCGGCTGGAGTTCAACGCAAGCTAGACCGAATTGGGCAAAATCATGCCATCGTTTAGGGTATTTTGCAAGCTTGGCCTATGGGCAACAGCAATTCTTAAGTTTGGCATGAAACCCCGTCATTCCGGCATGGATGCCGGAATCCAGCGTCCACGGATGGCAAACTATGGGTTCATTGCCTGTTTAAATTGACGCAAGTCATCCAGTAAAAATAATGGGGTGTTCCCTACCCGAGTGCTTGCGATCAGTTTTCCGTCCCTCAAATATCGGCGGAAAGTCGCCATTGAAACCTCAAGATAATCTGCCGCTTCGCTTGCCGTGAAATAGGCTTCCTTCAAATCGCCGAATAATTCTTCATGGCTGGTGTCGGTCATTCCTTGAATATCCCCTGCTGCAATGCCAGCCTGGCCATTTCAGCCGAGGTATTCACGCCCAGCTTGCTTTTAATCAAAGAACTGTAATTGGCCGTGGTTTTATAGCTCAGGCGAAGTTCCCCGGCGATTTCGCGGGGGGTGCGGCCTTGGGCGAGTAGGCAGAACACGTCAAACTCCCGCGCCGACAGGGTTTGCAAATTTGCGGCAGCATCCTGGCCTGTAAGCTTTTGCATCGCCAGGCGCTGGGCGATTTCCCGCTCGATATAGTGTTCATTGCGGGCGACGGCAAGGACGGCTTCCACGAGGATTTCCGGGGCGCAACTTTTGCTGATGTAGCCTGTGGCTCCGGCTTCCAGCGCCCGCTTGGCGTAGACGGATTCGTCGTGGATGCTGAAGGCGAGGATGCGGGCATCGGGGTCGCGTGCGCGAATGCGGCGGATGGTGGCCAATCCGCCCATGCCGGGCATGGACAGGTCCATGACCACCACATCCGGTTTGCATTCGGCATAATACTGGCAGGCTTCCTCGCCGCGCTCGGCTTCACGCACGATTTCAATATGGCTGGACTGGCTTAACAGCAAACGATAACCTGCGCGAACCACGGCGTGGTCGTCCACCAGCATGACGGTGATTTTTCTGTGCATGGCTTTATCCTATCCGCAAGGAATTTTGATTGCCAGGCTGACACCCCGGCCCGGCGCGGTTTGCAAGGTCAAAAAGCCATCCATGCTCGCCACCCGTTCATAGATTCCGTGCAAGCCGAAACCCGTCCTAGGCAGGGCGGGGTCGAAGCCTTTGCCGTCATCGGCCACCGTCAAATGGATGCAGTCGTCTTCCCTCAGATCAAGCTTGATTTGGACAGTGCCGGCCCCGGCGTGTTTGGTTATATTGGTCAGGCTTTCCTGCACAATGCGGAACAGGTGAATCTTCGCACTGCCAACGAATTCCTCCACGTCTTCGTCAAGGGAGCAATGAATGGAGATGCCTGGGTGTCGGGTGCGCCAGTTTTCAATCATATCTTGTAAAGACGGAATAAGCCCCAGTTCGTCCAGCATCAGGGGGTGCAGACGGCGCATCATCCCCCGCACCACGCCGAACAAACGGTCACACTGATCCATGATGGTTTGGGCGGCTTGCGTGTTCGCCGGTGGAGTGTCAGTGGGCGTGGCCCGGATGGAGCGAGGCGTAATCCCGGTCAGCGCAGTGCCATTATCCCGCATTCCGCTTCGCTTCATACGCGCTACATTTTGTAATTTAAGGGCGGCAAGCGGGGCATTGCGCAAGGAAGCGGCTAGGGCTTTGATGGCGCTCAGTGTCTGGCCGAGTTCATCGTGCAGTTCCTGGGCAAGAAAGCGCCGCTCCTCTTCCTGAACCCTCAAAGAATGCCGGGTGAGTATGCGGTTTTCGTCACGCGACTTCGCCAGCGTCTGCGCCATCTGATTAAAGGCAGCGGAGATGCGATCAAACTCTTGCAGATCGAAATGCGGCAGTTGCTTGCCATAGTCCCCTTGTTCGATGTCCTCCATGCCCCGCAGGATATGGCCCACTGAATTGAAGGCCCGCCCTAGGGAAATGTGGACCAAGGCGGAAACCGCCGCCGCCAAGGCAAGCATGAAGATGAGAAAACTTCGGGCCTCGATCCACGCTTCCGCGATTTCATCCGCCGGATTGGCCTCGATGAAAATGTGGACAGGCTCGCCATCGTTGCTTGTCAACTGCCTTTCCCCCACCGTCAAGGCTGGCGTCACCGCCCAGACGAACCAAGCCGGCGCGGGGCCAATCGCTTGCTTTGACGCATCCTGGGACAAGTCGATCATTGATTGCGGAGGCTGGCGCATTTGTATGCGCAAATGGCGGATTTTTTCCATTTTTGCCAACTCGCCAAGCCAAGCCATCAATGCGTGTTGTCGACCCTCGCTACGCGCCACTCCGGCATCCACCCACTGTAACGCCATATTGACGGACGAGCGCACCTCATCCAGCACTGACCGGCGGGCGTTGTGGACGACAAACAGTGTGCCCACGCCGACAATAATCAGCAGCGTCAGCGCAATCATCAGATTCAGGCGAAACCGCAAACTCAAGGCCAGTTCTCTCGGTGTGGACAGGGCGTATAGTGTCTCGTACCTAGGGCTTCAGGCATAGGGGAATTATTCCCGAATCATTTTGAATTAAATGCAGACCAGTCATGCTTGGCATGCCCCAAGCCTCTCTATTTGTCAATTTTTACGGAGGCAACCACATTGCACATGAACTCCCACCAAGGCTAGACCATCCTTGCCATGTAGATGAGATAAGCTTGCTAAGTTCACCTTTTAGCTTCTTCTTTTGACAACATTTTTCATAACATAAACAAAAAAGATGCATTTTTACATTTTTTAAGCAAAAATATAGTTTTTTTACGAAAACCTTTGACTGACTACCCATGCTCATTCAATTCAGCGTAACCAATTACCGATCCATTCGTGAGCGCCAGACTCTAAGCCTTGTGGCAGGCAGCGGCAAAGAACTGCCTCAGAACAAATTTGCCTTAGATCGGGATAAGCTATCCCTTCTGCATTCCGTTGCCATTTACGGAGGCAATGCGACTGGAAAAAGCAACTTGCTCACAGCCATGAAGTTTGCGGGCGGCTTTGTAACTTCATCAGCCAAGGACAAGCAAAAAGGTGAACCTATCGAAGTGGAGCCTTTTCTGTTGAGTGCAGCATTTGAAAAAGCGGCTAGTGAATTCGAGTTTATTTTTGTCCAAGATGGTATTCGCTATCAATATGGATTTTCCGCCACCAAGGAGCGCGTTACAGAGGAATATCTATTTGCCTTCAAAACCACCCACGCGCAGACTTGGTTTCATAGAATTTGGAACGAAACATCGTCAAGTTATGATTGGACACCGTTCAGCAAATATTTGAAAGGTAACTTGGCAACCATCAAACAAGTCACTCGTGACAATGCTTTATTTGTTTCGACCTCCGTGTTAATGAACAACGAGGCATTATCGCCGGTTGTGCAGTGGTTTCAAAAGACTTTAGCCGTCGTTCGTATGCATGCTTTGAGTCGTTCTTTCTCGATCAAACAAATCGAAGCCAGTAATGAGAATAAAAATAAAATTATTCAACTTCTTCAGGTAGCCGACTTGGAAATCCATGATATTAACATACAAAGCAATCCAGTGATAAAAGAGGATTTGCCTATAAAAATGTCTGAAGCCTTAAAATCTGTTTTGTCTGAATCCTTGAAAATCGACAACGTAAGAAATGAAGTTTTTTTTCTGCATCGCCATAACGATGGCGGCGATAAGGTTCCCATTGATTTCAAGGATGAATCCAGAGGTACTAAAGCCTTGTTTTCAGCCGCAGGTCCAGTTTTCGATGTGCTGGAGAAAGGCAAGGTGTTGGCTATTGATGAAATTGACAGCAGCCTTCATCCGCTCTTGGTTCGCTTTATTATTGGGTTGTTCCATAATGCAGAAACTAATCCGAATAATGCCCAATTAATCTTCGTCACTCATGACGTGACCCAATTGGATTCAGACTTATTGCGCCGTGACCAAGTTTGGTTAGTCGAAAAAGATGCGCAGCAGTCTACGACACTTCATTCTTTATCCGATTACAGCCCACGAAAACAGGAATCTCTGCAAAAAGGCTACTTACATGGGCGTTACGGCGGACTGCCCAACGTGGGGCATCTGAACATGCCCATCCTGAGAAGGAGCGATACCAATGGGCAGTGAGAATTTATTCAAAAAACGCAAAGCTTTGAATACTTCTCAACTGGGGCGAAAATATGCCATAAAAACCAGCAAGGAAACCGTATTAATCGTATGTGAGGGTTCCAAGACGGAACCACTTTATCTCGACTCACTTCTTAGGCACTTTGGATTGCAGCAAAGGGTGGATCGAAAGGAAATTGCAGTAGATGACCGAAAAACCGGACTCGATCCTTCTAGGCTGGTGCAGCGTGCCATTGAATTATTCGATGCCGAACAAACTAAGGGTTTTACTTATGATCGTGTGTATTGCGTCTTCGACAAGGATTGCCATACAAAATATGAATCAGCTTGCCAAACGATTAATAACCAACCACTGAAGAAAAGACGGTCGAAAATGTATGCAATTACTTCCGTGCCTTGTTTTGAAATTTGGTTATTATTTCACTACACGGATTCATCCGCTCCCTTCCATGCATCAGACTCACGATCAGTATGCGATCAGGTAATTGTGAAACTTAAAAAATCTGACCCCAGTTTTGCAAATTATGAGAAGGGTGACGTAAACACTTTTGAAAACACAAAAAATAAAATAGGAACTGCCCGAATTCATGCAAAAAGGATTTGGGATAAGAGAGACACAAACGGTGACAATCCTTCGACCCAGGTTTTTGAGTTGATTAATGATTTGGAAAAGATGGCCGAGTAGCCGTGTTGAGGGCGCACTGCGCCCCTTTCCACGGGCGGAAGGCCGGTTTCATCTGAACAACACCCTACCTACTGCCTCACATACCAATTGCAATCTATCTTGTAAGCCACCGCCTGCCCTACTATGGCCGAGGTGTGGATGTTCACTTTGATCATGGCGACGCGCAATAGCCGGGGCAATAATTTGCCGCCGTTGTCGGAGCGGTAGATCAAGTCGGCCCAGTGTTGGCGTCGCCAAATCAATTCTTTGGGGTCTTCGTAATTGATCGCACACAAGTCGCTTTCGCCCAAAGCCCTTAACGTGGCTTGCTCGGATTCGCGGGCGACTTGATGGAGGATTTTGACGCACAGGTCAGGGGTGCGCACCCGGAGATTCGACCCCAGGTTATCGAATAACTCGTCCAGCCGTTCTTTGCTTATCATGGGGATTCACACACTTCTATCGTGAGTTAAGGTGGTTCTGGCTACAAAGCTCAGTCGTAATGCACCAAGTCATAGGGCAGCGTGGGGGGCTTGCCGGTGGCCAAATCGGTGAGGAACTTCCAGAAGGCATTCGCCGAGGGCGGGCAGCCGGGCAGAAAATAATCCACCCTCACCAATTCATGGATGGGATGCACTTTTTCGAGGAGCAGGGGAAGTTCCGGGTCGTTAGGAATTTGGGGGTTGTCCACGCCCTGCCCGGTCAAGTAGGATTCCGCCAGACATTCTTCCAAGGGCACAAAGTTGCGCATGGAGGGCAAACCGCCATTGATGGCGCAGGCACCGACGGCAACAAGAACCTTGCAGGATTTGCGGAACTCGCGTAGGGTGTGGACGTTTTCGCTGTTGCAGACTCCGCCTTCAATCAGGCCAATGTCCACGGTATCGCTGCAATGCTTGATGTCGGTGAACGGCGAGCGGTCGAATTCGATTACGTCGGCTAGATCGACGATGCGCTCGTCGATGTCCAGAAAAGACATGTGGCAGCCAAAGCAGCCGCCTAGGGAGGTGGTCGCGACTTTAAATTTCTTAGCCATGGCGTTCTTTCTCCAGAGCCATTTCAATTTCCAGTGACACTTCGCTAATCTGCTTGTGGTCGTAAATGCGCTGACCGATGGGAATCTCGAAGCCATGCCGCTTGACGATGATGGCACCAACCGGGCACACTTGGGCGGCTTTGTCGGTGGCTTGCAGATCGCTGTCAACCAGCTTGCCGCTTGCGGAGTTTATGACGAGGTGGTTATCGATGCCACGCCCGGAAAGGCCGAACACGTCTTTGCCATCCACTTCGCGGCTGGCCCGCACACACATTTCGCAGTAAATGCAGCGGTCGCGGACGAGCAGTATGTCCGGGTGCGAGGCATCAACTTCCCGTTTAGGGTATAACAGCGGGAAGCGTAAATCCATCATGTTTAACGAATAGGCCACTGCCTGAAGTTTGCAATTGCCGCTTTTTTCGCAACCCGGACAGAGATGGTTGCCTTCGACGAACAACATCTGGGTGAGGGTGCGTCGGGTTTCGTTCAACTCCCTGGTGTTGTTCAACACGGTTTGCCCCTCAGCCGCCGGAAAGGTGCAGGACGCGCAGTTACGCCCGTTTACCTTCACCTCGCACAGCTTGCACTTGCCTTGCGGGCTAAATTCAGGGTTGTGGCAAAGGTGCGGGATGTAAATGCCGGCACGGGTCGCCGCTTCCATGATGGTATCCCCGCCTTCAAACAAAACCGGCTTGCCGTCTATTGTCAACGTGTTCTTGCTCATATCCCCTCCTGTTCCAAATGGGCCATTGGATCATCGCGCAGACTCATGCGCCTGGCGGTTTCCAAAGATTCGTCCAAATCAAAGCCTGGCTCGAAGTCAATGTCCTTAAGGCGGGCCTTGAAAGCATCCGGGTAATGCGCCAAGGCACCCAGCAGCGGGTTGCCGGCGGATTGCCCCAGGCCGCAATGGCTGGCGCTTTTAATGAACTTGGCCAGGCTGGTCATGCCCACTAAATCCAAGGCCCCGGAGTGGCCGTCACAAAACTTGTCCACTTGATTCTTCAGCAAGGTCGTGCCGACCCGGCAAGGGGTGCAAAACCCGCAACTTTCATGGGCAAAGAAATGAGTGAAATTACGGACAATTTCCAAAATGTCGCGCGTCTTGTCGAATATCATGAAAGAGCCGCCGGTGGCCAAATCCTCAAAGGCCAGCTTGCGGTGATATTCCTTGTTCGAGATGATGCCCCCCGACGGACCGCCGACTTGGACACCCAGGGTGTGTTCGGCCCCGCAGTCGAGGAGAATCTCGGCGATGCTCACACCGAAGTCGTATTCGTAAATGCCAGGGCGCTCGCAGTCTCCGCTGATGCTGATAATCTTGCTACCCTTGGATTTATCCGTGCCACGGGAGGCGAACCAGGCACCCCCATAAGCGGCGATGGCCGCGACGGAGGCGAACGTCTCCACGTTGTTGACCACGGTGGGCTGGCCAAGATAGCCGTTGTCGATGGGATAGGGCGGGCGGACACGGGGCATGCCGGGCTTGCCCTCCAGGGATTCGATCAGCGCCGACTCCTCGCCACAGATGTAAGCACCCGCACCCATGTGGATTTCGATCTCAAAATCGAAGCCCTGCCTACCGAGGATGCTTGTGCCGAGAAGATTTTTGGCGCGACGGCTGGCCAGCACCGCTTCCAGTTGCGGGCGGAGTCTCAGGTATTCGCCTCTCAGGTAGAGAAAGCCACGTTTAGCGCCAACGACGCCGGCGCAGACCGTCATGCCTTCGAACACTTGATGGGCATGGCTATTGAGGAGTATGCGGTCTTTGAATGTACCCGGCTCGCCTTCGTCGGCATTGCAGATTACATAGCGGTCGGTCTGCACGGCAAGCGGCAACCCGGCCGAATTTTCCGGCCCCTCAAAGCAGAACCTCCATTTCCACGCGGCCTTAAAACCAGCCCCGCCGCGCCCGCGCAGGCCGGAGCGGTTAATTTCCACAAAAATGTCATCAAACCCATTGCGGACGGCCTGTTTTAGCGCCGCGCCGTTTTCAATTGGGCTTTCCAGCAATAGGCCGGTGGATTGGATATTGTCCTCCACCTTGAAGAACTCCGCCGGCCAATTATCCAGCGGAATCTCGCGCTCCACATAATCGACGATGCTGTCTATGCGCTCCCCGTCCAGGCGCGACAGCCAGTGCCCATTCACCAGCCCGGCCGGCCCTTGGTCGCACAGACCGGTGCAAGAGGTGAACCCTAAGCTCACCAGTCCGTCGGCACGGGTTTGCCCTGGCTCGACTCCCAGCTTGGCAGACAGATGATCCATCAGTTTGCGGCTTCCGAGCATCTGATCGGTGATGGAATCGCTTAACAAAATGTGGAAGCGCCCCTGCTGTTCCAGCGACAGGAGACTGTAAAATTCCACAACCGCCAAGACCGTGGTGCGGGAAACCTTGAGTTCGGTGGCGATGATTTCCATCGCATCTTTTGGCACACAATGGAATTCCTCTTGCACATCCCGCAGAATTTGCAACAACTGTGTCGGCTTTGCTTCGTGCTTGCGCACGAGGGACAAGATTTTCTCCTGATCGGTTTCGGACCAAGTCATAAAATAAACCCTTTATGGTAGATTGATGAGGTTGGCTGAATTGTAACAGGATAAACCGCCTTCGGGCTTGGCAGTCCATTTAACGGAAATGTGAAAAAAATGCATTGCTTTTAATAGGGCAATTGTCATCAAATGCTAACCATCCTCGATAATCAGATTGGATCATTGTAAACAAAATAGCTTCTTACCGGAATAGTATCCATATGAGCCATGATGAGCAACGTCAATGCCTGTTTGATCGGTAAACTCTGCATTTCAAGCCGGGGTTTGGATCAACATCAGCTCTTAATGGTAATTTTATCCGTCATGCAAACTATCCCCCCGCTCAGCCTTTACATCCACATCCCCTGGTGCGTCCGCAAGTGCCCCTATTGCGACTTCAACTCCCATTCCGCGACGGGCGGATTGCCTGAGAAAGCCTATGTGGCGGCGCTATTGTCCGACTTGGAGCAGGATTTGCCAAGGGTCGCAGGGCGGGGTGTTGAAACCGTTTTCATCGGCGGCGGCACGCCCAGCCTATTTAGCCCGGAAGCCATTCATGCCTTGCTGGAAGGCATCGCCAGGCGGGTGCCCATTGCCCGCCAAGCTGAAATCACCCTCGAAGCCAACCCCGGCACGGCGGAAAGCGGCAAGTTCAGGGGCTTCCGCGAAGCCGGGGTAAACCGCCTGTCGATGGGGGTGCAAAGCTTCAATGACCGGCATTTACAGGCTTTGGGACGCATCCATGACAGCAGGGAAGCCAAGCTTGCGGCTGAAATTGCCAAGGCGGCCGGTTTTGACAATTTCAACCTGGATTTGATGTTCGGCCTACCCCGGCAGACCCGCGAGGAAGCACTGGATGACATTCACAGCGCAGTGGAACTTCAACCCTCCCACCTGTCGCTTTACCAACTGACGCTGGAACCTAACACACTGTTTCACAGATACCCGCCTCCCCTGCCGGGCGATGAGGCCATCTGGGAGGCACAGCAAGCTTGCCAGGCTTTGCTGGACGAAAAGGGATACCGGCAATACGAAGTCTCCGCCTATGCCAAAGACGGTTTCCGCTGTAGGCATAATGAAAACTACTGGCGCTTTGGCGACTATTTGGGCATAGGCGCGGGTGCCCATGGGAAACTCACCGATGCTTCTGGTATCATTGCACGGACGTGGAAAATTCGCCACCCGGCCCACTACTTGGAAACTGCCGGCACATTGACGGGTATCGGCGGCCACGTTGCAGTGGCAAGCGAGGAGTTGCCGTTGGAGTTCCTGATGAACCATCTTCGATTAAAGGAAGGCTTTATCGAGACCGCGTTCACTGACCTCACCGGGCTGCCCATCAGTGCGCTTGAACCCACGCTTTCACATTGCCTCAAAGACGGATTGTTGGAACGCTGCGAAGGGACCATCCGCTGCACGGATCAAGGCTGGAACTTTTTGGATGACGTATTGGAAAAATTTATTGCGAGGAGGTGATTGCTTATGGCCCATGAAACTTTTTCCCGACAGGAACAGCCTCAAGGTTCCAATGATCGTGAATTCGGCGTAGTCTTTTCCGGTTTTTTTTTATTCCTAGCCGCCTTGAATTATTTCGGCAAATTGCCGTTTTCGTTTGATCCTGCCACTATCACGGGATGCCCTTTCTGGTCCGCCTACCCGGAACTCGCGGATCAAGCCCTCACCCTTTCGCTTGCCGCAGCCAGTGCAATTTTTTTGCTCTTTGCCGTGGCCATTCCGAAAACCCTGGCACCCTTGAATTGGGTTTGGACAAAATTCGGTCTTTTGCTGCACAAAATCGTGAGTCCGGTGGTGTTAGGCGTTCTGTTTTTTCTGGTATTCACTCCAATTGGGCTGATTATCAGGTTATTCGGCAACGATCCGCTCCATCTGCGTTTTGACTCCCAAGCCCAATCCTATTGGATAGTGCGCTCCCCATCCGGCCCGGAACCGGACAGTCTGAAAAATCAATTTTAAGGAGTTTCTATGAGTTTCATTGTTGAATTATGGCAATTCCTGCGGGTGCGCAAGAAGTTTTGGCTGTTGCCTATTATTCTTTCCATGTTGTTGCTCGGCGGATTGCTGGTGCTGGCACAAGGCTCCGCCATCGCCCCGTTTATTTACACTCTATTCTAACGGTGTGTTGAGCCATGCAAATACTAGGAATTTCCGCCTTTTACCACGACAGCGCGGCGGCATTGGTTGGCGACGGCTCAATCCTGGCAGCAGCACAGGAGGAGCGTTTCACCCGAAAAAAACACGACTCAGGGTTTCCCCGTCACGCCATCGAATACTGCCTGGGCGAGGCTGGTGTCACTTTGGACAACATCGACTATGTGGTGTTTTATGACAAGCCTTTTTTGAAGTTTGAGCGGCTACTGGAAACCTACTTGGCTTTCGCGCCGTGGGGGTTTGCCTCTTTCCGCCTGGCCATGCCGCTGTGGCTGCGCGAAAAACTCTTTCTGAAAGACTTGTTGCGCAAGGAATTAAAATTTTACGCCCCAAATTTCGACTGGGATTCCAAGTTATTGTTTTCCGAGCACCACCTCAGCCATGCAGCCAGCGCCTTTTTCCCGTCGCCTTTCGAGGAGGCCGCCGTGCTCACCATGGACGGCGTTGGGGAATGGGCCACCACTTCCTTAGCCTTGGGCGTAGGGAATGAATTGAATGTCATCAAGGAAATTCATTTCCCCCATTCCCTTGGACTGCTGTATTCGGCTTTTACCTATTACACGGGTTTCAGGGTCAATTCGGGCGAATACAAGGTCATGGGGCTCGCCCCTTACGGCAACCCCCGTTTTGCCGACACTATTTTAAGTAACTTGATTGATCTTAAGGAAGATGGCTCGTTCCGGTTGGATATGTCGTATTTCGACTATTGCACCGGACTGACCATGACAAACGGGAAGTTCCATAAACTCTTTGGCGGCACTCCCCGCAAACCCGAGCAAAGGCTGGCCCAAAGGGAGATGGACTTGGCAGCCTCCATCCAGGCTGTCACCGAAGAAGTGGTATTGCGGTTGACTCGGTCGATAGCCAAAGAAACCGGCATGAAAAACCTTTGCCTGGCGGGCGGCGTTGCGCTTAACTGTGTTGCCAATGGCAAGGTCTTGCGCGACGGTCGCTTCAAGAATATCTGGGTTCAACCCGCCGCAGGGGACGCAGGGGGGGCGCTCGGCGCGGCACTGGCCGGCTACCACTTATACCAGCACCAACCTAGGATTTTGGATGCCAGTGGAAAGGACGCAATGAAAGGGTCTTATCTGGGGCCATGTTTCGATCAAGAGGATATTGAACGGCGCTTGCGGAAGGTAGGTGCACGTTTTCAAGTGCTCGACGATGAAGCAATTATCGAGGCCAGCGCGACGGCCTTGGCCGAGGGGAAAGCCCTAGGTTGGTTTCAAGGCCGCATGGAGTTCGGTCCACGCGCACTGGGCGGGCGTTCAATTCTGGGCGATGCCCGTTCGCCCTCCATGCAATCGGTGCTTAATCTAAAGGTGAAATACCGCGAATCGTTCCGGCCTTTTGCCCCGTCGGTGCTGGGGGAAGACGTGGCCGACTGGTTTGAATTGGATTCTGACAGCCCTTATATGCTACTCGTGGCGGACGTGGCAAAATCGAAGCGTTTCGCCATGACCGCCGAACAGGAGGCCCTTTTTGGCATCGAAAAGCTGAATGTCCCCCGCTCGCAAATCCCCGCCGTGACCCATGTGGATTACTCGGCGAGAATCCAGACCGTCCACGCCGAAACCAATCCCCGTTACCACGCACTCATTGCAAGGTTCAAGGAAAAAACCGGTTGCCCGGTCATTGTCAACACCAGTTTCAACGTTCGTGGCGAACCGATTGTGGGTACGCCGGAAGATGCCTTCCGTTGTTTCATGGGCACGGAGATTGAGAGACTGGCGGTCGGAAACTGCTTCCTGCTCAAGGAAGAACAGGATGACAGCCTCAAGCAGAATTATGAAACTAAATTTGATTTGGATTGATTTAAATTCACGTATAATTTTTTAGATAGAATTTTGGAATCAAACTAGATTTGAACCCACTATCAATTCGGCTACCGTATGAACGATAACGTCGCCCATGTCACCCTGCCCGGTTTGATCCTCCTCAGCCAGTCTGCTGGCGGGCTAAAGTTGCGCCACACCAAGATACGCGTAGCCCAAGGCGGCAATTACTTGTCCAGTTTCAAAGGACGGGGCATGGAATTCGACGAAACCCGGCTCTACACCCCCGGCGACGATGCCCGCCATATGGATTGGCGCGTCACCGCCCGCACCGGCAAAGCCCACACCAAGCTGTTTCGGGAAGAGCGCGAGCGCCCGGTATTCCTCTCCGTGGATGCCCGTGCGCCTATGTTTTTCGCCACTCGCGGTGTCTTCAAGTATGTCCAAGCCGCCCGCCTGGCCGCGCTGACCGCTTGGAGCGCCCAGTGTCATGGTGACCGCGTTGGCGGACAAGTCTTTACCGAAGCGGGCGGTGTCGAGTTGAAGCCCGAACATGGACGGCGCGCCGTGTTGCATCTGCTGCAAAAGCTGGTTGAGGCGGAACCCCCAAACGGTGCAGCCGCCAGTCCGGGTCTGGATCAGGCATTGGCCCGGCTGGTTCATCACGCCCGGCCAGGCAGTTTGGTTTTTGTCTTCAGTGATTTTCGCGGGCTAGGCACCGCCGGAGAATATAGCCTGTTGCGACTGCGGCGGCATTGTGACGTAATCTTGGTATTCCTCTACGACCCACTGGAGGGCCAATTGCCGACCAGCGGACGCTACCGTTTCGCGCACGACGGTCGCGAACTGTCACTGGAGGCATCTCCTGATGCCGCCAAAGTCCATGCGGGCCGTTTTGCCCAACGCTTGGAGGCCCTCACCCAAATCGCCCGTCAACATCGGATGCGTTTAATTCCCTGCCTGACCACCGATGACCCATTGGCGGTGTTGCGGGAAAGTCTGCGCATCAGCCACACCAACCGTTGAACCATGGAACCGAATCTACCCCTACGCGATATTCACCTTCCCGATCCCATCAGTGGGTGGCCACCCGCCCCCGGCTGGTGGCTGCTGCTGTTCGGTGTCCCGATACTGTCGGCTCTGCTGGCATGGCTGTGGCGGTTTGTGCGACGCAAGACGGTGAAAAAACTGGCCCTCGCCGAACTGGAGTCCATTGTCCAAAGCGAGACGGATGCGCGTACAAAAGTGCAGCAACTGGCGATTCTATTGCGGAGAATCTCCTTGAGTGTTTATCCCCGTGAGGAGGTCGCCAGCTTGGTGGGCGAGCAATGGCTGGATTTTCTCGATGGCCCCTTGGATGACAATCGTTTTAGTGCCGGCGCGGGACGTTTATTAATTGAAGCCCCTTACCGTCGTGAGGTCCAAGCCGATTTGGACGCACTGTTCGCGCTGTGCCGGGAGTGGGTCAAGCATCTGCCCAAGTCGGGCCAAGCCTCGGCTAAACCCTCATCACCTATCAGATTCAAAATTGCAGCGCGAAATGAAAAAAATCAATTGTAGGAGCGGCCTTCAGGCCGCGATTTTCGCTTACTAATAGATTTTCGCGGGCTAAAGCCCGCTCCTACTTAACGCTAGTTGATACAGCAGAATGATCGAATTTGTCTGGCCCTTGGTTTTTTTCTGTCTGCCCTTGCCTTGGCTGGTGCGGTGGTTCATCCCGCCAGCGGATGCCACCCGCCAAGCGGCGTTGAAAGCGCCCTTCTTGGAGGAATTGCAAGACCTGCCTTCGGCCCACCGGATTGCCACCCCTAAACACAGCCTCCTTTGGCTGGCCATCGTTGCCTGGGTTTTGCTGGTGACAGCGGCGGCCCGGCCGCAGTGGCTGGGCGAACCCATCGAATTGGCCATGAGCGGGCGCGACTTGATGTTGGCGGTGGACTTGTCCGGTAGCATGGACATTCAGGACTTCAAACTGAACGGAAAGGCGGTGGACCGTTTGACGGCAACCAAGGCCGTGGCCGGGAAATTCATCGAACGCCGGGCCGGGGATCGCATCGGTTTGATCTTGTTTGGCGACCGCGCCTACTTGCAAGCACCGCTCACCTTCGACCGCAAGACGGTTCACACCCTGCTGGAGGAATCCGCCATCGGCTTGGCCGGTGAAAAAACCGCCATCGGCGATGCCATCGGCTTGGCTGTGAAGCGCCTGCGCGAAAACCCGGAAAACCAACGCATCCTCATCCTGCTCAGTGACGGTGCCAACACGGCGGGCGAAGTGCAGCCTTTGCAAGCCGCCGAACTCGCCGTCAAAGAAAAACTGAAGATTTACACCATCGGCGTGGGCTCGGACGAAATGATCATCCGCGACTTCTTCGGCACTCGCCGGGTGAACCCTTCCGAAGACTTGGACGAGAAAACCATGACCGCCTTGGCCACAAAAACCGGCGGGCAGTACTTCCGCGCAAGGGATACGGACGAACTGGATAAAATCTACGCCATGCTGGACGAATTGGAGCCGGTGGAGAAGGACAAGCGCTATTACCGGCCCAGGGTGGAGTTGTTTCCTTGGCCCTTGGGGATGGCTTTGATATTGGCGGGGGGGTTGGTTTTAGTAAAGGCGAGGGAGTAGGTATAATGCCATGATAAGCTTAGATTGGATAAAACTATGTGCAACGGTACAACTTTACCGTTACTCTCGCCACGGAGACCGGGAACGGCAAAATGACTTACTTACCCTTGAGGAAGTGGAGCAAGCCTTGCTAAATGGCCGAATTATCGAACAATACCCGGATACCGGTCGTGGCGAAAGCTGTTTGCTGGCCGGTTTCACCGATTTAGGCAAACCCGTGCATATCGTCTGCGGCGGTATGGACGAGTGGATGGTGATAGTCACTGTCTATGTTCCTACTCCTCCGAAATTCAAAAACCCCTATGAACGAGGTAATTAAAAATGGCCCTACAATGCACATTTTGCGGAAATAAAAACCTCGCCCCGAAAACCACCCGTTACCTCCATCATCAGGACGGGGAAATGCTCATTGTCGAGCATGTACCCTGTATTGAGTGCGATTTTTGCGGCGAACAATATTTTGACATAGGGGTATTAAAAAGCATCGAAGCCGACCATCGCGACATCGCCGAACACCGCAAACAACCAAATCGGTTTGTGCAAGTTGCTGTTGAGGATTTTACCGCACCTAGTATTCGGCTATCTGGAGAAGCTGGGCATACTCGATGAATCCGCCTTGAGGAAACTGCTGGAGGATATTCTGCAATAGCCGAGAATCACCCTGCATGACAAACCTAAAGCCATCCAAAAACATGCATCTAGCCAGCGGTTCCAACGGCCAAACTTCCCAGCCAATAATCTGGCTGTATGCCTGGGCGGGGACGTTGTCGGTGCTGGTGGGAGGGTTGGCGCTGGTCGGCTGGGAATGGGATATCACCGTTCTTAAAAGCATCAATCCCGAATGGGTTCCGATGAAGCCCAACGCCGCCTTGTGCTTCATGCTGACCGGCGTGGCGTTGCTTTCCAGCACTTTGGCCCCGTCTGTCATGTTCGTCTGGCTGTCCAGGCTTTGCGCGTCACTGGTCGGTTTGATCGGTTTGCTGACCCTGGCTGAATATGTCTTCACCCTTGATTTAGGGGTGGACCAGCTTGTATACAATGGCCCGGCCACAGCGGTGGGCACGGTGCAACAGGTGCGGATAGCATCCGGCGCGGCGCTGTGTTTCATATTGCTGGCATCGGCATTGTGGCTGTCAACCGTGCGAAGGACGATTGGGCAGTCAGTCGCATTGGCGGTGCTAGGCACTCTGGTGGCGGGTTTTGCGCTGGCGGGCATCGTGTCCTTCCGTGCCTTGTCCAAGACTGCTTACGGTTGGTGGGGCATGCCGCTGATGGCCGTTTCGGCGGCAGTGCTGCTTATCCTGCTAGGCACGATGATAGCGTTGGAGGCTTGGTGGCAAGGC
This sequence comes from uncultured Methylococcaceae bacterium, assembly GCA_903857165.1. Taxonomy (GTDB): domain Bacteria; phylum Pseudomonadota; class Gammaproteobacteria; order Methylococcales; family Methylococcaceae; genus Methylumidiphilus. The sequence continues at coordinate 14,191 of CAIODU010000115.1, read as the reverse complement.
CGCAGGCTGGGGCCGATCAGCGGAAAGCTGGTGGCGGCATCGGCCGGCTGGAGCGTTCTGTTGGTTGGGTCGCTGGCTTGGAACCTGCTCCAAGAAACGACCTATACGCTCGATGCGGCCACGGCTGTAGCCCGCACCAGCATCAACCAAGAGTTAAGTTTCCGCCGCTGGGTCACATCCCACGGCGGAGTCTACGTCCGTCCCACCGCACACACCCCGCCCAACCCCTATCTGCAAGTGCCTGACCGCGATGTCACCACCACCACCGGACAGGCACTCACGCTGATGAACCCGGCTTATGTCCTGCGCGAGATGCAAGCCGATTTCGGCGACACCTTCGGTATTCGCAACCGCGTCACCAGCTTGACGCCAATCAACCCCGATAATGCCGCCGACGATTGGGAGGCTGGCGCTTTGGCCCGCTTCGGGCAAGGTAGTAAGGAAGTGCTGGATTCACGTTTAATCGACGGCCAGCCTTATTTAAGGCTGATGCTGCCGTTCGTCATCGAACCGGGTTGCCTTAGCTGCCATGCGCAACAAGGCTACAAACTAGGCGACATTGGCGGCGGCATCGACGCTTCCGTGTCCCTGAAGCCGTATCTGGCGGGTAATCATACACGCAGCAATTCCCTGGCGCTAACCCACGGCCTGGTTTGGCTGGTTGGTTTGGCGGGTTTTGGCTTTGCCTACCGGCGTGAGCATCTTCTGGATACGGAACGGCAAACAGTGGCTGAGGCGTTGTACTTAGCCAAGGAACGGTTTCGCATCGCCGCCGAGACATCAAATGATTTGATCTACGATTGGGGCCTAGGCCAAAGCCTTCAGTGGTTTGGCAATATTGACAAACTGCTGGGTTATGATCTGAACGAATTCCCAAGGACTTTGCAAGCATGGAAGGAGTCATTGCATCCTGAGGATGCCGGGCCAATCATGGCCGCCTTAAATGCCCACTTGCGCCAGGGTGTGCCCTATGCCACTGAATACCGGATGCAGCGCAAAGACGGAACCTATTGTTGGTGGAGTGCGCGCGGCATGACCGAAAGATCGGCGGATGGCAACCCCGTCAGGATGATCGGCACCATCACTGACTTTACGGAACGCAAGCGGGTGGAAGACGCCTGGCACGAAAGTGAGGCACGCTTCCGGGCAATCTTTGAGCAATCCTTCCACGGGGTGGTACAAGTCATATCAAAAACCGGTAAAATCGTCCTAGTTAACCAAAAATATTGCGACATAACAGGTTACAGTCATGACGAATTGCTCCAGACAAGCTTCCAGTCCATCATCCATCCTGATGATTTACAGGCTGACCGGGATAACATACAGCACTTGGTTGCAGGGGAGACGCAAGGTTTCGCCCTGGAAAAAAGGTACTATCACAAGAAAGGCCATATTGTGTGGGTCAACTTGACCGTTTCGCCGATTTGGCTGCCGGGCCAGGAGCCAACCTATCACATCGCCGTGGTGGAAGACATCTCCGCACGTAAGCAGATGGAGGAAAGGCTGGCCACCACGCGGGCGGACTTCGAACGTTCCAACCAAGAATTGGAGCAATTCGCCTATGTCGCATCGCATGACTTGCAAGAACCCTTGCGCATGGTCGCCAGCTACACCCAACTGCTGGGCCAGCGTTACGAAGGCCAACTCGATGACAAGGCACAAAAATACATCGGCTACGCAGTGGACGGGGCGGTGCGCATGCAACGGCTCATCAACGATCTGCTAGAATATTCCCGTGTCAACACCCGTGCCCGGCCAACGGAGACCGTCGATGCTGAAAAAACACTGGACGAGGTGAAAAAAAACCTGGCGGCCTCCCTTTTGGAAAACCAAGCGACTGTAACCCATGACGACTTACCTGCAATTTCTGTCGATGCGACCCAGTTCATGCAACTGCTGCAAAACCTCATTGGCAATGCCATCAAGTTCCACCGCGAGGAGGCCCCGCAAATCCACATTTCCGCCCGTGATTTGGGCCATGAATGGCTGTTTTCGGTGCGGGACAACGGCATCGGCTTCGAGGCAAAGTATGCCGAACGCATCTTCGTGATCTTCCAGCGCCTGCATACCCGGCAGGAGTACCCCGGAACGGGAATTGGCCTGGCCCTCTGCAAGCGCATTGTCGAGCGGCATAATGGTAAAATTTGGTGCGAGTCGGTATCGGGGCAGGGGGCCACATTTTATTTCACTATCCCAAAACCAAAAGGGGCGTAGGTCGGGTTAGGCGCAACGGCGCAACGTAAAACTTGGTTGGAAAGATGTTGCAGTTATTCCGTCATTCCGGCATGGATCGCCGGAATCCAGATTGAAGGGATGCCCCCAAGCCCAATGCAGTTGAATTAAGGATTTGATGTAGGCCGGAATAAGGTCGTGCAACGACCGTTTCCGGCATTCGGCCTGTCAGTTTGCCGGAAACGCCCGCTGGTGCGGGCTTATTCCGGCCTACCGCTGAAACAATTTGCCAATCAGGATATGTAATATAGTATGAGAGAACATAGCATCATCAAGCCCATCGACATCTTGCTGGTGGAGGACAATCCCGGCGATGTGGATTTAGTGCGCGAGGCGTTGGAACAAGGTAAACTTTTTAACCGTTTGCATGTGGTCGACAACGGCGAAAAAGCCATGGCCTTACTCCACAAACAAGCACCTTACGAAGACATGCTGAAGCCGGAACTCATTTTGCTGGACTTGAACTTGCCCCGCAAAAGTGGATTTGAGGTGTTGGCCGAAATCAAGGCGGACCCAGAACTGCTGCGGATACCGGTCGTCGTGCTGACCAGTTCGCAGGCCGAGGCGGACATTTTGAAGAGCTACAATCTACATGCCAACTGTTATGTCACCAAACCCCTCGACCTGAACCAGTTTTTGCGTGTGGTTCAATCCATCGAGACCTTTTGGTTGAGCATCGTCATGTTGTCCCTTGACGGAGATCAGGCAGAAAATGTCTGATGTTTTGCGTGTCTTGCTGGTCGAGGACAATCCGGGCGATGCCGACCTGATTGATGAGTTATTGTCCAAGGAGTGTGACACGGGATTTTCCGTCCAGTGTGTGCCGAGGTTGGCTGCGGCTCTCGAACAGGTCAAAACGAATTCCTTCGATGTCATCCTGCTGGATTTGGGCCTGCCAGACAGCGCAGGGCTGGACACTCTGCTTGCCATGCGCAAAGGGGCTGCCAGCCTGCCTATCGTGGTGCTGACCGGCAACGACGATGACCGGATGGGGTTGGCGGCGATTCGGCAAGGTGCCCAAGACTATGTGGTGAAAGGGCATGTCTACGGCGGCTTTCTGTCGCGCATCCTGCGCTTTGCAGTGGAGCGCCGTCAAATCGAGGAACGCCTGCGCCAAGCCGCCACCGTGTTTGAGAACACCAACGAAGGCATCACGGTGACGGATGCCCAAGAACGCATCCTAATGGTCAACCGGGCGTTCTGCGAATTGACTGGTTATACCGAGCAGGAAGTGCTGGGCAAGACGCCGCGCATATTCACATCGGGTCGTCATGACCGGATTTTCTATGCGTCCATGTGGGCGGACATCAAAACGACCGGGCGATGGCGGGGAGAGGTATGGGACCGCCGAAAAGACGGTGAAATCTATCCCGAGTTGTTGAGCATCAGCGCAGTCAGGAATGAATCAGGCGAGACCACCCATTACGTCGGCATTTTTGCCGACCTATCCAGAATCAAAGCATCGGAGGCCCGGCTCGAATTTCTCGCCCACCACGACCCGCTCACCGAGTTGCCCAACCGTTTGATGCTATGTTGCCGCCTGGAACTTAGCATCGAACTGGCACGGCGCGAAGGGCATCAACTTGCTTTGCTGATACTGGACCTGGATCATTTCAAGGATGTCAACGATAGCTTCGGCCATCTGGCAGGCGATGAGTTGCTTAAATGTGTGGCCGACCGTCTGCTGCAACGCTTGCGCGGGTCAGACATGTTGTGCCGCTTGGGTGGGGATGAATTTGCGGTGTTGCTAGACAACCTTTCCCAACCGCAGGATGCCATCCCGGTGGCCCTGGACTTCATCCGTGCGCTGGGCGAAACCTGGCACTTGGACAATGGCATCGAAGTGCATGTCGGCACCAGCATAGGCATCAGCCTGTTCCCCGACCAGGGCCAAACGGCTGAGGAATTACTGTCACAGGCCGATGCGGCATTGTACAAAGCCAAGGCCACAGGCCGGGGAACCTTCCAGTTTTTCTCCGACGACCTGACACTGGCCGCCCGTGAGCGTGTCGCCTTGGAAACCCAATTGCGCAAGGCGATCATCGAAGACGAGTTGCGCGTCTATTACCAAGCCCAGATAGACATTGCCACCGGCCGCATCATCGGTGCCGAGGCTCTGGTGCGCTGGCAACACCCTACCCAAGGGCTGACATCGCCCAACCGCTTCATTGCAATGGCAGAGGAAACCGGCCTGATTGGCCTGTTGGGCGAATGGGTGTTGCGTGAAACCTGCCGCCAAGGCCAGCAATGGATCGAAGCCGGTTTGCTGCCAATCAGCTTGGCAGTGAATATTTCGGCGCATCAGTTACGCTATGCCGATATTGAGGCGTTGGTGTGTGCCGTATTGGCGGAAACGGGCTTCCCGGCCGAATGCTTGGAGTTGGAACTGACCGAAAGCACACTGATGAGGCGTGAACTTGAATCGGTGGCGATTTTGCAAAGTTTGCGGGATTTAGGCGTAAGCCTGTCCATCGACGACTTTGGCACCGGCTATTCGTCCTTGGCTTATCTCAAGCTTTTTCCGTTGGATACCATCAAGATCGACAAGCAATTCATCGACGACATTCCCGACGGGCGCAGCGACATGGAAATCACCTCCGCCATTATCGCCATGGCCCACGCCTTGCGATTGAAGGTCTTGGCCGAGGGCGTGGAAACCCTGGCGCAGCTTGAATTCCTGCAAAAGCAAGGCTGCGATAGGTATCAAGGGTATTACCATAGCCAGCCCTTGCCGGCAGAGGAGTTTGTGCGCCTTCTACACTCACCTCCCTAGTGATGCGGGTTCCCAAGCTCCGGCTTTGGGAACCCGGCCTTTGAAGCATGGCTTCCAGAACCCATCCGTCCAACCGCTGGCAGGCCAACAATTGCTGATAACATACGAAACCTCCAACCAGCCAAAGCCGTTAAAGCCATGAGTAAAGACCAGACGAGGCCAGAGGATTTTCAGATGGACGCACTGAACAGTGTCCGTGCCTACCACCAGCGCAGCAAGCACGGCTTCGGACGTTATGCCGCCAGCCCAGGTTTCATGGATTGGGAGACCCAACCCAACCCGTTCCGCCGCTTCGCGGATGCCACCCAGTCTCCGCTGCCGTTGGCGGCTGATAAGCTTGCGGTCTTGTATGCCGATTTATTCGACCCCGGCAAAATAACACCCACGCTCATGGATAAGGCAAGTGTGGGCATCTTGCTGGAGCTTTCGTTCGGATTGTCCGCGTGGAAGCAATACGGCGGCGACCGCTGGGCTTTGCGGTGCAACCCTTCCAGCGGCAACCTGCATCCCACCGAAGCCTATCTAGTTGTTTCCGGCATCGCGGAAATGGAAGAGGGGGTCTTTCACTATGTCAGCCATGACCATGCGCTAGAGCGGCGTTGCCAATTCAATCCCCCTTTCCAGGGTTTGCTGGTTGGCTTAAGTTCGATCCATTGGCGGGAGGCTTGGAAATATGGCGAGCGCGCCTTCCGTTATTGCCAACACGACATCGGCCACGCCCTGGGGGCCTTGCGTTATGCCGCTGCCGCGTTGGGATGGCGGGTGCGCCTATTGGATGCTTGGGGCGATGATGACATTGCCGGGCTGTTAGGTTTGAACCGGCAGGCTGATTTTGCCGGAGCCGAGGCGGAGGCGCCGGATTTGCTCTGCCTGATCGAAACCGGCCATGCTGTTGACGGCGAACCCGACATTGATAGGCTAGTGGACACGGCGAGGGCGGGTATTTGGACGGGGCAGGCCAACACGCTGAGCCACACCCACAACTTCGACTGGCCAGTGATTGATGAAGTTTGCACGGCAGCGCATAAGCCGCGCACTGAGGCACTCCCCGACGGAGGGATTCAGGCCGGAATTGTGGTGGAACCACGGTCGCCTATGCTCGGTGAACTCACCGCCTCCGCGTTGATTAGGAACCGCCGCAGCGCCCAGACCTTCGACGGGGTGACTTCGATTCCCGCCAAAACCCTGTACCGCCTGTTGGAGGCGACCTTGCCACTCGCCAATAAGCCCCCCTTCGACGCTTGGAATTGGCCACCAAGAGTGCATCTGGTATTGTTTATCCACCGGGTTGACGGCTTGCCGCCCGGAGTTTATCTGTTTTGCCGCAGTGCAGATGCCGAATCGACCTTGCGGGAGGCAATGAAGGAGGGGTTCGACTGGGAAACCTGCGAAGGGTGTCCCGGTCATCTGCGCTTGTTCCGATTGATCCGCGCCGATGCAAGGCAAGCGGCGATCACCTTGTCCTGCCAACAAGCCATCGCCGGGGACAGCGCCTTTAGCCTCGGAATGCTAGGTGAATTTGAGGCGGGTTTGGCCGAAGGGCCGTGGGTTTACCGGCGGCTGTTTTGGGAATGTGGGCTGATCGGCCAAGTGCTATATCTGGAAGCCGAAGCGGCAGGGTTCAGGGGGACGGGCATCGGCTGTTTCTTCGACAACCCGGTGCATGAATTGCTCGGGATCGAAGATACTGCATGGCAAAGCCTCTATCACTTCACTGTCGGCGGCGCTTTGGTGGACGGGCGCCTGCAAAGCCTGCCGGGTTATTGGCATTTGGAGCGATGATGCTTGCGCATGAACCTAAGGGCTGGAGCGTCAAAGCTTGCTTTGACTGGCAAGGCTTTCCTGAGCGTAGTCGAAGGGCTCACCGCGAACGGCTTAACTTAACGGCATTGGCCTTTGCACCTGTCTGCGACAGGCGGTCAAAGCAAGCTTTGATGCTCCATCTTTAGCAGTCAGTTAATAAGCATGTCCATGAGGCAAGCGGCGAAACACGGTTGACGCCTGTTGCACCTTACCGCGTTGGAAGCATGGGTTGGCAAAAAAAAATCGCGTCCGGCTTCGCCGGCAAAAGCAATCAAAAGCACAAAGGGCAAAGAACAAAGGGTTATTAATCCCTGGCAAGACGAAAGCCGAGGTAGACGTAGGCTAGACCGTCCCAGTCACGGATACCCGACCGAAGGTTCTGAGGGCCGAAGTACCAAGAACCGCCACGAACCACCCGCTTGCGGTCGCCCTCTGCGCAAAGGGATTCACTACCGTCCCCATAGTGGCCCGTATAAGCCGAACATGTCCATTCCCAAACATTCCCGCTCATATCATGCAAACCCAAAGCATTGGGCTGTTTCCGCCCCACTGGTTGGGTTGTTCCGCGAGAATTGTCCGCGTACCAAGCCACCGAGTCAGGATCATCGCCGCCGCAGTAAGGGGAATCTTTTCCTGCCCGGCAGGCATATTCCCATTCCGCCTCGGTCGGCAAGCGGTAGGTTATGCCAGTTAGGGCATTTAGTTTTTCGATGAATTTCTGCACATCGTAAAAGCTGACCCTTTCAACCGGGCAATTCTCGCCGCATTCTTGGAAATAAGACGGATTGAACCCCATTACCGCCTTCCATTGGCCTTGCGTCACTTCGTATTTCCCCAGACTAAAAGCCTGAACCATGACTTTGTGGCGGGGTTTTTCGTAATCAGAAGCTGCCCTGTCGTTATCAGCCGACCCCATCCAAAACTCCCCTGCCGGGATAGCCACCATCTCAATATCCAGACTGCCGTGAACTGGGTTGGTGGACACGGGCATTATCTTTATCTGTTCCATCGCCCGTGCCGCGCCTTCATGCCCTTGTGAAGCGGCATCTTTGAACAAACTGCGGGCTTTTACGATATTGGTTGTGACACCATTCCCGGTTTCATACAACTTCCCAAGGGAGTATTGCGCTTCGGCATCACCCTGTCGGGCAGCGTTTCCATACCATTCAGCCGCTTTTTTGTAGTCCTTTGCGCTGGCATGGGTTTGGGCCAAGGCGACGATGGTCGATACTGGGGCTTGAGACGCTAGGCGTTCCACGATTTTTGGCGCGTTCTTCTCAGCCCTGGCATAGGCGTAACCAGCCGCTTGGTCTTGGTTGGCTTTAACAAGAAATTGGCCAGTGAGCGCATCTTGCACGTCGTTATTCAAACCCTTGTAGTCATCTGCAAGGATTTCCTTAGCCGCCAGATAGATTTGGCTGGTGGTTGCATTACTAGGAAAGCTTGAGGTTTTTTGCGTTAAGCGACCGAAACTGAAAAACATAATCCGTTTGCATCTGCGCTGGAGATTAACTGGCTAATATGCCGCCATTCAAGCTTGCACCAATGCTTGGAGGCATAGTCCGCACAGAGAAATATTACAATAAGTTCCGATTCCTTCCCATAAAGGGTAGGGAGATAAATATGCAAATCCGAACGGGAAAATTCCGCGTCATGATAGTGGTCGTAAAGAACCCTCTCTTGGCTAAATGCATCCGCCAGAAAGCCAGCAACCTGTCGCATAAATTCCCGATATTCACCGGGAAACGAGAGCGCTACGGAGAAGCGACGAGTTGTGGCAGAATCTGAGGCCATGGTGATGGATGGGGATTATTTATTCATTGCCAACATGATATTGTTCTGATAATCACTTTTTACTATTCCAATGACATACACTCGGAATTCAGCCAGTAAATTTAATCCCCTTCTTTCCCGCAATTCTCAACCGCAGAGCATTCAGTTTGATGAATCCTTCTGCGTCCTTTTGATTGTACGCGCCCTTGTCGTCTTCAAAAGTGGCGATATTCATATCGAACAGGCTATTATTTGAAGATTTACGGCCCGCTACGCTAACCGAACCTTTGTACAACTTGACCCTCACCTCACCATTGACTGTGGTCTGCGAAGCATTAATCATCTGTTGCAACATCAACCGCTCAGGACTCCACCAGTATCCATTGTAAATCAGGCTGGCATAACGGGGCATCAAATCATCTTTCAGGTGGGCGACTTCTCGGTCCAAGGTCAGGGATTCAATGGCGCGATGAGCCTTCAACATAATGGTACCGCCTGGAGTTTCATAGCAACCACGAGACTTCATGCCGACATAGCGGTTTTCTACAATATCCAACCGCCCTACGCCATTGGCCCCGCCGAGCTGATTGAGCTTTTCCAATACCTTTGCCGGGCTTAACCGCTCCCCGTCGATAGCCACAATGTCACCGCATTCGTAAGTCAATTCGACATAAATGGCTTTGTCAGGCGCAGCCTCCGGTGAGACAGTCCATCGCCACATGTCTTCTTCAGGTTCGGACCAAGGGTCTTCGAGGATGGCACCTTCATAAGAGATGTGCAATAAGTTGGCATCCATCGAATAGGGCGAGGATTTGCCACGCTTCATTTCGATGGGGATATTGTGCTTTTCAGCATAGGCCAACAGGGTTTCGCGGGAGGTCAAATCCCACTCCCGCCAAGGCGCGATCACTTTAATTTCAGGTTTTAGTGCGTAAGCCCCCAACTCAAAACGAACTTGGTCATTACCCTTGCCGGTAGCCCCATGGCATATGGCATCGCAACCAGTTTCATTGACAATCTCGATTAGCCGTTTTGCAATAAGCGGGCGCGCAATTGACGTACCGAGCAAATATTCTCCTTCGTAAATCGTATTGGCTCGGAACATGGGATAAACAAAATCAAGGACAAATTCCTCCTGTAGATTGTCAATGTAGATTTCCTTGATTCCCATGGCCTGGGCTTTTGCGCGGGCCGGTTCGACTTCCTCACCTTGTCCAATATCGGCTGTGAATGTGACAACTTCACAGCCGTAGGTTTCCTCAAGCCATTTCAGGATTACAGAGGTATCGAGTCCGCCCGAATAAGCCAAGGCGACTTTATTGATCGTATGATTAGACATGGATTTCCTGCTATATAGTAAGCGATAGAAACAAATATTATAACGAATTAAAACAGTGTGTGCTGATTACTTCGACAGGATATTGATTACTGCCGATTCGTTGAGAAGACTAATATGCATGGTCATGAGCAGTTGAAAAATAAAAAAAGCCGAATCAATAAAATACTGAAACGGCTTGTTTTGATTTGAACACTTCACCAAGTCTCTAACAATTTAGTAGCTCAACCACTCATCATGGCCCGCCCTGCGCCCATGGACATAATCAAAATAAATGGCTTGAATCTTCGTAGTAAGAGGGCCTCGAGTACCAGAACCAATCTCTCGCCCATCCAAAATCCGAATTGGCGTGACCTCAGCCGCAGTGCCTGTAAAGAATGCTTCATCAGCAATGTAGACTTCATCCCGTGTAATTCGTTTCTCAATGACTTCAAGACCCTGTTCCTTGGCAATAGTCATCACAGTCTCACGAGTAATGCCTTCAAGAGCGGAAGTAAGGTCTGGCGTGTAAAGCTTTCCGCGTCGAATGATAAATATATTCTCTCCACTCCCTTCCGCCACATAACCTTCATGATCCAGTAACAACGCCTCGTCACAACCACAGGCAGCCGCCTCTTGCACAGCTAAAATCGAATTAAGGTAATTGCCATTGGCTTTGGCCTTACACATCAAACTATTCACATGATTGCGTGTGTATGAGGAAGTACGAACTGTTACACCATTCTCTATGCCTTCATTACCGAGATAGCTGCCCCATTCCCAAGCCGCAACCATAACATGTACAGTTAAATTAGTGGCATGAACTCCCATACCCTCTGAACCTAAAAAACACATTGGTCGTATATAGGCACTAGCAAGTTTATTAACTTTGACTGAACCAATTTGTGCCAAGTCCAATTCATCTTTACTGAAAGGAATTTTTATATTTAAAATATGAGCCGATCGGAACAAACGGTCGGTATGGTCGTGCAAGCGGAAAATTGCCGTACCTTTATCTGTCTGATAGGCCCGCAACCCCTCGAATACACCAAAACCATAATGGAGGGTGTACGTCAAAACATGAGTCTTGGCATCCCGCCAAGGCAACCATTCGCCGTCTAGCCAGATGATGCCATCTCTGTCGTCCATCGTCATTGAAATTTCTCCGGTATGTTAGTATTGATAAAATTTGCAATTATGTACATTCAATTTTATCACGCCACACATCTTGAACCCTAGTACGAATTGCAGCAAAGTCTTTCTCAGGGACTGTAGCCGGTTGTTCAAGCAAAGCTGCTCGATGAGTTTGTTCACGAAATAGGCAATAAGCCTCTCTCAATAGATCAGCTTCTTCCTGACTTAGAAAACTGATGTCTCGTAAATTGGCAAGAAGCCTTACCACATCGGTACATTGTGTCAGGACAGGATGTTTGGATGCACTCATTAACACACCGAATTGTACTATAAACTCTATATCAGCAATACCACCGCGAGCCTGTTTAAGATCGAAATATCCAAGAGATTTGATTTCAAGACTTTCACGCATTTTTTCGCGCATTTGCCGTATGTCCTGCCGTAGTAACATTTCATCACGCGACATACACAAAATACGTGAACGTATGTCATTAAATATCTCAGCAATTTTGAAATCGCCCGCAATAAATCGGGCGCGTACAAGTGCCTGTTGCTCCCAAGTCCAAGCATTTTCCTTTTGATACTTTTCATAAGCTTCAACGCTGCTTACTAAAAGCCCGGAGTTCCCACTTGGACGTAGTCGCAAGTCAATCTCATAAAGCGTACCTGCAAAAGTATGAGTAGTCAGAATTGACACCATTTTTTTAACTACCTTAGCGTAGAAATGCCCACAAGGAATTGGGTTATCACCTACAGTAAGGGTCGAATCGTCAACTCCACCATAAAGAAAAACTAAATCTAAATCTGAAGCATAACTTAATTCAAGTCCACCCAACTTGCCATAGGCTATGACTGCAAATCCTTTAATTTCCCCTGAAAAAGCATCAGGTGGAGTGCCATGACGTTGTATTGTAAATTTCCAAGCCTGCTGCATTACACACGAGAGTAAGGCTTCAGCCAGCCAAGTCAAATAATCGCTTACAACCATGATAGGAATAACACCGACAATGTCCGCAGCCGCAATTCGTAATGCATGAGATTGCTTGAATTGACGTAATGAGGTAAATAATTCCTCAATATCGTCTTTCTCAATCTGAATTAAACAAGAATCTAATTCCTCAAATAAACTTTGTCGGTTAAGTGGTGAATATAGTCTACGAGGATCTAGTAATTCATCAAGCAATAAAGGATATTTAACGATATAATTTACAATCCACGAACTTGCGGAGGACAGTTTAACTAATTGAGACAAGGCAAGTGGATTTTCGGCCAATAATGTAAAATAAACATTGCGTCCGGCTATAGCTTCTAATAATTTAAGGATTCGTCGCAAAGTCTCAGATGGATTTTCACATTTGACAATTGCTCTTAAGATTAACGGCATAAGGCGATTAAGTTCGACGGAACCTCTTGCTGTTATTTGCCGAATTGAAAAAGATTTTAGGAATTCAGTAAGTAATGGAAGAATCGTTTCGAGATTAGAGTATCCAATTTCATGAAGTTGGGCAGTTATCGTGATTTCATCGGAGTCAGACCAGTCAATAATCACATCTTCATCAACCTCAGTTTGAGGAGATTCAATAACTTGACTAAATATTTCATGTACTATTCTTCTTACATAATTAATCTTTTCCAAGAACTCATGCCAACCATCAAAACCAAATGCATAAGCTAGGCTTTTGCATTGTAGTTCATTAGTAGGAAGATCATGAGTTTGCTTATCGGAGTATTGCTGTAATCGATTTTCCACCAAACGTAGAAAGCGATAGGAATATTGTAGTTTTATAATGATATCTTGTGGCAAATAGCCGATTTTTCCAATTATACCAAGAACTTCAATAATACGTCTTTCACGTAATATCTTATCCTGTCCTCCATGAATCAATTGAAATACCTGTCCAACAAATTCAATTTCACGGATACCGCCTATCCCTAACTTGATGTTATCCCTGCGATCTTTACGTTTTAATTCTTGGGATATTTTCTTTTTTAATTGACGAAGTTCACCAAATGCACGGTAATCTAAATACCTCCTATAGATAAAAGGGTTTAGAATATTCTGTAATTTTTCACCAGCCACGAAATCACCAGCAACAACCCTTGCTTTCACCATTGCATACCGTTCCCATTCCCTTGCTTGACCTTGATAGTACATTTCTAAACCATCGAAATTCATTACTAGCGGGCCACTTTCTCCAAATGGACGAAGTCTGGTATCCACACGAAAAACAAATCCATTATCCGTAACAGTATCTAAACATTTTATAAATGATTGAATAAGTCGGGTATAAAATTCATGATAAGTTGTACATTGTTTATCATCTAAATAACCATCATCTTCATAAAAAAATACAAGATCAATGTCAGATGAGAAATTTAATTCCCAAGCACCAAGTTTTCCCATGCCAAGTACAACTAATCTTTGGATATGACCAGAGCGGTTGATTGGAGTACCCCTTGAATTACAAGCCTTTAAAAATAAATATTCCATGGTTTCAGAAATAAATGCTTCTGCTAAACTAGTCAAATCTAGAAAGGTCTCATCAATGTTAGCCCATCCTGCAATATCTCTCCATGCTATTCTAATCATTTCTTGGTTTCTATAATTACGAAGTACTCTATATAATTCATTATCAGTATGTACAGATACAAGAAGATTACTTACATCATATAGATACCGTTTTGAAAATAATTTTTCAAAAAGAAAACCATTATTAACAATATTTACAAATATTTCAGGGTTATTTCTTATTTGATTATGAACATAGGGACTAACATATAATATTTTTTTTGCGACCTGATAAAATATTTCCTTATGATCAGAATTGATAAAATTAAGATCTGAAAACAAATCTTCTAGATATGTTGTATTTAATTCATTATAGGTTTTTACGATATAATTATTGCTCATAATTGTTATAGCTAGAAGGTTTAGTAGTAATATATTAAATAAAGGAATATTTAATATTTTATAAAAAAAAAGGCCCGGTTGCAGCCGGACCATTATTTCATATACAGCGATTTCTATATCTATTAGTTACTTATTTATTTACGCCCATGTCGGCAAAGGGTTGCCGACCTACTGCGTAACAAGGACTGTAGGGCGGCAACCCTTTGCCGCCAACGATTTCAAAACTTAAACAACGTAATCAATTGGAATT